>CAYIBZ010000009.1:4826-19832 GCA_964361795.1 uncultured Candidatus Saccharibacteria bacterium
TGTCTGGGTATAATAATTAAACAAAAGGTCATGAGACAATCAATAAAAATTAATTTACAATCTGCGCAATCGCAATTGTAGCACCGGGATGCCCGGTAGCTACAACTGCGATTATTACTAAGTTAGTAGTTAGTGTCTGGGTATAATAATTAAACAAAAGGTCATGAGACAATCAATAAAAATTAATTCACAATCTGCGCAATCGCAATTGTAGCACCGGGATGCCTAAATTAGAAACATCAAAATCATTTTTTTGGGCGGCAATCAATGTTTTATTAGTAATCTTGGCGATCGGCTTGCTAGCCGGCGCTAAAGCGCTTTATAGATATAGCTCGTCTTTAAGTCCGGCCAGAGTGATAACAGTTTCCGCGGAAGGAAAAACGGTTGTGATTCCAGATATTGCTACAGTCAGTTTTTCAGTCATTTCGGAAGGCGCCAGTCCGGCCGCTATTCAAACCGAAAATACTGTTAAAATCAATCAGGCCTTGGATTTCGTGAAAAGCCAGGGAATAGACAGCCAAGATATCAAAACGACCCAATACTCCCTTTCTCCAAAATATATTTATGATGAAAAGAAGAAAACTTCACATATCAGCGGGTATGAATTGCGGCAAAGCGTTCAATTGAAAATAAGAGACTTTACTAAAATATCTTCCATTTTGGGAAAACTGCCGGAATTGGGAGTAAATGAAATTGGGACGCTTCAATTTGAATTGGATGATCCGGATGACGCGCTATCTATGGCCAGAGAAGAGGCATTTCTTAAGGCGAGAACAAAAGCAGAGTTAATGGCTGATCAAAATGGGGTCCGCGTTAAACGTGTAGTGAATTTTTATGAAACTCCTATTTATTATCCTTTTTCTCTGCGCGGGATCAAAGAAGGAGGTTTTGGCGGGGATCTTGGAGGACCGCTTCCAACTCCAACAATTGAGCCGGGAAGCCAAGAGCTGACCGTTAATGTATCGGTAACCTACGAAATAAAATAATCCTGGTTTTATGACAGTTGCCAGCCGAAAGGATTTTTATGTTGTTTCCATAATTGGCGCCGCGTTTGGACTGTTGCTGATTCCGATTTTAGAGAACATCAAACCGGAATTTTGGAGTCTTAATATAATTAACGCGCTGTTATTAGTTGTTGGTTTTTTTATCTTCGCTAATTTTGCTTTGACGATTGGGGGCTGGCTTGGCCAGAGAATGCCGATAATTTGGCAATTTGTTAAATACGCGGCTGTCGGATCGTTAAACGCTCTTTTAGACATTGGGATTCTTAATCTTTTAAGCGTGATTTTTAAGATTTATTCGGGGGTTTTATTGGCAATTTTTAATTCCATATCAATCGCTATCGCTATCACAAACAGCTATCTTTTGAATCGGTTTTGGTCTTTTTCCGCGCCGGGAAAAACCCAGAAACCCTTGATTGATAAAAGAGAATTTTTTAGATTTATTATTGTGAGCGGCATTACTATTATTTTTAATACAGCTGGAGTTTATACGCTAACTACATTGATAGGGGCTCCTAAAGGCGTCAGCGAACCGCTATGGGAAAATATTTCCAAGCTCTCTGTAGCGCCAATTACAATCGCGATAAACTTTTTGGGTTATAAATTCTTTGTATTTAAACCATGAGAAAATTTTATTTGGCAATTTGGCTGCTGCGAATAGGTTTGGCGTTTTCCTTTTTTTACGCTGCAATAGATGGATTCGTAAATCCAGAAAATTGGATAGGGTGGCTGCCAGAATTTATAAGAACTGAAGGCGTTTTAGTTTTGTTTGAAATTATTGAATTAATTGCGGGGTTTTGGCTGTTGTCCGGCTATTTGCAATTTTGGTCCGGAATCATAAGCGGTTTAATGATGGCCGGAATTGTAGTTTTTAATCTGGGAGCGATGCTGGTTGTATTTCGCGACGTGGGTTTGGCTTTATCCGCTTTCGCGTTAGCCGCATTATCAAAGCATGACGAACGCGAAAGAAATAAAGAAACATCTTAAGAGAAATTTGCTGATTTTGGCAGTCAGCGTCGCGGCAGCTATTTTTCTGGCCGGAAGCGGGTTTTTTGAAAAAGTTTTAATTTTTTCGCAAACCACAATTATCTTAGGAAGCTTTGTTGCCGGATTTTTTTACACTTCCGTGATAACGATCGGGCCGGCAATGGTGGCTATCGGCACTTTGGCTCAGCACAACTCCATTTGGATTATCGCGCTGGCGGGAGCGATTGGTTCGGTTTTAGGAGATTTCATTATTTTTAAATTTGTTCGCGATACGATTAGCGATGATTTTTTGTCGTTGTTTGGCCAGCCGCGCGTTAGGAGAGTAGTTCATTTATTGCATTTGGAAGTTTTTAGGTTTTTGACTCCTTTTATCGGAGCGTTAATTGTTGCTTCTCCTTTGCCGGATGAACTTGGGTTGGCAATGATGGGGATAGCGAAGATTAAAAATTCCGTTTTTCTTCTATTCTCTTTTGCAGCCAACTTTATTGGAATTTTAGCCGTGTCTTTAGTCGGCCAAAGCTTCTAACTAGGTGTGGATAACTCATTGTTGTTTTACTAATGGGTTTGCTATACTTAATAGGTCAGTCAAAACGGATTTTTTTAATTTACGATTTTTGGCTTAGGCTAAAAATGGTCAGTTAGATTAATTCTCTGAAAAAAGACGCTGTGAGGGCGTCTTTTTTGTTCCTGCTTTTTGATCGTTCTATTATAAAATCCCCCCCCCTGCTTTTCCCTCAACCCGCTACATCCCGCCCAGCGCGGGATTTCGCTTATCGCTCGCCGGGATTGGGTTTTGATTCAGCAATTATATCAAAACCGCCAGGCCAATCCGCTCGCTTGGGTTTCGGAAAAGCAAAAAGGGGATTTCCCCAAGAGCCGCGCTGAATTAAGCAAGCAGGAACACTTTTGTGGGGTTGTTAATTAAAAAAAAGAAAAAATTTCCAATGAAACAATTGACAAATCATTTGAAAATTAAAACATTGAAACATTCAATGAAAATTACCACCGCCGCAGCGGGGTCCCGCCGTGGGCGGGAAAAATTGTAAATTGATAATTGCGTTGGATAATAGTACGCTAAATGTGTGGAAATATTAATTGTTATTATAGCGGCGATTTTCATTGTAGGCCTAACTGCCATTTTTTTGCTGTTGAAATTCCAACAGCAAAAAAAAGCTCCTGATCAGTCTTTGTTAATGCTGCAAAATCAGGTGAATGAAATCGCGCGGGTGATGGACGCGAAATTAGGGGAGTCAACTCGGTTGATGCAGCAGCAATTTGGGCATAGCGCGCAGATTATCCGCGATGTCACGGAAAAATTGGTGCGTCTAGACGAAACCAATAAACAGGTAGTGAATTTTGCTGACCAGCTGAAAAATCTTCAGGATATTTTGAAAAATCCCAAACAGCGGGGAATTTTGGGGGAGTATTATTTGGAAACAGTTTTGAAAAATGTTTTGCCGCCCGGGTCCTATCAGATGCAGTACGCGTTTTCTGATGGCGTAATTGTGGACGCGGCGGTTTTCGTAGACAAGCGGGTGATTCCGATTGATTCCAAGTTTAGTTTGGAAAATTATAACCGAATCTTAGAGTCGCCCGCCGGATCGCCGGAAAGAAAAAAATACGAGACCGCGTTGGTAAATGACTTGAAAATTCGCATTGACGAAACCTCTAAGTACGTAAAACCGCATGAGAACACGATGGATTTCGCTTTTATGTTCATTCCGTCGGAAGCGATTTACTATGACCTTTTGATTAACAAAGTCGGAGCGGTCGCCGATGATACCCGTAATCTGATTCATTACGCCGGGCAGAAAAAGGTCATCGTAGTATCGCCAACCTCATTTTTAGCTTACTTACAAACCGTTCTACAGGGTTTGCGCAACCACAAAATTTCCGAGCAAGCGAAAGATATCATTAAACAAGTGGAAAATTTAGGACGGCACCTCGGCAGTTACGAAGATTATATGCAGAAACTTGGAAAGAATCTCGGCACCACCGTCAGTATGTACAACCACGCCTACAAAGAATTCGGGAAGATTGACAAGGATGTTTTGAAAATCAGCGGACAAGCTATTGGAGTGGAGCCGCAAGTACTTGAAGCGCCTGCGGTGGAGGAAGAAGCATAAGAAATGTCGCGAGGATATTAGAAAAAGCAATAAATACAATTTGTCCGGAGGAATAGCGTTTTTTGCTTTACTGACAGTGAGAAAGGAAAATAAAAAGCACCATTACTGATGCTCATGAAATCCTAAAAGGTTTTTTGCCTTGTTTGCGAAGCTTAGAAGATGGATAAAGCCATATTTGCCTGCCCTTTTTCTTTAGCGTCCAATACATACCTTTTATTTCTTTTCTCGCCTTTCTTAAATTTTTTAAAAATTCTGGGGCCTGTAGCAGAAGATCCATCTCGCGTTCAATAATTCGTTTATCATTTCTTTTGTTTTTCCGATTTGGCATTTTAACCCCGTTTCTTTAAAGAACTATAAAAAGTATATACACTTAAAGCTGGATGAGTCAAGAAATTTTGGAAAAACGTCAACAACAGGTTCTTTACGACGAAAAATGGAAGAAGTTTTTGCGGCGGACGTGGCTGTTTCGCTGGATTCCGTTTGTGGATTTCGCGCTTGCGGCCGGTTCTATGGCTACCGGCAATGTCAACGAAAACTCTGATTTTGATGTGATTGTTGGCGCGCGAATAGGGCGAATTTTTACCGCGCGGTTTTTCGCGGTTTTGTCTTTTGGATTATTGGGTTGGCGGCGGCGTAAATTGAGCCACAAAGAATTGGCGTCTGACCAAATATGTTTAAATCACTTTGTGACGGAAAGATCTTTTAAACTTTCGCCGCCCTATAATGATTACTGGGAAGCGCTATATAAAAATTTGGTGCCGGTTTTTGGGAGCCAAGAGAAAATTCACCAGTTTTGGCAGGCCAATGAACCTTGGCTGGGAGAAAAAATAAACTATAAAGACGATTTGAGGCATTTACACAGAACCTCGGCTTGGAAGAAAAAGGCATATGAATGGTTATTATCTGGTTCGTTGGGCGATAAATTAGAATCTTGGCTAAAAAAAATCCAAGTGCGCCGCATTGAAAAAAGTTTGAAAAAATTTCCGCCTGGATTTGAGCCACGAATCCGCTATGGCAACGATGAACTTGAATTTCATCCTGATACCGCGCGTACCTTGAATTATTTGTAGAAATAGATTTAACTAGAGCCAGTATCGGAGGATTGAAAATTGAACAAACGGATTATTCTTTGGATTCTGCTTTTCGCTGTTGGAGGATGCGGCGGCGCGCAAATGGGATCTGAACGAACCAACTCTCTGCTTGTCGCGGCTAACGGAATCATAATTACTCCGCCGGTCGGAATAGCGATGGGCGGCTACTTTGAGCCAGATAGAAAGGCAAGCGAAATTCACGATAACTTATACGCCCGCGGCCTTTTGATGGAATTTCCCAATGGCAAGCGATTGGCTTTTGTGTCAGTGGATTTAATTGGCCTGTTAAGTTACGACGTTAATTTGATAGCCAAAAAATTGAAGTACGATTGCGAGCTTTTTATCTTTTCCACTCATCAGCATTCCGGTCCGGATACAATTGGCATTTTTGGGTCCGGAGGGCGGGATGAGAAATACATGGAAAACCTTCGCGCCCGCATTGCGGAGTTGCTGGTAATTTTATCCGATGAATTAAAGCCGGCTAAGATGTATCACGGGGTTGTCTACGGGCGCGGATTTTCCAGGAATTGGCGAGTCCCCGAAGAAGTTGATTCTGCCATTGATGTTTTATCGTTTCATAACAACGCGGGTTTCATTGCCACTCTGGTCAATTTCGGCTGTCATCCGGAAGCCCTAGGCCGCCAGAATAAAGCTATCACGGCAGATTTTCCCGGATATTTAGTTAACGAAATAGAATCGCGGCTTGGCGGCAGAGCTTTATTTGCCAATGGCGCGCTGGGAGCGATGGTTTCCATTAACGCGGATAATTTCAAAAATAAAGACAAAGGATTTGAATTAGCCAAAGAAGTTGGATCCGCGATTGCTGAACAGGCGGTAAAATGCGTTTTAACCAATTCTCGGCCCGTCAGTACCGAAAATTTTTCCGTTCAACGTAAACGGATCGCGATTAAATTAGAAAACGATTCGTTTCGGAGCGCTATCTTATCTGGAACCGCGCCATTTAGCGAGGAAAATTTTGACGGAGACAATGTTATTACGGAAGTTGGAGCAGTAACTATTGGAAACCTAAAAATTGTCATGATCCCCGGTGAAATTACTCCGGGTTTGGGAAAACAGATAAAATTTTCCGCCAATTTTAATTCTCCGCTTTGGCACGCTATGCTCATCGGCCTGGCTAACGATGAAATCGGATATATCCTGCCTATTCAAGATTTTGACTTGCCGTTGTATAATTATGATCGCAGTGTTTCAGTTGGGAGGCAGGCTGATCCAATGATCCGCCAGACTCTAGAAAAGATGCTGGGCAGGTAGCGGTGAACTCTGAAAATTTAGGTCCGGAAGCGGAAAAGGCCGTGGAGGAGGCAGTTCAAGAATTGATAAAAGAAAATTCGCTTTTCATTGGTTACATCAAAGCCGAATTCAGCGATCGTTTGGACAATGAAGGAATTGATATTATGGTATTTGTTATTGGCGGATTCGTCTTGCCGATTCAAGTTCGTTCTACGATGAGGCGCATTCACCGCTTTCGGAAAATTCACCCCCTTGTCCGTTTTGTTCTTTTTATCAAAAAACCCGGCTTAACCGATCCAAATTCAGCAAAATACAGGCGCACTTTGGACTATATTAAAAGAAAAATTACCCGGTTTGCCGAACGCGCGGTGAAAGGGTATCTGGATATTGATGGCCAGTCTTAGGACCGGCTATTTTTAATTTGCCGCCACGATCAAAGGGTATCGGCTATTGCATTTGACAGAAACCAAATTGCAGTTATAATAGTATATCAATAAGAAGCCATGAAGAATCTTAAACCATTATCAAATAGAGTATTTATAGAGCCCTTAACGGAGGACAAAAGGACAAAATCCGGGATTGTTTTACCGGAGACCGCGGAAAAGGAAAAGCCGGTGCTTGGAAGAGTAGCGGCTGTTGGCCCAGGAAAACTGAACGAGAAAGGCGAGCGAGTCCCGATGCAAGTTGCCGTTGGAAATAAAGTTTTGTTTAAGAAATACGGTCCAGATGAAATTGAGGTTGATGGCAAAAAATATTTGGTCGGAGACGAAGATGATATATTAGCAATCATAGAATGATAGGTATGGCTCCCCACGCATATTTTGCGAGCGATTCTATAGCGGCCCGCTTCGCTCGTCGTAAGGATGCGCCTATTCAGCACCCGCGGGCCGTGAAAACTTTACAAGGTCAAATATAAAACTATAATTATCGAGTGAACGAAGGCAAAATATGAGCGGGATGCTCATGTTTTCAGCCAATCGCTTCGCTCTTGGGAAAACATGGCAAAACAACTTTTGTTTAACGAAAAAGCCCGAGAGGCGTTAAAAAGAGGAATTGATGTTTTGGCGAAAGCGGTTAGCGCGACTTTAGGTCCGCGCGGCAAAGCCGTTGTCGTAGAAAAGGGTTATGGCGCGCCGCAGGTTACTTTTGACGGCGTTACTGTTGCCAAAGAAATAGAATTGGAAGATAAATTTGAAAATCTCGGCGCGGAACTAATCAAACAAGCGGCCGATAAAACCAACGACGCGGTAGGGGACGGCACTACCACTTCTATTGTATTGGCCCATTCTTTAATTGAAGAGGGGGAGCGGGCCCTGAAGACTTCTAAGGATATTAGCGTCATTCAATTAGCCGAGGACTTAAAGAAGGGCGCTGAATTGCTTATTCAAAAATTGGAGGCCCAGCGGGAAGTTATCAACGATCCTAAAAAAATTGAGGAAGTGGCTTCTTTGTCTGCCAAAGATAAAAGTGTGGGAAAGCTAATCTCGGAAGTTATTACGAAAGTTGGCAAAGACGGCGTGGTGACGATTGAAGATTCAAATACCATCAGCAACTCTTATGATTTGGTTGAAGGCATGCAGTTTGATCGCGGTTATGTTTCTCCTTACATGGTGACTAATCAAGACAAAATGGAGTCGGTTTTGGAAAACCCGCATGTTTTGGTAACCGATAAAAAGATTTCCGCCATCAACGAATTATTGCCGATTTTAGAGAAAGTGGTCCAAAGCGGCAAGAAAGAATTATTAATTATTGCCGATGATATTGAAGGAGAAGCTCTGACAACTTTAGTGGTCAACAAACTTCGCGGCGTGTTCAATGTTTTAGCCGTCAAGGCTCCGGGTTTTGGAGACCGCCGGAAAGAAATGCTGCAAGATATCGCGGTTGTTACCGGCGCCCAATATATTTCCGAAGAATTAGGCAAGAAGTTGGATGGCGTGGATGTTCACGATCTTGGCACCGCTCATCGTGTTATTGCCAACAAAGATATGACAACGATTGTTGCCGGCGCTGGTGACAAAAAAGAAATTCAGAACCGGGTAGCTCAAATTAAAGCTCAATTGCAAAAAACTGATTCCAGTTTTGATAAAGAAAAATTACAGGAACGGCTCGGAAAATTGTCTGGCGGCGTTGCGGTGATTAAAGTTGGCGCTCCAACGGAATCCGCCCAAAAAGAATTGAAACAGCGCGTTGAGGACGCGGTAGCCGCAACGAAAGCCGCGATGGAAGAAGGCATTGTGCCCGGCGGCGGTATGGCTCTCTTTTATGCCGGCGCCGAATTACGCGGCCAAAATGGAATCGCCAACAGTCTCTTGATTGCCGCTACGGAAGCTCCCATTAGAGCGATTATTGAAAACAGCGGCCAATCTCCGGATGTTATCATTGGCCGATTGCCGAAGAAATCCGGTTGGCAGGGATTTGACGCCAATAAACAAACAGTTGCGGATTTGAAACAGAGCGGCATCGTGGATCCGCTCAAAGTTACCAGAACTGCTTTGCTAAACGCGGTATCGGTCGCGGCCAATTATTTGATGATTGGCGCGGCAGTAGCGGAATTGCCAAAAAAAGATAATTCGGCCGGAACTCCCCAGATGCCGTCGATGCCGGAGTACTAAGGTTTAGGGTTTAGGTTTTAGTAGTAAGTAGTAAGTAACTATCCCCTTACTGCTTACTACCAGCTACTAGCTACTTACCTAGATAGACATCTGGGTGGTTTTTTATTAGAATTGTTGGGGTTCTTTGAAAGGATTACGAAATGCAATACGACCTGACTAAGCAGGAATGGGACTTTATTAACAACTATTTGCAATCTAAGGGCTTGCCAGTTGATCGCAACGTGACTTTTGGCGACATTCCGATGCCGGATATGTATTCGGAAGTGCGATCGCGTTCGGAAATAGAAAAGGCGGTGGATAGTTTTACTACGGAGCTTTATCCGGGAATCAAGTTGCGGATACCGTTTGTGCTGGCAAATATGGTTTGCGTATCCGACGCCGAGGCGATAGTTGCCATGGAACGAGAGGGGGGATTAGGCATTCCTCCGCAAATGATTTCCAGAAAAGAACGGCTCAAGATTTTAGACAGAGTAGGGCGCGCGGAATCGGCTTATATAAAAAATCCGCTAACTATCGGCCCAAACAAAACTCTCGCGGAAGCAAAGAAATTAATGGACGAATATTCCGGGATTAATAGTTTGGTAGTTGTTGATGAAAACAAAAAACCGATAGGAATTTTGAGCACTAGAGATTGGGCTTACGAGATCGATGAAAATAGGAAAGTGCTGGATTTAATGGGCGGGAAAAGAAAGCTTTACAAAGCCGCACAGGATATTTCTCTTAGCGAGGCTTCCAAAATTTTACGAAAACACCGGATTGAAAAGCTTCCATTAATCAACAGAAAAGGCGTGTTGACCGGACTAATGACGGCTTACGGACTTTTTTATGAACGCCATCATCCTCGAGCGACGCGCGATGATAAAGGCCGTTTTTTGAAAGTAGGAAGTATCGGCGTTGGCCGGAACTTTACCAGCGAACACCTTAAAGAAGTGGAACTGCAGGTTCGCAAGGGAATAGCGATGCTTTTGATTGATACGGCGCGAGCTTTTTCCATTAATACGAAAGAAGCCGTTGAAGCCGTAAAAAAACATTTCCCCAAACTTCCCTTGATTGTCGGCAATACATCCACGCCGGAAGGCGCGAAGGCGCTTTTTGAATGGGGCGCCGACATAGTGAAAGTTGGAATTGGCCCGGGAGAGGCCTGCCGAACTCGGGAAATTGGCGTGGGAATTCCTCAATTGTCAGCTGTGGCAAAATGCGCCGCGATAGCGGAGATGGTCCGTAAAAGCGGAAGGCCGGCGACGATTATAGCCGATGGCGGCATGAAATCGCCGGGCGATGTCGCTAAGGCATTGATTGCCGGAGCCAACGCGATTATGTCAGGCAGTATGTTTATTGGCACAGAAGAATCTGCTATTGAGCATTACTGGAATGATCAAGGATTGAAAGTAAAAGACTATATCGGTTCGGCTTCTTCGTATGCCCAACGAGAGCGTATAGGCCGCGGCAATCTTAACAGAGAAAGGCGCGCGGAAGGAGTCGTGGTTAAAGGAGTGCCGGTTATTGGGACTATGAAAGAAGTTATTGACCAAATTCTGGGCGGTTTAGCTTCGTTTATGAGTTACCAGGGCGTAAGGACAGTCGCGGAACTTCGTGAAAAGGGAAGATTTGATAAGCCGCAATCTCCGGCCGGCTTGTACGAAGGAGTGAAAAAGAAATGATTATTTGCCGGCCTGGTTATTTAGGGAAACGCCGTGACGAAACTTTTGAGCGTTGGGATAAGGAATATGGCAAAGGGAATTGGAGTTTGATTTGGCTGGTGGGAAGCGCTGAAGTAGATTTCCTTGGCGCCTGCGCTCTTTACGAAGATGCTTACTTTGTTTTCTTGAATGCCCGGCAGGATGTTTTAAACCAATTGATTAGCGAAGCGTGCGATATCTACGACGATGATCCCTCCAATATCCGTTCTTGTTTTGATTACACAAAGCAGGAAACTCATCGGACGCATATTCAAGATATCGCCATTCGCCGCTGTTTGATACGTTTTGGCGTTTGGTTTAATGGACCAAAATTGATCCGTATTCGGCAGGAATTGGGCGACCATGCTCTAAGCATGATTTTATCTCCCGGGAAAGTTCCTTTTCATATGCCTCAATTAATAGTTGAACCGCAACTTCATCCGAAGTGGGCAAATCCCGGATCTGTTGAGTCTTTCTATCAATCAAATAGATTTTTGCAAGCTAGGACGCAACCCTCCTCTTAACAAGGAGGGATTATTTTTTGACGGCGAGAAAAGTCGTAAAGTTGAATTTCAAATCCTGGATGTTTTCTTCCAGGATTTTTAAATTATAGAGCTGGGCGCAATTTTTGCGGCAGATTACCGCGGAATTTTCTGGCAATAATCCAGACCGTAAGTCTTGAGCGGCTTTTGCCGTGTCGCTGTATTCTTCTAATTCCGCCTTCGGCCATTTCCTTTTTAAGTACATCCGGCATTGTCTTAGGGCCTGATCGTGAGAGATAATCTTTTTAATGTCTTTCACGGATTTTCCGGGGAGAGCCATGAGATTGTGGCGAACGTTGATATCAAAAAATTTTAGAATTTGAAAATTATGTTTCGCCATCGCGTAGACCGCTTCATAGACAATTCCGCCGTTAGAATTTTCAATGGGGAATACGGCTAAATTTATTTTCTTTTTCTCCAGCGCCGAAAGGACATTTTCCACCGAAATCAAATACTCAATTTTGTAATTTTTCAGGCCGGAGTCCCGGGCATATTCTATTGCCGCTTCTTCCGAAAAACTGCCAATGCCGCCGGAAACGCCGATTTTAAGTCTTGATGGTTTTGTCATATACAACATTATACTTCTTTTTAAAGAGAACATTAGTAAAAATAGCCGCAAAAATCAACCAGTCCGCGTACAGTTAACACCTGTTCATTATGATTAAGGTTTATTTTTCATAATAGCCATGTTATCATTTAAACATGACCACTCAAGTAATGATCGAAAAACTAAACAAGGAAATGGGGGCGTTAAAAGAAGATGTGCAAGAACTTAAAAAGTTTCTCTTTGCGCCGCTTAGAGATTCGGAAGGTGAATACCAAAAATCGTTTATAAAAAAGATGCTGATTCGGGCGGAAAGCCGCGGGCCATTTTATAAATTTACCGGCAAAGACTCTTTTTTAAAAAATGTCCGCGCCAAGAAATGAGGTTGTCTATGACAAGGATTTTCTAAAAGACGTCCGTAAACTCCCAGCCGAGCTTCAAGATAAACTTGCCCAACTTTTAGAAATCTTCCGCGAAAATATTTTTGATTCACGTCTGCATACCAAACCCTTGAGCGTACCGCTACAAGGTATGTTTTCATTTCGTATCACCAGAGATTATCGTGTCGGGTTCAAATTTATCGCTCAACGCGTTGTTAAACTTCTTGTTGCGGACAGGCGTGATAATACTTACCAGCGTTTACGAAGAAAAATTTGAAAAAGAAAAGAGCGGTTTAAGCCAATGGTTTCATTTCCCAACTGGCGGTGTCTGTTTGAAAATATCCGAACGGAACTCTCCGGGCCCCGCCTGCGTTGAAACTTCGGCGGGCAAGTCGGCTGGCGGTCCCGCCACTATCTCGCTTCGCTCGAAGTGCGGGGTAAAAATTACCCCTAGTCGCCCCTTGGAGTTTACCCCGCATAATCCCGAAGGGATTTGTGCGGGGCCCGCCTCGCCTTGCCTGCCCGACCGAAACTCATGAGTGAAGGCGGGAACCGGAGCGGAAAGGACGATTTCAAGTTTTTCTTTGGCGACAAATTCTTATCTTTTCGCGTTTCAGTCTATACAATGTTGCGAACAAGCAAGCCATATGTGCCATGTTAGCTGATGTACAATTATTTTTTTTCGTGCCAGCTCTCATATGTTCCTATCTTTTTAAGATTATAAAAAACATAAGAAGTGCCACCCTTGCCCTGTGTTCCTTCGCCACCTTCATTGTAGACAAGGCCGTCATAGCCTTCCTCGAGCATAAAATCTGAGAAAAGAATTGTCCATGGCGGAGACGGTAAATTCATGCTTTTAATTTGTTTTGATGGCGCGGTACCGAGTAAAACCCTTAAATCTATTTCATCTAAAGTCAGTACTTTATCAAGGTACTGTGCGTACTCTTGTTCAAGTGAATCAAAAATCGCCCCGATATTTCCTTCTCGTGGGGGTCTTATTTGAAGGTGGCGAAGGAATCTATCTCGCCATTTAATCGCAAGCACTCGTGGAATTGGTGCGTTTTGCGCCAATTCATCCTTTTGCCTAAGATCCAAGACACGGGCTTCATGAGGCAAAATTGAAACGACTATCGGCTCGGCTTCAGCACGACTTTGCCTCACTCTTGAATAATTTGATGCTTCTGTTTTGGTATCTATTGTATAGAACCCAAAACCTAGAGTTGTGCTCCCGTCATTATCAGCAAGATATTCTTGCGAGCGATAATCGTATTCAGGCGAAAAACGCATTGGGCGAGGCGTACCGTGAAATAATAGATCAGGCGATTGGTCAAATTGTTCTCGTGTCATTATTCTTGGATCTGATTCCCCGAGAACTCTTACACCAAAAGCTTCTAGCCTCGACCGCTCGGGCGGCACAATTGGGTTTTCATCATATGTTGGTCTTTCTGGCACAGTTTTTTATTTTACTAGATTATCTAAAGAAACGCCTAATCCACTCGCGATTTTCGTGATTGTTTGTAAAGAAGGATTTTCAATAACATCGGATTCTATTTTTGCTAGTGTTGTATAGGGAATATCCGCTTTTTTAGCCAAAGCGTCTTGTGTCAAATCTTTCTTTTTCCGCCACGATTTAATTTTATCCCCAATTGTTTTACTTTTCTTTTCTTCCATAAAATGATAGTATAGATATGTTGGTCTAAATCAATCTTCATTATCATACTATCAAGTTTTATGATTTCTTTCAATTCCTCCGAAAAGAAAAGCCCGCTTCTGGCCTTGACTTCATTCAAAACGGCTTGAAATTTCCCCGAAAAACGGCTGGCGAGCCCGCGTAGCGGGCGAGCCAATGACTTCATTTCCCAACTGGCGGGCAGTGTCGGTCTGGAACCAGACCAATACAAGTATTATAAGGCTTTTTCGGGGCTCACTCCAACTTTCCGTTTAAGGGATCTCGGTCAATGGCCATCTAATGAATCATAATGAATCCATAAGGAATTCCACCGCTCTGCCAATTTTGCATAGCGCGATTTACTTAATAAAAATGACGAAACGGCATAATCTACCCCAACATTGCGCAATTGTTCAAATGTTTTTTCCGAACATTGCCAGAAGAACACCTTAATAGCATCGGCGCCGACCTCTTTAGCAAGATTGGCTCCTTTAGAAAAATTCCAAAAAGATCTGTTGTATACAATTTTATCTATACCCCTAAGTCTTTTTAGTCCTCGTATCTGGCGTGACAGTCGGGAGCCGACCCAAATTCTTAAATGTCTGAACTTTGCAGAAACTTCTAATATATCTTCGGAACTAATGTTTGACTGCCAAAGGTCACAAAAAATTATGGGACAATTTTTGGTTACCTCCAACACATCTGCTAGGGTAGTTACATTTAGTAGTTTGAGAATTGTAGAAAATTTTAAAAATCTTAAGAAATATCCAAGCAATAAGCCGAATGGTGCACTGCCGTGATAACAAAATAAAAACCCATCTTTGCTTTTGCGAATATCCAATTCAATAATGTCAGGCCTATATTTATTTACGGCCAAAATTGCCTTAACAGAGTTCTCTCGTCCATGTCCCTTGCCGCCAGCATGAGCCATAATTAATGGACGTTTATACGTAGTTGCGGGCATTTCGGTCTCTCGATAAAAAATGTTTGTTTTCTTTATTGTAGCTCCGATGCTACGATCGGAGCACTGATTTTCCAGCCAATCACTTCGCTCTTGGGGAAAATCTAGTGCGGTGGGGGCGAGATTCGAACTCGCGAACCCTTGCGGGTTGCACGCTCTCCAA
>CAYIBZ010000010.1:0-1517 GCA_964361795.1 uncultured Candidatus Saccharibacteria bacterium
GGCCATCCGGACAAAATCTGCGATCAAGTTTCTGACGCTGTTTTGGATGAATGTTTAAAGCAGGACCCAAAAAGCCGAGTGGCGGTTGAAAGCTTTGGCTGTCACGGAATGTTAGTAATCGGCGGAGAATTAACAACTAAAGCGAAAGTTAATTTCAAAAAAGTTGGCCAAGAAATTTATAAAGATATCGGCCACAAAGATAAATTGAAAATTATTACTAACGTGGTTCAGCAATCCCCGGACATTGCTCAAGGAGTAGACACCGGCGGCGCTGGCGATCAGGGAATTATGTATGGATACGCCACAAATGAGACTCCCGAGTTCTTGCCAAAAGGAATTGTATTAGTTCATAAACTTACTCAAGGACTGGAAAATTTGAGAAAGAGCAAAAAGATTTCCTGGCTTTACCCGGACGGAAAAGCGCAAGTCACGATGGAGGGGCCAGTTGTTAAAACAGTTTTGGTGAGCGCTCAACATGATGAGAATGTTTCGCAAGAAGAAATTAAAAAAGAACTTACGAAAAAATTAATCCAGCCTTTAGTTGGAGATGTTTCCAAAATAGAAATTTTAGTGAATCCAACTGGCAAATTCGTACTGGGCGGATTCACCGCTGATACCGGCCTGACTGGCAGGAAATTAATGGTAGACACATACGGCGGATTAATCCCTCACGGCGGCGGGGCGTTTTCCGGAAAAGATCCAACGAAAGTAGACCGGTCGGCGGCTTATATGTGCCGATTTGCCGCAAAAAATATCGTAGCGAATAAATTTGCCAAAAGCTGTTTGGTGTCAGTTTCTTACGCTATCGGAAGAGCGGATCCGCTAATGATAGAGGCCTTAGATGAGAAAGGAAAAAGTCTGGTAAAATTAGTAAAAGCAAAATTTGATTTCCGGCCGCAAGCTATCATTGAAAGATTGAATTTGCGCCGGCCCATCTATCGCCAAACCGCGGCTTATGGACACTTCGGAAAAACCGGACTGCCGTGGGAAGAGATTCATAGCCTCTAAAAGAAAACCCCGTTAGGGGTTTTGGAGCCGGACCTGGCGTCTGCGACCGGCTTCTTCGTATCGTCTTTTTTCTTCGTCAGTCTCCGGGACGATTGGCTCAATTTGAGTTGGTTTGCCATTTTCATCCAGAGCTACAAAAGTGAAATAAGCGGAAACAACGTGGCGTTCTTCATTGGTTAAAAAGTTCACCGCCATCACCTTGACTCCAACTTCCATTGAGGTATTCCAGACGTGATTGACGGCCGATTTGAAAACCAGAGTCTCTCCCTCTCTCACTGGCGCTAAGAACCGCATAGAGTCTACCGAAAGAGTAACGCACATTCTTTGAGAATGGCGTTGAGCCACCACCGCGGCCAGCCGATCGGCTAGTTCCATGGCCCGGCCGCCGAAAACGGTCTTTTGGCCGTTGAGGTCGTTTGGAAAAACTTGATGCGCGTGATAAGGAATGGCGGAATCGGCAACTTTTTTCATTCTTTCCCTCAAAAAACTGCTAATATTTTACCATAATC
>CAYIBZ010000010.1:1617-19640 GCA_964361795.1 uncultured Candidatus Saccharibacteria bacterium
TCGGCAACTTTTTTCATTCTTTCCCTCAAAAAACTGCTAATATTTTACCATAATCCAATTTTGACTTCAAATCGTATTTTTGTTATAAAGAGTCCGGAACATTGATAAGGAAAAGGGGTAAAAATGCTCGTAATGTGCGGACCCGAATGCTTTGACGTCGCGTATGAACTCTCTACGAACCGCTGGATGAACAAGAAAGTTAAGCCTTGGAAGGACGCGGCTTATCAACAGTGGTTCAGATTGTTTGGGCAGTGCGTTGAGACAGCCGGTTTTGGGACGATAAAAATAATGAGGCCGAAGCCAAAATTGCCGGATATGGTCTTTGTGGCCAATGCCGGATTAGTCTATCAAGACATTTTTATTGCCAGCAATTTTTTCCATAAGGAACGGCGTCCAGAATCTGAACACTATGAAAATTTTTTTAGGAATCACTTTAACCAAAAAGTTTGTCTCTTGCCCAAAGACGCTTACTTTGAAGGCCAAGGCGACGCAGTCTGGCTAGACGACCATCGTTTGTTAATTGGCTATGGCGTACGAACCAACTTAGAAGGAGTAAAGGCCGTAGAAAAGATTTTGAAATCAGTGAATCCGGACATTGAAGTTATCCCGCTGGAAATGCGCGGCGTAAAAGATTATAAACCAAGAGAAAAGATTTTTTATCATCTGGATACTTGTTTAATGTATTTGCGATCCGCTAAATCGTTTCTGACGTATCTGCGCCCATTTATTGAAAATGCGGCGGAGAGATTGGTTGGTTTGGGAGAAATTATTCCGGTGCGCCGCGATGAGGCGGAAGAGTTTATTTGCAATGGCATTGAAGTCAATCAAACTACTTTATTTCTGCCGTGGGTTAATGATCCTATTCGTAACGCTTTGGCGGATTTCGGATATACTAAAGTGAAAACTTTCCAGATGTCGGAATTCATGAAAGCCGGCGGAGCCGTTAAGTGCTTGATTTTTGAAATGTGACCGCTTGAAAAAGCGGTTTTTTTATTTTATAGTAATGGCGGTTCTTTGAGAGAGAGCTATACGGAAGGAGGCGGTAATGCCGCACGCGTTGCTGATTACCGGAGCTTCTGGATTCGTTGGATCTCACGCGGTCAAATACGCGCTGAATAACTTTTTTTACGATAACATCATCGCAACCGATCTTAGAAAGGGCAATGGAGCGTCTTTGTATTCAAACGATACGGAGTTTCAATTTCTCCAGGCAGACTTCACCAGTCCCGATGGATTAGCAAAAATCCGTTCCGCGATGGAGAATCTGCGAGACTATAAATTTGTGATTTGGCATATCGGCGGTCTGTTTAATTATTCCGCTTCCGCGTCTCTGCTTTATAAGGTCAATGTAATCGGCACTAGAAATTTAATGACAATGCTTCAAGAAAGTAAATTTGACATTCAAAGATTTATATTCTGGAGCGGCGGCGTGGTTTATGGCGACTTCAATCATCCTGACGGAAAACTGCCGGCTTCGGAAGAATATCCGATAAAGCCGCAAGACGATTACGGGTGGTCAAAGAAATCCGCGGAAGATTGGATACTTTTCTACAATCGGACGTTCCATTTGCCGACAACTATTATGCGCTTAGGCGCCATTTATGGGCCGAACTCCCGATACGGCATGGCCTGCGCGATTTTACTGAACGCCAGCGGACAATTGGCTCCCCTGCTTGTCGGCGATAAAGAAAATATGGCTGGTTTGATTCACGCGGAAGATGTCGTCAGAGTCGCGGACTTTTTGTCCTGGGCTGAAGAAGCCAATGGCGAAATATATAATGTAGTTGATAATTCCCGCAGTGTCAGCGAGGTGGCAAAATTCATTGGCGAACAAGTTCATAACAAGCCATTCGGCGGCTTCCGGCTGCCGGCTTGGGTCCTGAAAACTTTAATTAAATTGGTGACGAAGAGGGCAAAGCAGTTGGGCGGGACGCCGGTGA
The DNA here is from genome assembly GCA_964361795.1 of uncultured Candidatus Saccharibacteria bacterium. Classification (GTDB taxonomy): domain Bacteria; phylum Patescibacteriota; class Minisyncoccia; order UBA6257; family WO2-44-18; genus CAYIBZ01. The sequence continues at coordinate 3,558 of CAYIBZ010000010.1, forward strand.
TTGATCCGGAGCTGGGAAAAATGACCATTATCAGTTCTTGGATGTCCAATGAAAAACTAATGCGGCTGGCTAAAAAACATCATCAGGAAGCAACTCTTTTGCGGCATCCTGACTCGTTTACGGGCTTGAAAGAAACCATTGATTGGTACAAGGAGGAAAAATGGATCTGATAAAATCCCTTCTGCCGCTGGGAACATTTATTTTGGATCCGGCGCTGTTGTTTATTAGCGGGTACTTCATCACTTATCTTATTTATAGATATATAACCCCGCGAGTAAAAATTTCCGCGGTTCGGCGATTCTTTGTCCTCCTTTTTCCGATATCCTTGCTTGCTCTTTCCGCCGGCGCCGCACTTCCTTATTTCAATCTTGTGGATTCTTCCGATGTTTATCTTGGCCTTCTTCCTCAATCTTTTGTCGGGCCATTAAACGGAAATGATTTTATGTGGAATGGCCTCGGTTTGCATTTGCTGATTGGAGATCGCTTGGTGCCGGAGTCATTGATTCCTACCTACAATTATTTTTGGTTCAATGTTCTGGCTTTTCTCATCTGGACTTCTTATCTGCCAATTCTGGCATGGGGAGTTTTGGAGGGGCAGGCGGCGGCGCTAATTAAGAAACCAAAACCGAAATTGTTCTTATTGCATTGTTTCAAGATTGCCGCTATTGGAATTAGTTTGAGCGTCTTAGCGGCGGCTATCACGGCGTTAGTGGCAAAAATTTATGTAAATTAAAATCCCCTTTAAGGGGATTTTTTGTCATAATAAGATGTTAGATGCCAGCCATTGAAGAATATTTTCGGCGACATCTTCCCATTGATATTCCACTTGCGGCCAGTGGCCATTGTGGCGATAGATTTTTAGGCTTCTCGGGGATAGTAAATTGTTATAAATATCCGAGGCAACTTCCGGACGGACAATCCGATCTTCTCCGCAACCGATGACCAGCGTCGGACAAGTGATCTTGTTAAAATCAATTGTGATTTTTCCGGTCCTGATTTCCCAAGCCGCTCTTCCCGATTCGTGAACCATCCCTTGATATAATTCAGGCCAACGCTCTTTTGGCATCCTGTTCATGATGTAATACGAAGCTAGCCGCAAGTTAGGCCTAAATGATTTCTGAAGCAAGATTTTCGGCAAATAACGCAAGATGGCTAATTGGTAGCGCCAATCAGCATGAAGATTAATTCCAGCCGGCGGAGCGGAATTAATCAAAATTAACTTTGAAGCGAATCCCTCTTCGGCCAGCTTCAGAGCGACCAATCCGCCCATGCTGTGCCCTATAATTATGGGCAGGCCAAGATTAAGTTTTTTAATCAAATCAATCATGTCGTCCACGTAATCCAGAACGCTGGTCTCGCCTAAGGCTTTGATGGTTTGATTGCCGGGGTGATGATAGCGAAAACTGGGAGCAACGAAGCGAAAACCGCGCTGGCTAAAAAGCCGGCCAAATTTTTCCCAGCGAAGGTCGGTCGCCCACATTCCATGGGTGGCCAAAAAAGGCGGCAAATTCAACTTGGGAGTTTCCGGTTCGTAAATAACGGCCCGATGATTCGCGCCAATCAAATCGGTCCGTTCGGAAGAAATAACAATTGAACTGGACATTCGCGCCTCTTTTCAAATAGCTGTCGGTCACTATATATCAAGATTGACTGAATATCAAACTCAATGTATTCTTTTGGCAGCTATTTGAAAGGGATTCTGAATGAGTCCGAAAACAGATGTGGAAGCAATGATCAACATTGTCTCGTCCTTTTTGGACGTGAACGCGAACGATAAAAATTGGCCCTTAAAAAAACGATTGGCCTGGCTGAAGACCTTAGACAAACTGATTGTTTTAAATAAAGACGCTATCTTGGAAGTCGTTGCCGGCGATAAACGGCAAAGCGAACACAATGTCCTTTTAACGGAATACGCGGTTGTCCGCCTGTTAATTAAAGAATATCGCAAGCGCGCCAAGAAAGTTTTGCGGGATGAAAATCGCAGTAGATTTTTCTCGGCAAGCCAAGGGAATAAAAAGGTTGTGATTCAAAAAAGGCCGTTGGGAATTGTTGGGGTTATCTCTCCTTACAATTACCCGTTTTCTTTGCCAATGGGAACAATTATTTCCGCGATTTTAGCCGGCAACGGAGTGGTTTTAAAACCCGCTGAAGAAACGCCGACAACCAATGACATGATAAATTATCTTATAGCCATGAGTTTGCGATCTTATGGCGTGTCTGGAATTTTTCAGATTCTTCCTCCCACTGTTGAACACGGCAAGGCGCTGGTTAATTGTGAAAAAATTGACAAGATTCATTTCACTGGGTCAGTTCAGGCAGGATGGTCGGTAATTAAAGAAAACGCCAACAAAAGATTTGTATCGCCAACTTTAGAGTTGGGCGGATCTAATCCAGCAATAGTTTTGGAAGACGCCAATATTAAGCAAACCGCCAAAATTATTACCTGGGCGAGATTCGCCAATATGAGCTGTAATAATATTAAAAGAGTCTTTGCCGTAAAATCTATTTATGACCAATTGTGCCAAGCAGTGGAAACCGAGGTGGGAAATATTCAGGAACATGAAATTTGCCATATTCCGGAGAAGGAAATTCCTAATTATAGGAATTTCCTGAAAGATTACTTGGCGAATTACCCAGAAATGGAGATGGATGATATTATGCGGCCCAGAGTTCTTAGAATCAGCAATTCCAAGAAAAGAAATTTGAAAGTACTCATCGGCGAAACCTTTGTTCCTCTATTGCCAATTGTGAAAGTGGAGAATGAAAAAGAAGCGGTTTATTTGGCGAATCAGACTCAATTCGGGTTGGGAGCAAGCATATTCACGGATAGCAAATCGCGATTCAAAAAATTGGCATCAGAATTACAATGCGGCGGAGTTTTTCATAACGATGGCATGACGGAATTCGCCCAGCCGCAAGTGCCGTTTGGCGGATGGAAACAATCCGGCTTCGGCTACAGCCACGGCCCGGAAGGATTGCTGGAATTTGTCCGCTTGAAAACAGTCATCATGGAACGTTGGAGAGTTCCAAAGTTCCATCTCTTCCCATGGACAGATAGAGTAATGAGAATATTAAGAAAAACGATTGATTGGCTGATTAAATTCAGCTAGTCCCCATGCATAAACTATGTATGGGGTTTATTTTTTTATTGGATCGGGGTAAGATGGCTTTGGTTCTTCAAATTCAAATCAGTTGAGGAATGAATGAGAATCTGGCCCCGCTGGCGCTGGTTCAAAAGAGAAATCCAGCAGCCAAGCAAAGAAATAGAGCAACCGAGCAAAAAACAGTGGATAATCAGTCTTTGTATAAGCGCGTTTCTGGTCGTTGTGGGCTTCGTACTATTGGTGTTAGCGGGACTGCACCTGCATAATCACTATCACAATTTGCCGCCGCTGCCGGATTTGCTGCATGGCGCTCTGCCGGTCGTAGACCTCCGATTTTTGACCAGAGTCGGGCTTTTAAGCGCGTTAACTTTGTTCGCGGTCGGACTTCTCAATGAGCCAAACAGGATGCCTTATCTTCTATTCATGGTTAGCTTCTGGTTTCTCATTAGAGTCGCTTCAATGACTGTGACGCCGTTTGGAATCCCCGAAGGATCTTTGCCGGAATATTCAGAGATTAAGGACTTAGATTCATTTCTGGATTTTATAAACACCGGCTTAAACACTCAGAATGTTCTGTTTTTTTCAGGACATACCGGATTCCCGCTCTTAGGATTTTTGCTATTCCGAAGAAAATTATTTTGCAGCTACCTTGTCTGGCCAATGGCGCTGATAACCGCGTTTTATATTGGAAAATACGGCGAATATCCCGCTTGGCTAGCCGCGGTTCTGGCATTGTGCTGGAGTCTGATTTTGATATTCCGCAATCAGCTTATTTCTTTGAGAGCCATATTCCTAATCTGGTCATTTATCATGGCGGTATCGGTTTTGCTGATCCGAAGCCATTATAGTCTGGATATTTTGGGAGCGTATTTCATGACTCCGGGAATTTACTTAATCGGTCAAAGTATTTTCCAAAAAATAGACACCCTTTGCGATAAAATCAACGAAGTTTTTGATAATGAAGAATAGCCCTCCGATACCTCGGAGGATTTTTTTATGTTATAATGAAAATTATGAAAAAATATTTAGTTGCCCCGGTAATTGTTTATTTTTTAGCAATAGGAATCGCCGGAGCCCAGGCAACGGCTCAAAATCCCGGCATACTGCCAACTAATCCATTTTATTTCATTAAAGAGTGGCGGCGCGGCATCGTCCGGTTTTTTACTTTTAACGACGTCTCCAAAGCCAGCCTGGAACTTAAAATCGCTGACCAACAGGCCGCTGAAGCCCAAAAACTGCAGGAAATCCAGCCAGACGACGCCGAAGCCCTGAAAGAGGCGTTTGAAAACTATCAGAAATCACAAGATAGATTAAAATCCCGATTATCGGCGCTTAAGGAAAATTCGCAAAATCCCAATATAGACCGTCTGATAGAAATCCTAACAGAGCGCGTCGTCCGCCATGAAAAATTATTTGATGAATTAGCGATCAAACATAAAGATAAAGATGACGATATAGAAGAAGCGGTGGAAGCGGTGAAAGAGAAAATTGAGGAAGCGGCGGCGGAAGCGGCTAAAAAGGATGAACCGAAAAAGTTTTCCGCCAAATTGAAAAAAGCTTTGGCAGAGTCGGAAGACAGCGCTTTGAAGCATGTCCGATCGATTGAATTAATTGACCGCCTCAATCAAAAATTTTCCGAAGAATTGAGAGAATCGCTTGAAGAATTAAGAGAAGATTTTTCGGAAAGGGTTGAAGAAGATATAGAGGAGTTGCTGGAGGAATCTGATTCCGAATCACTAATGGAGGCGATTAAACGATTGCCGGGCGATTCGGCGCGGCATCTGATCATTCTTGAGGAAATAAGATCTCAATCTAAAACGCCGATAGCGGAAGCTCTGCGTAGGATTATCCGTTTATCGGAAAAAGCGGCCTTGGAAGAAAAAAATATTGCCCAGAAGGCTAAAGAACAAATTTCTAACGCGAAAATTGCCATAGAAAAAGTAGAAACGGAAATGCTTTTATTGACGATAGCGACGGTGCCATCCGTCCCGCGATCTCTGTTGGGCCAAGCTAAAGAAAACTTAAAAGAAGCGGCGGCGGCTTTAGAATTAAAAAAATACGGCGAAGCATTCGGAAAAGCAAAATCCGCTGAAGTTTTAGCGAGAGACGCTTTAAGGCAACTGCAAGAAAAAAGTCCGAAGGAACCGGAAGAACCGGAGAAAGAAGAGCCGCCTCGGACGGAAAAACCCGAAAAACCGCCGGTGGAGCCAATCTTTTGCACTCAAGAATACAATCCAGTTTGCGGCATTGATGGAAAAACTTATTCCAATGCTTGCATGGCAAAATCCTCGGACGTAAAAATTCTATATAATGGAGAGTGCGAGGTCCAAGCAATAGAAATTAAAATAGAGGCCGATGATAGAGGATTTTATCCGGATTCTACGATTACCGTCAAAAAAGGCGCTAAAGTAAAAATTAATTTTATGGTTCGGGAAACTAATGTGTACTATGGCGGTCTGGATTTCAGAAGTTCAAAATTTAAAACTGCGTCCGCCAAGCCGGGAGAAACGGCTGCCGTGGAATTTACCGCGGATGAATCATTTGAATTTACCTCTTGGTGGCCGGCATCAAATGTGTTAAAATCTACTGGAAAGGTCGTAGTCCAATAAGTTGAATCATTGACACAATAAAATTATCTATTAAAATAACTATATGATTAAAAAAATATTACCTTTAATTGTTTCGTTGATGGTGGCGTTCCCTGCCGCCGCTCACGAAGCTGACGATCAGTTTGTTCAAGCGGCGAAAGAAAATAAATCAGCCGCTAAACAAGAAATGCAGGAAGCTAGAAAGAAAGATAAAGAGATGATGGAAGCCGCAAGGGCGGAAGCTAAGAAAAAAAATGAATCAGAAAGAGCCGCGTTAAAAGCAAAATTATCGGCTATTAAAGACCAGCGTAAAAAAGGCGCGGTTGAAAAGATTAATAAATCATTAGAAAAATTAAATGACCGCCGATTGGATCATTTTTCCAATGTTCTTGATAAATTGGAAAAGGTTTTGGATAGAATAAAAGAGCGGGGCGATAAAGCCAAAGAAAAAGGCGTTGATATTTCCGCGATGGAAGCCGCGGCCGCGAAAGCGACTAAAGCTATTGCCGCCGCCAGAGAAGCCATTAAGGCCCAAGCTGGCAAAACCTATCCTCTGACGTTAACGACTGAAGATAATCTTAAACAAGACGTTGGCGCCGCTCGCAAGACGCTGCATGAGGACCTGAAAATGGTAGAAGCGGCTGTTAAAGCGGCGCGCGACGCCGTGCATGAAGCCGCGACTGCGTTAGCAAAGGTTAGAGATGAAGAAAAAAAGAATGAGCCGCCAGCTAATACTCAATAAATAAAAATAATATGAATAAAAAACTTTTAATTGTAGTTCTTCTGGTTGTTGTTCTAATTGTTCTTGGCCTGAAGATTCTTAAAGCGCCTAGCGAAGAGCAAACGGCCCAACAAGATGAAGCCGCTTTAATCAGCCAAGAATTAGAGAGCATTGATCTGGGCAATCTGGACCAAGAATTTCAAAGCGTTGATAAAGACCTAAACACGCTCTAAACAAATAAAATGAAGGGGTTTTTAACAATACCGATGGCAATTGTTATCGCTGGGTTGATGATCGCGGTGGCTATCGTCTATTCCGTCGGAAAAGAATCAATCCCGCAGGCTAACCTCGGTAAAACAGTAAATGAACCCAGCGAGGCGACGGACAATATCCGGCCATTTTCTTCGTCCGATCATATTCTTGGAAACGCGAACGCGCCAGTAAAAATTGTAGAATTTTCTGACACGGAATGCCCATTCTGCAAAAGATTCCATTCAACGATGCATCGGATAGTTAAAGATTACGACGGAAAAGTGGCTTGGGTATATCGCCATTTCCCTTTGGATTCGCTGCATTCTAAAGCAAGAACGGAAGCTAAAGCAACGGAATGCGCCAATGAATTAGGGGGTAATAGTAAGTTTTGGTCTTATCTTGACCGGCTCTTTGAAGTTACGCCATCCAATAACGGTTTGGATTTGGCCGAGTTGCCGCGCATTGCTGAATACGTAGGACTGCCGCGCGATAGTTTTGAGAAGTGCTTAAATAGCGCTAAACATGACGAGCGCGTCCAAACAGATTCTCAAGACGCAATCGCTTCCGGCGGCGAAGGCACTCCTTATAGCATTATCATTGGGCCTAAAGGAAAAAGGGTGGCTATCAACGGCGCTCAAGATTACCCGTTTGTTAAGGCCGCTATTGACGCTCTGAATGGAAAATAATCTTTTTTTACTTTTCCATTTAATCGGCATGGTTTTAGGAGCTGGCGGGGCCACAATCAATGACTGTCTTTTTTTCCGCTTTCTAAAAGATTTCAAAATTTCTAAATTTGAAGCGGGTGTTTTAAGCGCCTTATCCAAAATAATCTGGACGGGGCTGATTGTTCTGATAATCACCGGATTGGGCCTTTATCTTCAAAACGCAGAACGGCTTAATCACAGTCCTAAGTTTTTAGTAAAAATGATTGTGGTGGCGATAATTTTACTGAATGGCATTGCTCTTAATCTTTTTATCGCTCCCCGCTTGCGGCAAATTTTTTTCGCCAAATCTCACGAACATCAGCCGGGAGAACTGCGGTCATTTAGAAGACTTGCCTTCGCCTTGGGAGCTGTTTCAATCACTTCTTGGTATTCGGCATTGATATTGGGATTTTTACGGAATCTTAGCTATAGTTTTAGCGTTATTTTAGGAGTTTATTTTTTAGCAGTGATTATCGGGGTGGCCATTAGCCAGATTGCGGAAAAATTTATAAACCGAACTGTGCTATAATTAAAATCATGAAAAATAATAAAAGAGGGAGGAAAAAATCCAATGTTAATTTACCGGCCAAAGAATTGCCGGTTTACGAACATCCTAAAGACTGGCGGCATTCATTCCATTGGAGAGTGTTTAGAATTATGGCGGAATTCGTAGATGGCTTTCAGTTTTTAGCCGATGCTAAAAATTCCGTTACATTTTTTGGTTCGGCCAGGTTTCCGGAAACCAGCCGCTGGTATAAAGAAGCGGAAAAATTAGGAAATTTGCTTGGAAAAAATGGATTTGGAGTCGTAACCGGCGGCGGACCGGGAATCATGGAGGGCGGAAACCGAGGCGCGATGAAGGGTGGCGGCGAATCAGTCGGCTTGAACATCCAACTGCCATTTGAACAGCGCGCCAATCCTTATGTGAAAAAATCTTTGGGTTTCCACTATTTTTTCACCAGAAAAGTAATGCTTTCACTGATATCGCAAGCTTACGTATTTTTCCCCGGCGGATACGGCACTCTTGACGAGGTATTTGAAATCTTAACTCTAATCCAAACGCATAAAATTTATGAAAAGATACCGGTCGTCCTGGTAGGAAAAGATTTTTGGGGCCACATAGACCAATGGCTGAAATCTAAACTTTTAAAAGAGTATCAGACTATTGACGAAAACGATCTGAAGCTATATCAGGTTGTGGATACCGCTGAAGAAGCTTTTGAAATTATAAAAAACTCTCAAGCGCGCGAAGAGTGGAAGTAGTCGGACAGTTAGTCGAGCTATTGTTGCTATTGTTAGGCACTGGCGCGGACACGGCGGTTTTATTTTCTTGAGAGGCGGGAGCTGGCGCGGCTGACGGCAATACTTGATCTATAACTCTGTTAATTACCGTATTTATCACGCTCGGACTATCTTTGTTCTGGGATTTTAATTCCATTAAGAGATTTTCTAATTTCGCGACAATGGCGGAATTATCGGTATTGGTCCCGCTCTTTAGCTCCGAAAGATTGTTTTCTATTGCTTTTATTACTTTCTCTCTTTTTTCCGCTGGAGTTAAAATAACGGATTCTATTTTTTCTTGAATGGCAACTGGAATAACTTTAGCTCTGCCCAATAAAGCTATCCCCTGCTGTTTCCAGTCTTTTGGAATTCCATAAACTACGGCTATAACCATCACGACTAACAAAATTAATCCCAAAAAAAACCTCATATGAGCTATTATATCACGATTTGACATTAATAGTTCCGTTGATTAGAATAACTAACATGATTATTAAAACTTTAAAATTCATTGCTGTTTTGGCCATGACAGCTATGCTATCCCCTAATCTTTTAGTGGCCCAACAAGGAAGTCGAAAAATTGTTGTTTTCTCCGACACAGTTAATGAGGCGGCGCAAGACGAGTTATTGGCCATTCATGGCGCGGTTAAAATAAAAAATCTGCCATTAATTAATGGCGCGGCGGTTGTTTTACCGGCAAAGGCGTCAAATAGGGCGCTGGAAAATCATCCCGGAATACTAAGAGTTGAAGAAGACGCTCTAGTTTCGGCCTTGGCGAAACCTAATGCTAGCACTTCCCAACCGGCGCAAGTACTGCCATGGGGAATTGACCGAGTTGACGCTGAATTGGTTTGGCCATTAGGAAATACGGCCGATCCAGTCAAAGTAGCTGTTCTTGATACGGGCATAGCAAAAGACCATCCCGATCTTAAAGACAATATAAAAGGCGGATTGAATGCTATTAATCCTCTGAAAAGCTGGAATGACGACAATGGCCATGGCTCTCATGTTGCTGGCACGATCGCGGCGCTCAATAACACTATTGGCGTCGTCGGCGTCGGCCCAGCGGCAGATCTCTTAGCCGTAAAAGTATTAAACCGCAACGGCTTGGGATTTATTTCCGATATTATTGAAGGAGTGGATTGGGCAATGCAGAACGGCGCTAAAGTTATGAACATGAGTTTTGGCGGCAGTTCTGACAGCCAAAGCCTTCATGACGCGCTGACGGCGGCGCATAACGCGGGAGTGACTCTTGTTGCCGCCGCGGGCAACTCCTCGGGCGGGCCCGTGGGCTACCCAGCCGCTTATCCAGAAGTTATCGCTGTTTCGGCAACTGACGCCAGCAACAGCCTCGCGTATTTCTCAAGTGTTGGGCCAGAAGTTGATCTTGCCGCCCCCGGCGTAAGCGTCTACTCCACTTACAAAGGTTATGGATACGCGACATTGTCTGGAACTTCAATGGCTTCGCCGCATGTTGCCGGTTCAGCGGCTCTTGTGCTGAATACTCCGGTAGGCGCCTATGACGCCAATGGAAATGGCGCGTGGGATCCGGCAGAGGTTCAGCAAAAACTGCAGGATCGCGCGACTGATCTTGGCGCGGCAGGAAAGGACAGCCTCTATGGCTGGGGCCTTGTGAATGCCTACCAAGCAACTCAATAGACAAAGAAAAAACCGCCGATAAAACGGCGGTTTTTTTAAGATGTAAGTTCGCAGACGCCTCCGACACAAGCCGCTTCTTTAGCTCCTTGCGTTTCGTCGTCTTTTTCGTAGATCAAGATTTGAGAGAAATCTATTTTCGGAAAATCAGCCGACATTTTTTTGTACCGCTCCTCATTAATTTCTTCATATGGAGCTAGAGTATAAACGTGTTCAAAGCGAGGCAAAAACGACAGCCCTCCGATTATATCCCAATGATTGTAGAGCCAGTCAGCTACCAGAATCCATTCGTCATTGCTGACAGAAATTGTTACTGATGGATTGTGTTCCGTGTAGTTTTCTTTAACCATTTTCCAATGTTCCAGTTGTTGAATCGCAGTAAGATCGTTCCGGAAGGTCGCCCCCTTGGGAGCTTCCACTGGAAATTCAAGCACGTAGGTTGTAACGCCATCTCCCGTCTGGCCAACTTCCGGATAATAAGAAACTTTTTGGTCTTTCAGCATTTGAAATATGCCATCGGTAGCCGATATGCGGACGCGGCGGATATAATATTGGCTATGCCGCGGATGAAGGCCGGAAGCCGAATCAACAAGCTGGGAAACCGTGCCCGACGGTTTCACGCAAGTAATGGCGACAGAAGGAGTAATCTTAAACCTTTTGGCGTATTCCAGATTTACTTCAATGGCCTTTTCCCGCATTTTGCGGATGGTTTCTGGATTACGAACGGCGAGAGAATCCCATTGGCCGGTAATAGAGACGCCCAACAATCTTTCTGTTTCGCAATTTTTTTTCCATTCCTTGGAAAGATAGGGAAAATAGGTGAGCGAAGATTGGTATGTGCCCAAAATGGTTGCGATCCGAGTTTTTCTAAGTAAGGATTCTTCGGTATCTTCCGCCCGAGAAACAACTTCGGTTAAATTGCAAAACTCTTTGCTTTTTAAGACTATCTCGCCGCAAGGGTTGGCGCCGCTGGTCGCGGAATCTTTTTCAAACACTTTCCATCGCCTGGCCGGCAATTGATTTTTAAGACTGCCGCGATTAAAAATACCGCGTTCGCCTGTTCCGTTTTTAGCCAAAGCGATCCATTCATCTAAGAACTGGACAGTTGACGGCTTTTCATTGTAGGCAACGGAATTATTAGCCATCGCGCGCTGGGGCTCGGCTAAATAAAACTGACCGCTTTTGGCCAAACGCATTTCCTGATCGTCCAAGTCCGATAACGATATCAAAGCCGTTCTGCGAACGCCTCCCATAACGACAATTTCGCCGATCTTGCAAATGATGTCGTGGACGTCCAGCGAACTTAATCGCCTTCCTTGTTTAGAGAGTATTTTTTCGCGAGAGTATTCAATTAACGCGATTAATGGCCCGGGGCCGGAACTTTTGCCGCCCATGGTTTTGAGGCGGGCGCCCATTGGACGCACTTTGGAAAAATCAAATTTAATATCTTTTCCGTTAAACCAAGTTTTCAAGCCAAGCGTAAAAGCGTCGCACCATCCTTCTTTGCTGTCCTCAATAACGTGAGTCGCGAGAACTTGCCCTGTTTGCTTCTTAATCTGGGGCAGTTTTTGGACGTTTTGCTGTTCAACAGAAAATCCCACGCCGGCGCCGCACATGGATAAATACATTATTTCACTGAAATCTTGAAGTTTTGAAGGTGCGATAAAAGAACAATTATAAGCGGAAACGTTAGTGGCGCGCGCGCCTTTGCCGGCGCTCCACATTAAGCGCATTGATGGCATTACTTCTTGATTTAAGATTGCTTCTCGTAATTCCCGATATTCGTTTTCCTCTAGGGCTTTACCTAGATTTTCTTTCATAAAGCTGATGTAGCGGTCAACGGTTTCAATCCAGGTTTCTCGGCGCCCCTCTTCGGGGATCCAGCGGGAATATCGGCTATAATAAATGAATTCTGCCAGCGGATTGCGAAAATATTTTTTGCTGTCGGCGGCCAATTTCTTAACATGCTCCGGGATTTCTCTGCTCTTTTCGCGAAGTTCGGACCGCTGTTGGCGGTACAAAATATACGCCTTAGCAGTTTTGGCATAGTCCAATAAAATTAGGGATGTTTCCACGGTATCTTGGATATCTTCAATCCCTAAAACTTTTTCCGGAGGATATTTTTTAGAAAGTTCCCTAAGAACCCGATCAGAAACTCGCCTGGCGTCGTCCGGCGTTCCTTCGCCGGCGGCTTTCATCGCTTTTAAAATAGCATCGGTAATACGAGATTGATCAAATGGCACCACTCTACCATCACGTTTTCTTATTGAAGCGAATGCCATATTTGTATGTTAATCGGTTGGCAAACTTTTGTCTTGTGGATAACCCACCCATTAAAATAAAAATAGGACAAGCCCGTTTTTAAATCTTTGTGCCGCGGGAGGGAATCGAACCCCCGACGCCAGCCTCTTCGGGGCTGCGCTCTACCACTGAGCTACCGCGGCATAATAATGATTTTATAACAAAAAAAATAACGAGTAAATACTTGTTATTTTGTATAAAGAACAAACTTTTGCCAGAAAATCACCGAACTCAAAACCAGACCTACGCATTGCGTGGCAATAATATACGGACTGGAGATGCTTATCCCATAAGCCAGCCAAAAAACGTGATTACTAAATGCCATTATTACAAACAAAGATGTAAGTCCCACTTTCTTTTCCCGATAATGCTTGAGAATTTGCGATGGCATGCCTATCACATTTAAGCTGATTGACGACAAAGCCGCCAGAATTCCGAATATGTTTTCCAACCTGCTTCCTTTTCAAAGTACCCAATTACTATATCAAATTTTTGCTCGGATTTGTTTCATCAGAGTCTCCATAAAATGGAGATTATGAATGGTAGCCAAAATCGGGCCCAGCATCTCGTGAGCTTTAAAAAGGTGAGTTAAGTAAGAACGGGTATAATTGTGACAAGTATAACACTGACATTTTTTATCAATCGGGCTCTTGTCTTGCAAATACCGGCCAGATTTAAGATTAAGAGTTGCGCCGCCTGCGCCAGAACCACCTGTGGTGAGCAAGGCCGAACCATTGCGGCCTAGTCTGGTCGGAGCAACACAGTCAAAAGTATCAATCCCCCGTTTTACGGCTTCTATAATATCTTCCGGCGAACCGATTCCCAAAAGATGTTTTGGTTTGTCTTCTGGTAAAAGCGGAATCGTCCAATCTAAAACGTTGTACATATCCTTTTTGGATTTACCCAAAGAACCGCCTATGCCGAATCCCGGAAAATCTAAAGAGCCGATAAATTTAGCGCTTTGCGATCGCAGATCTTTATATGCTCCGCCCTGGACTATGCCAAAAAGAGCTTGTTGATTAGTTTTTTCCTTTCCATTTTTACTTTTTAATTTAACTTCCGCCAAACAGCGAGCCGCCCATCGATGCGTTCGTTCCATTGATTTTTGAGTGTATTTTTTATCGTGAAGCGGAGAGGTGCATTCATCAAAGGCGAAAATAATATCAGCTCCAAGGTTTTCCTGAATTTTCATTGATTTTTCCGGGCTTAGCAAATGTTTTGAACCGTCTAAATGAGACTGGAATTCAACGCCTTCTTCGGTTATTTTGACGAAATTTTTTTTCCCATTCGGAGAATCAAGATCTCCTTCGCGGTCTTTCGGAAAAATACTGGCAATTTTCCCAACTCCATGCTGAATGCCGGCTCCCAAACTAAACGCTTGAAAACCGCCGCTGTCAGTCCAAATGGGGCGATCCCAGTTCATAAATCCGTGGAGGCCGCCCATCTTTTTTATATTCTGGTCGCCGGGGCGAAGGTAAAGATGATAAGTGTTGCAAAGCAGAGATTCCGCGCCAATTGCTTTTAATTGGTCAACGGTAAGGCCCTTAACAGTTGCCTGCGTCCCAACAGGAATAAAAGCCGGCGTATGGATAAGGCCATGCGCCGTTTCAATTATTCCCAATCTTGCTCGATTCTTTTTTGATCTTTTTAAAACCTTGAAAAAAGACATTATGGCCGAATGACCACCGGTTTTGACTTGGTTAGATTAATAATCTTAGAACCCTTGGTCTTTTTATTAATACCCGCGAAAATGACCGCGTCAATAAGAGCGGAATTTATGCCGAAAACTTCTTTGTAGGCTCGCGGATCGCTTAAGGGCTTGCTTCCCGCTAAATTAGCGCTGGTGGCCACAATCGGCTTGTCAAAATATTGGAATAATTTTTTAACCCAAGGATGTTTGGCAATCCTAAAAGCGGCGCTGCGCTTAACCATAACCAGCGGGGAAAGATTTTTGGCTTTCAAAACAAAAGTGGTGGGCTTTTTAGCTTTCAAAATCATTTTCTTTTGAGTGTCGGTCATTAAAGCGTAGTCGGCCAGCATTTTGCCATTTTTAACTAACAAAGGAAAGGATTTTCCCAGCGGCCGGTTCTTAATTTTGTAAATTTTAAGCAAAGCTGATGGATTAGTGGCGTCACAGCCAAGGCCATACAGAGTCTCGGTTGGAAAAACAATAATGCCTCCAGCGTTCAAAATCTGGACAACTTGGGGGTAAGCTAAATTCCTTGTTTGATTCATAATACCCTATATTATACCAAAAACGATAAAAAAAGTAAACCCCCCGTAAACGAGGGGTCAATTACATTAAAATAAGATGAGCTGATATGTTATGGAAAGCGTGGGCGACGGTTGTCACTAATAATGGCGGGATTTGATGAGATCGAGGATTGCCGCTAGCGCATTTAATGAAAAATAAAGAATAAATAAATCCAGCCACCCCTTGAAGATACAGACTCTCTAAATAAAACCCGTGAGCCAAGCCAAAACTGATTGAAGATATTGCCGAAATTCTTAGGAGCGCGCCTAGTTTTTGTTTTTGAAAAATACTTATCGCAATCCCCAATGGCAGATAACGAAATACAATCTCTTCAAAAAACGCCAACGGGAAAAATAACAATAAAGCCAGCGGGTTGGCGGAATTAAAAAATTGGGGAGCCGGAGGCCGCGGATCTGGCATAAAATCAAACAACATCCATGAAATAATCACCAAAAAGGACCAGAGAAAATCGCAACAAAAACACTGAAATGCTTGCGACGCATATCCAAGAAAACTTCTCGGCCTTTGCCATAACCAAAGCTGAAGGCGATACCACCGCTTCCGAAACCAATCCAATCATGCCTCCCTTGCCTAGTTTTGAAAGAACTTATTAAAGGTAGCGTTAAATTCCGCCGCGGTCAAATTTGCCACAGCGTCAAAATATTGATATCCTAGAGGAAAGTTTGCTCCTATCGTCTAGTCTGGCCTAGGACGCGGCCCTTTGCGTAGTGCTAAAAATTTGATATTTTATATGTGCGGTCTCATCGTCTAGTGGCTAGGACGCTGCCCTCTCACGGCAGAAACACGGGTTCAACTCCCGTTGAGACCACAAATTTTTAGCACAGCTCACGGCGAAATAACCTCCTATCCTAATCTTAATCTCTGCCGCGATGCGGCAGATTTTATTTTCAGAGCGAGGATTCGAAAGCGAGGTGTATGAATATACTCCGAGCTTGAGAAACGAAGCTATGGAATAAAAGATGTCCGCATCCCTTCGGGTTGCTGCTAAAATGTCAGTTCACGGCGTCATTTCTCCTGGAAGTGTATTCACACATCTGCGTCGTCATTCCTTGTGATCTGACATTTTAGCTGACAACGCGGCGAGAGCTAAGATTAGGATAGGAGGTTTGGTTCAAATCCCGATGGGAGCACCAATGGGAGCGCAAAATTATAACTGTTTGATTTCTTCAACTATCTTGTCCAGTTCTATTGCTCGAGAGGC
>CAYIBZ010000011.1:0-19448 GCA_964361795.1 uncultured Candidatus Saccharibacteria bacterium
CCTCCAGTTAATGTAATTAAATCATTGAGGTCTAATCTTTCGTATTGAGACGCGGTCCTATCAAAAGCAACGAGTAATCCTCTAGGGGTACCGGGGGCATAAGTTAACTCTAAGCCAGTTCCAGATGGCGGATTCGTTGCGCTGCCGCTGACTCTAATGTTTCCGGAAACTTCCAATCTAGCTTCGGGGGTAGATGTGCCTATGCCAACGAAACCGCTGGGATAAACCGCAAAAGTTGGCGTAGATGTTCCGCTGTCAGAAACCGCAAAACTGGGCAATTTTGTATCACTGGGGATTTCTATAGATAAGAGGGCATAAGGTGAAGTTGTTCCAAAACCGGAAGCATTTGTAGTAGTGGCAACAAGACTAGCGAGGGTCATCGGGCCGTAAAGATAAGCAGAATTGCCTAAAATAGACGAGGTGGCGGCCAAGGAAAGTCCGGCTCCGGGGGTGGTGGTGCCGATGCCGAGATTGCCGAGGAAGTAGGAAGAGAAGGTGGAAGAAGCGGTCAGAGCGGAAAGAGCTAAGGGGGTGGAGGTGGTGTAGATGGAAAGGGCGCTGGAGGGAGAAGAGATGACATTGGCGATGCCGTCAATGACGATGGAGTCGGTGCCGACTTTGAGTTTGCTTCCGCTAAAATTGAAGTTGTCGTTTCCCGATACAGAGAGAGTGCCGCTGACGGTCAGGTTGCCGACAGAGGTTCCTCCGGCGGAGAGAGAACCGCCGACGGAGACGCCTCCGGTGAAATTGGCATCCGCGCCTTTCAGGTTGCCGGTGACATTGGGATCGCCGATCGTTAATTGAGTATTGCCCCTCGGGCCGAGATTGGTGATTTGGCTAAGAAGAGCCATGTTGTACGCCAGATTATTTTCACTTTTTTTCTGGGACAACTTCAAATCTTCAATACTTGCGGCCAATAACGCTAATCTGTCGCTATCAACTCCGGCGCTTGCGCTTGTTTGATCAGCGGATTTTTCAACAACTTTTTCTATTCTTATTTCTTTAATTGGAGGAGATGTCGGCCGGCCTCGCAAAGTTAAACGCAATTTAAGTTCTTTTATTTCCTTGCTTTGAATTGGCGGCAAAGAAACTTCCGGCTCTTCTTGAGCAGAGGATAAAAGATCGTCAACTAAGTCTTTTAATTGGGCAAAAAGAGAATTTTTAATATAAACAAAATTTTCTGATAAAACGGCTGAAAAATTTTTAGCGATTGATATCAGATTATTTTCTTCAGCGCGTGAGAACGTAAAAAACACTCCGTTTAGCGCAAGCACGGAACAAAAAACCACTATGAGTTTCTTGGAAGAACTCACTCCTTGATGATATCACGATAAGCGCAGAATGGGCTGTTAATAATCCTCTAAGGTATGGGATTTCTCGTGATTTTTGATCCTGGTCAAGGCCTTGGCTTCAATCTGGCGGATGCGTTCGCGGGTAACGCCAAATTCTTTGCCCACTTCTTCAAGAGTGTGGGTGACGCCATCCTCCAATCCGAACCGCATGCCCAGAATTTTCTGTTCCCGGGGAGTTAAATCCACCAAAATGTCCTTAATCCGATTCCGCAATAATGTTTGGGAAGCGCTTTGAGCGGGAGTTAAATTCCGCTCGTCCGGAATAAATTCCGATAAAGTTGAATCTTCGTCATCGTCTCCTACCGGAGATTCCAGAGAAACAACGTCTTGAGAAATTTTCTGAATGTGATGGATTTTATCCACTGACAAATTCATTTCAATCGCGATTTCTTCCGGCAATGGCTCCCGGCCAAGTTCTTGCAACAAACGGCGCTTCGCTTGCGTATACTTGGAAATTGTTTCCACCATGTGGACTGGAATGCGAATCGTACGTGATTGATCAGCAAGAGCGCGAGTAATCGCTTGGCGGATCCACCAAGTCGCGTAAGTTGAAAATTTAAAACCTCGGCGATAATCAAATTTATCTACCGCTCTGGACAGTCCGATATTTCCTTCCTGAATTAAATCCAAAATGCTCAAATGAGGAGTCCGGTTCACGTAACGTTTCGCGATGGAAACCACCAATCTTAAATTGGCTTTGATAAATCTTCTTCTGGACTCTTCGTCGCCTTTCTCTATTTTTTTTGCCAGTTCCCGTTCCTCTTCCGTGGTCAAAAGCGAAGTTTGGCCGATTTCTTTCAAGTACATTTGCACCGCGTCCGGCAGTTCGGTATCAAAACTAATGCCTTCTAATTCTTTTTGGCTAATTTCTTCTTTTGGCAATTCAATGAGCTGATTAGTTTCTATGACCTTAATGTTGGCTTTTTCTAATTTATCGTAAATCTCTTCCAAGAAAGACAAATCCTCCTCAACATGAGGAAAATATTTCAAGACTTCGTTATCGGTCACAAACCCTCTTCCTTTTCCGCGGTCAATTAATTCCTCAAGAGCATGAAGGTCAACTTCCCGCTTTTGCTCTTTTTTAGTCAACTTGGCTTTGCTGATCTTTCTAGCGGCCTTTGGCCGTTTTTTTGCTTTTCTAATCTTCGTCTTTGGGGATTTTTTATGTTTTTTCAGTTTCTTTCTCTTCATGAAGTATTTATTGTTTTAAATTCTGTATCTCTTTAGACACCCTGTCAAACTCGGACAAGACTTCCATTAAAGCGCGATCGTCCTTTTGCTGTTCGGCTTTAAGGATAGAGAGCTGAAGCTGCTGCCGTTTTTCTTTTAAGTTTTCTATTTTTAATCTGTACAGCAGTTCGCTTAGTTCGTGCTTCATCGCGTCTTCTTTCAGGCCTATATTCAGGCTTGAACGCAAAAGCAGATTGTCAAATAAGTATTGAACTTTTGGCGGCAAATTGCCAGCCCCGGTCCCGAAATGAACCAAGATTTCTTTGTAATCCGCCGGCAAGTCGGCCAAAGCCGGCGTGGATTGGCCATACAATTCTTTTTTTGCCATCACCAAGCTGACAATTCTTTGAACGATTAATTCTTTTTTGGAAAGCTCCGGCCGCTCTTCCGGATTGGCGCTTTCACCAATAACATTGCCTATTTCCGGAACCGATAACGCTTCCATTTCTTCAAGCAGATATTTTTCTTCTATGCCGCTGCTGGCCGACACCTCTTTAATCCATTGGGATTTTTCAACGGGGCTGTAAATATTTTTAATTTTCCCAAGCACATTCCGCACATTTTGCTTCGCTTCGCTGGTGTTGGAAAATTTTCCTCCAACAGAAAATTTTTCCAAGTAGTACTGCATCGCCGGTTGCGCTTGATTGATCAGCGCCGCCATCAAACCCGGCTGTTCTTTGGCAATATCGGCTGGGTCTTTCAAGTTTGGGCTGCCGGAAATTACTCTGACTGAAAAGTCGCAAGCTTCGGCTAAATCTATTGTCCGCTCGGTGGCCGCCCGGCCGGCTTCATCCTGGTCAAAAGATAATATCAAAGTATCAGCCGCTCTTTTTAAGGTTTTTAAGTGCTCAACCGTCAAAGCAGTGCCGGAAGTGGCCGCCAAATTTTTCACTCCATCCTGCCAGCTCATGATAAAATCCATCTGCCCTTCCATCAGAACAGCGGTTTTAGTTTCGCGAATGGCATTCTTGGATTTATAAAAACCAAAGAGCAGTTTTGATTTGTTGAAAATAGGAGTCTCCGGACTATTAACGTATTTTCCGACATCGGCGGTTTCGCCCGGCATAACCCGGCCGGTAAACCCAATCGCTTTTCCAAAATGGTTGTACAGGGGGAACATTATCCGGTTGCGGAAGCGATCCATATAAGTGCCGCGGTCGGTTTTAAAAATCAGCCCCGCCCGTTCAATGTCAAGAATAGAATAGCCGATCTTTAACAAATGTTTTGTCAGAGCGTCATAACTGTGGGGCGCGAAACCGATTTCAAATTCTTCTATTGTTTCTTTTTTTAATCCCCGGCCAATTAGATATTGCCAGGCGGCTTCCGATAACGCGAGATCATTTCTGAAAAATTCTTTCGCGGCATTATTGATTTCATAAAGGACATTGAATTTTTTTTGATCGGAACTGCCGGTCCTTTGAAAATCTATTCCCGCCTTTTCCGCCAGCAGTTTCAACGCTTCCACAAATTCCAGATTTTCGTAACGCATCGCGAAACCAACCACATCTCCTCCAATATTACAGCCAAAGCAATGCCAAATTTGCCGATCCGGCGAAACTATAAAAGAAGGGGTTTTTTCTTTATGAAATGGGCAATTGGCTTTGAAATTTTTCCCGGCTGGCGAGAGCGTTAAATATGGCCGCAAAAATTCTACAATATCCAACTTGTCTTTTATTTGCTGAAGAGTGTCGCTCATGTGTTTTCACTCTAACTATTCTATCACTGTTTTACTAGAGCTAAGTCGTTTGGAATCTACCCCGCACTAAATTTTGCAAATAAATATTTTAAATTTTAAAATCTTTGAATGTTTTAATTTTTCTTCTATGACGATTCGCTTCGCCCTTGCAAGGATGGGCTTATTCAGCCCGCGCGAATCGTTAAGATAAATACACGGCAAAATTAGTACGGGGTTCTCAATTTTTCAGCCAATCGCCTTCGTTCTTGGGAAAAATTGGAAAAAAATCCCCAGCTATTTCTAGCTGGGGCTTACTACCCGAAGGACACGATCTCTGAAAATGCCGGACGGGGGCTCCCCCAGTGGTTTTTTATGACGCGTCTCTGCGTCTGCAAACGCCATCAGCGCTCGCGCCACATTCCGTAGCCCCCGTTTGTAGATCGGATCCTGCCTCCTTGGCGGTCCCGCCGCCACTGGTGTACTAGGGTTGTCCAGATTGGCCCGCCAACCTGCTGATTTTTCAGTAGGAAGGCGGGCCACCACCCGGAATCACTCGGACCGCGGCGCTCCGCGGGCGCGCAGGGCGCGCGTCCGGCGGATCCGTCCGTCGACCTTCTCGAGGTCGGCGACGAACACCGGCCGGTCGGGACGGCCGACACTCGCATTGCGGAGAGCGGCCATCCGATTCGCCGAGGCGATCCGACGGGCCTTCAGCGACTGGCTGAAAGACTCGTCGGCATCGGCATCGAACATCTCGTAGCAGTTCATCGTCATTTCTCCTTGAAAATGGAATCCCTAATGTTCTGCGTACATTATAGCATACCTATTAGATTTGTCAAGCTATTCGCCCCGTTAGAGATCCGCTCTCCTAAAGGGAGTGGCGGTAGGCCACCTAGGGGCGGCTTATCTCTAACGGGGTCAAGCCCCCTTGTTGAATCACTTCTTAGTGTGTATAATTAGCTCTATTATGAGACAATGCGCAATTTGCGGCAAAGGATCAATAATGGCTGGCACGAGAAAACTGCTCCGCGGACACTATAATCCCACTAACTGGAGCAGAAAGTATCCCAATCTTCAGAAAACCAAGCTTTCGTCTGGGAAGTCTGGTTTAGTCTGCACTAAGTGCCTAAAAAGCCTTTCTAAAACCAGGGTTTAATTTACAATTTACAATTTTCAATCAATGATTCAATGTTTCAATGACTAAATAGCCGGTCTTGAGAATTGTTTCATTGAAAATTTATAAGACGGGCCGTAGTATACCGGCAGTACGCACGCATGGGGTGCGTGTAGACCGGGTTCGATTCCCGGCGGCCCGACAAACTTAAATCAATTTCTTAAACTCCTCAATTAAAGGGACTTGCTCCGGATCTACTTTTCTTTCCTTGGCCAAATGAAACGCCGTCCAATCGGCCAAAACTATAGAGGAAAATATCCGCGAAAACGCGCTGTCCCCTTCTAAAGCCACCGTTTCCACTTTTAATTGCCTGTCGCTGTAAATTTTTTTTAAAACTTCCATTCGTTTCAGAATCCTCTGGTGATCGCTATTATCCTTAATTAGGATAAAATAAAAATTCTCGCTTGCCCCTAAAATTTCATTATGATTCGCTTCCGGCAATGAATTGAAAAAGGCGGGAACTTTGGCCGTTTCGTTCAACCGGACTTTCCAATTGTAAGCAATGGCCTGATTTTTAGAGGATGAATAAACAACCGGAATCAGATCCTTAATTTTTTTCGCCAAGGTGTGGCCTTGATGTTCATAATCCGAAGGATTGAGGCTGGCCGCTAATTCAGCCGCTTCTTTTATCGCGTCCTCTTCTCCAATAGCTTTTAGGAGGGCGAGGAAATTGAAACCAATGGCGGAACGGGGCTGTAATCCGCCGGGCATTTTAATGTAGGGCCGAGAATTTTCTTTTGCCAGCTCCAGCAGTTTTCCTCCGGTAGAAATCGCTATGACATTCAGCTTGTCTGACAAAGCCGCGTCAAAGGCTTCCAGCACCTCTTCGGTATTGCCGGAATAAGAGTTGCAAATAATTAAAGAGGTTTTTAAATCTTCCGCGGCCATCGGCGGAAGACCGTAATCGCGATGGATTATCAAATCCAATTCCGGCTTCCAAATCTTCAAAAGCCCGCTTGCCAAATTAGATCCTCCCATTCCTACCGCTACGATTCTCTTAAATTTCTTCAGCTTGCCGTCATTCTCAATTTTTGGCTTATATTCAAACTGCATATTGAAATTTTTGATGGCCTCGTACATTATTTCTTATTATAGTAAAATAATACAAACTATACGAATTACGCTAATGAAATTCTTAATTGAAAAATTATTACGAAACCCCATTGACGCTATGCGCGATTGCGGATATCGCTATGACGGCAGTGATGAAAAAACTCAAGAATTGCGTTTTGTAAAATCGTTTGGCTCTAATCCCTACCCTAGATTCCATGTCTATGGGACGCTTAACAAAGCGAATAAAGAATTTACTCTGACGCTTCACTTGGATCAAAAAAAACCGGTCTACGAGGGTTCGTCCGCCCATGCCGGAGAATACGAAGGTCCGTTAGTGGAAAAAGAAATGGAACGGCTCCGAATTAATTTGCAATCTGGCTTTCGGCCTCCGGCGCCGCAAATAGAAAGCCCCGGCTTGTAGCCAAAAAAAACAGCCCTATTTGCGGCTGTTGTTTATCTCAAAGTTAAATCCGAACGAAGCGACTGTCAAAATTGTTTCCCGATAAGATCTTCCGGTAAACACAACGTCCGATTTTCTAACCAAAAGCAATTGGGCAGTGGGAGCAAGCGGCGTTGTTGGCGGCCCCAAAATCACGCACCATTCCACCAAAGGCCCGCCGCTGACATCTTGGCGCATCTTCACGGTATTCACTAATCCTCCGATCCCCCATGTGGAGCCGGCGTAAGGAAAAACAACTTCCTGTAAATCTCCGTTTTGAATTCTCTTAACATAATCGTGATTAAATAAAAAACTGAAAACTGGGCCCACTAACGGCAGTTTTCCTAAAATCGCTTGCCCTAATATGCGAAACCAGCGCAAACCGATAAGCCATCCGAAAATCAGCGGCAGAAGAATCACAATCGCTAAATCTATCGTTAAATTCAAGTATCTGGACTCCGTTAAGCCGGCGGTAAATCCCGAAAGCCAATTGAATAGCCAAACAACTAAGCCGATTATGACTAAAACCGGCACTGTGGTCAGGATTCCGGTTCTCCAGATTATCCAGAGTTTTTTCAATGAACGCCTCCTTTGCGTAAAAGCAATCTTACCGCAATAACGCTCAAAAGTCCAATTAAAACGCCGGCCAAAATATCAGCGGGCCAATGAACTCCCGCAACAATTCTAGAAATTCCAATCAAAATCGCGCCCGCTAAAAAATACCATCGCCATCTCGGCGCGGCAAACCACATTGAGAACGCTAAAGCAAAATAAAAAGCGGCGTGTCCGGACGGAAAAGAATGCTCAATAGCGCTATGATTAAACAGCGGATCAAAACCTAAAGCGGCAAAAGGCCGCGAACGAGTATAAACAAAGCGGATAATCTCCGTTATCAGGCCGCGGGATAGAATTAAAGAAAGAAAGAGAATAGCAAGATTTAATAACGAATCTTTTTTTTCTTTGCTTAAAAAGATAATCGCCAAAGCTCCCAGAAATAATAAATAGCCCAGATATTTCGCGAAAAAAACGAAAAGAAAATCTAAAAAGCCGCTTACGCCGGATAAACTATGCAATAAGTTAAAAAGGACAAAGTCCATTAGCGGCGGACAAACGGCAATAGTCCCATATAGCGGGCTCGTTTTATGGCTTGCGCCAAATGCCTCTGATGGCTCGCGCAAGAACCGGTAAATCTCGGATCAACTATTTTTGCCTGGCTGGAAGTAAACCTCCTCAATAATTCCGGGTTTTTATAATCAATATACTCTATATTTTGTGAACAGAATAAACACTGATTCATTTTGATTTTTTATTTTTTAATTAGAAAGGCAGATCTTCTGCTTTTATTTCTTCATCAACATTGATAGTTGGAATTTCCGCCGGCGCGGAAACATCGGAATTCTGATTTACATTGGCCTTTCCAATCGGACGGGGGCCAAACTGGACATTTTCCACCACAACTTCCGTAACCTTTCTTTTTTGCCCCTGCTTGTCGTCCCAAGATCGGGTCTGCAATCGCCCATCCAAATAAACTAAACTGCCTTTGTTCAAAAACTTGCTAATCAGCTCCGCTTGTTTTCCCCAAGCTACCACATTATGAAATTCGCTGGATTCCTGCTTCTGCCCGCTCTTGTCAGTCCAAGTTCGATTTGTCGCGACCGAAAAATTAACCACCGATTGATTTCCGGGAGTAACCCGCAATTGCGGCGTATCAGTCAGTCTGCCGATTAAAAATACTCTGTTGAGGTTCATATTATTTAAGAATTTGTTCCAAAGTTTTTTCTAACGCTTCGTTAGTCAGCGGACCTTCTGACTGCGGAATAATCGGCCTTGGAGCAGGTTCGTTTTGCGTTGGCTTGGGAGCGGCGGCGGAAAGGTCCTGAATAGGCATCCGTTCTCTTTTAATCGGCGTGTAGCTAACCAGCAAAAATCTTAAAACCGCGGCATTAAGGCGCAAAGATTCCCGCAAACTTTTTAACTCTGAAGGAACGCCCTTAAATTGAACATAGCCGAAATGAGCCGATTGCTGTTTCTTTATCAGGTATGACAATTGCAGAACCGCCGGTTCTTTTTTTGAAACGACTTCCGCGCCTGTCTGCGCCAGCAACTTCAAAACTTCCGCTTCGGCTTCCGGAGAAATAAGCAAATAAGACAGCTCATAATCTTTTTTATCCATTGGCGTTACAGTATATTATTTAAGATTTTTTTTCAAGAGCCAGCCCTTTTGATTCTTCTTCAGATTCGCTTTCAACGCTGTCAGCCGGCTTGTTGTTCAAAGTAGATCCGACCGGAATCAAACGGCCGATAATCACGTTTTCTTTCAGTCCGTGCAAACCGTCCACTTTTCCTTCAATGGCGGCGGCGGTTAATACTCTAGCGGTTTCTTGGAAAGAAGCGGCAGACAAGAAACTCTCGGTGGACAAAGCAACCTTGGTAATGCCCATTAAAAGCTGTTGGGCTTTAGCGGGCGCTTTGCCGGATTTTTTAAGCTGGCGGTTTACTTCCAGGAATTTTGATTTTTCCACCACATCGCCAACAACAAACTCGCTGTCGCCGGAATCTTTAATTTTAACTCTGGAGAACATTTGCCGGACAATAATTTCAACATGTTTATTGTTAATCGCCGCGCCTTCGGAAAGATAAATTCTCAAAACTTCGTTCACGATATAATTTTGCACCGCCTCTGATCCTTTGTAGGCAAACAGTTCTTTCAAATCCAAATTGCCTTCGCAAAGCTGGTCGCTTCTCTTTACTTCGTCGCCAACTTTAACCAGAATATCCACTGTTCTTGGTACGGAATATTCCTTTTCTTTTCCCTTGCCGGAACTCACCTTAACGTCCCTTAGCAAACCGCGGTCTTCAATGCTGATGACCACTCCGTCTTCTTCAATTAAAATAGCTTTGCCCTTTGGAGGCCTGGCTTCAAAGACTTCTTCAACGCGAGGCAAGCCGTGCGTAATATCGGAACCCGCGACACCGCCGATGTGAAAAGTTCTCATCGTCAACTGCGTGCCCGGTTCGCCGATAGATTGCGCGGCAACGATACCAACGGCCGCCCCAATTTTGACCGGCTTATTATTTCCTAAGTCAAAACCATAGCACTTAGCGCATAATCCATATAACGTTTTGCAGGTAATCGGAGAACGCAGTTTAATGCTTTCAACATCGGACTTGTCAATCAATTCCGCGGCGGCCCTATCAACAATCTCGCCGGCTTTTACCAAAGTTTTGCCGCCAACCTTGACGTCGTCTAAAACAGTCCTTGAGAAAAGGCGGGTAGAAAAAGCGTTTCCGAATTCCAGTCCGTTGGAACGGTTCATGAGGATGCCTTCTTTGGTTTTGCAATCTTCTTCGCGAATAACCAAATCCTGACTGACGTCAACCAAGCGCCGCGTAAGGTAACCGGCGGAAGCGGTTTTTAGCGCGGTGTCGGTAGATCCTTTGCGGGCGCCGTGAGTAGAAATGAAGTATTCCAGCACCTTAAAACCTTCTTTAAATGAGGACCGGACTGGCAATTCAATGATCTCGCCCTTCGGGTTCTGCACCAATCCTTTCATGCCGGCCATTTGCACCGGCTGTGACCAGGAACCGCGAGCGCCGGAATCAATAATCTGGTAAACCGAACTGTCTTCTACTAAACTGGTGGGCACCAGCTTGGCGAGTTCAGATTTAACTTTATCCCAAACGGAAATGACCCGAGCCCGCCTTTCCGAGTCGGTTAACAGTCCTTCCTCGTATTGCTGTCTAATCAAAGAAACCTCGCCTTCCGCTTTTTGCATCAGCGCGCCTTTCTGCGGAGGCGTCAAAAGGTCATCCATGCCCCAGCTGATGCCGGAATAAGTCGCGTATTCAAAACCAACTTTTTTAATGGCATCCAGATGCTTGCTGGCGTTTTCCACTCCTAATCTGTTAATCATTTCGCTGACAATTTTGGAAATTTCTTTTTTATTCAAAACTTTATTCACGTAGCCAAAATCTGGCGGCAAAGCTTCGTTAAAAATCAAACGGCCAAGAGAAGTTTCTTCGGCTTTAGGAGAACCCACTCGAATCGGCGCGTTAACCGCGATCAGGCCATTTTCAAAAGCCATCATCGCCTCTTCTTTACTGCTCAAAACGCGTCCAGCTCCCAACGCGTCCTTTTTAATTTTCGTGAGATAGTAACAGCCCAAAACAATATCTTGAGTTGGGACAGCCACCGGATCGCCAGTCGCCGGCTTCAATAAATTGACCGAGGAAAGCATGATTTCAGAAGCTTCTTTCTGGGCGTGTTCGCTTAACGGCAAGTGGACGGCCATTTGGTCGCCATCAAAATCGGCGTTAAAAGCCGGACAAACCATCGGAGGAATGCGAATCGCCAAATCTTCCGTCAACACCGGCTCAAAAGCCTGCACGCCAAGGCGGTGCAAAGTGGGCGCGCGGTTCAACAGGACTTTGCGGTTCGTAATAACTTCTTCAAGAATAGCCCAAATTTCTGACGGAGCTTGTTCAATTAAACGGTTGGCATTGCGGATATTATAAGCCAATCCTCTTTCAATAATTTTATTAATCACAAAAGGTTTGAATAATTCCAACGCCATTTTTTTCGGCAAGCCGCATTGGTCCAAACGCAAATCCGGGCCGATGACGATTACCGAACGGCCGGAATAATCCACTCTTTTACCTAAAAGATTTTGGCGGAATCGGCCCTGTTTGCCTTTCAGCATGTCAGCCAAAGAGCGCAATGGATGGCGCTGGGAAGAAAGCTGTTGAGTTCCAAAACGCGCTGAATTGTCTATCAGGGCGTCAATAGATTCCTGCAGCATTCTTTTTTCGTTGACCACAATAACCTCCGGAGCTTTGAGTTCCATAAGTTTTTTCAAACGATTATTGCGGTTTATGACGCGGCGATATAAATCATTCAGGTCAGAAGTGGCGTAACGGCCGCCGTCCAAAGCCACCATTGGCCGAAGATCGGGAGGCAATACCGGCAGGACGGTCATAATCATCCAGGATGGTTTAATGTCATTTTTATAGAAAGAACTGGCTAGTTTTAAGCGCCTCAACAAGGTTTTTTCTTCCAAGGGATCTTTAATAGCGGATACCTCTTTTTTCAGAGCAGTAACTAGTTTTTTAAGGTCTAAAGTTTCTAAAATTTTACGGATGGATTCCGCGCCGGAACTAGCTTCAAAAATATCCCCGAAACGGCGGGAAATGTTAACATATTCGCTCTCGTTCAAAACTTTTCCTACTTGCAGAGACTCTAGCTCTTTTCTGGCCGCGTTCAGGCCGGACCGCAATTCATCAATCTTTACTCCTTCCTGGCGGGCGGTTTTTTTTCTGGTTTCAAATTCTTTTTCCAGCGCGTCTAATACTTTTTTGACGCCGGCTTCATTAACGGAAGTAATGATAAAGGAGACATAATAAATAACTTTTTCTATTTTGCCCATCGGAATGTCCAGTAAAATGCTTAACTTGGACGGGACATTTTTGAAGAACCAAATATGAGCCACTGGCGCCGCGAGCTGGATATGGCCCATTCGTTCGCGCCGAACAACCGCGCGCGTAACTTCCACGCCGCATTTATCGCAAACCACGCCCTTGTACCTAATTCGGCGATATTTTCCGCAATAACATTCCCAGTCTTTAGTCGGGCCAAAAATACGCTCGGAGAACAATCCGTCTTTTTCTGGCCTCTGCGTCCTGTAGTTAATGGTTTCCGGCTTGATAACTTCGCCGTGGGACCATTTCAAAATATCTTCCGGAGACGCGAGCTTTAATTTAATTGCGTTAAAATTTAAGTCCATGGTTTTTATTTTTCTCTTTCTTTGTCTTTGGTAACCACCAATTCCACGTTTAATCCCAAAGATTTCAATTCACTGACCAAAACATTGAAAGAAGCCGGAATGTTTGGAGCTTTAATTTCAGTGCCTCGGATAATTGACTCGTAGACGGCGGCCCGGCCCAAAACGTCGTCAGATTTCACCGTTAACATTTCCTGTAAAGTATGCGAAGCGCCGTGGCCTTCAAGAGCCCAGACTTCCATTTCTCCAAAACGCTGGCCGCCAAATTGCGCTTTGCCGCCCAATGGCTGTTGAGTAATCAATGAATAAGGTCCGATGGAGCGCATATGAATCTTGTCTTCAACCAGGTGGTTCAATTTCATTACGTACATAACGCCGACAGTCACGTTCTGCGCGAACGGCTGTCCGGTTCGGCCATCGTATAGCTTCACTTTTCCGCTCTCCGGCAAACCCGCCTTTTTGAGTTCTTCTTTAATTTGCAATTCAGTGGCGCCTGCCAAAACCGGAGTAACGGCTCGGTATCCTAAAGTTTTCGCGGCCCAACCCAAATGAGTTTCCAAAATCTGCCCGAGGTTCATGCGAGA
Organism: uncultured Candidatus Saccharibacteria bacterium; assembly: GCA_964361795.1. Classification (GTDB taxonomy): domain Bacteria; phylum Patescibacteriota; class Minisyncoccia; order UBA6257; family WO2-44-18; genus CAYIBZ01. The sequence goes on from CAYIBZ010000011.1 coordinate 13,285, forward strand.
AGCGACGCCCAGCGGATTTAAAACAACATCCACCGGCGTGCCGTCTTCCAAATAAGGCATATCTTGAACCGGACGAACCTGTGAAATAACGCCCTTGTTGCCATGGCGGCCGGCTAATTTATCGCCGGCAGTCACTTTTCTTAATTGGGCGATTTCCACTTGAATTCTTTTAATAATGCCCGGCTCTAATTTATCTCCTTGCTCCCTGGAAAAAATTTTAATTCCAACGACTCGGCCGTACTTGCCGTGCGGAACCGTTAAGGAGGTGTCTTTAACGTCGTGCGCTTTCTCGCCGAAAATCGCTCTCAATAATCTCTCTTCGGCAGTCAGCTCGCTTTCGCCTTTCGGAGAAATTTTTCCCACTAAAATATCGCCGGATTTTACTTCCGCGCCAATTCTAATAATCCCTTCTTCGTCTAAATTTTTTAATTTTTCCTCGGAAACGTTCGGGATGTCGGGAGTGGTAACCTCCGGTCCCAATTTCGTGTCCCGCACATCGCAATAAAAGTCTTCAATATGGATGGAAGTGAAATTGTCGTTCTGCACAACCCGTTCGGACAGAACAATAGCGTCTTCAAAGTTGGCGCCTTCCCACGAGAGAAACGCGACTAATAAGTTCTGCCCTAAAGCCAAAACGCCATGATCAATGGACGGGCCGTCAGCCAAAATTTCTCCCCTTTTGACTTCTTGTCCGGGAGCGACTAACGGCTTTTGGGAAATGCAAGTAAATTGGTTGGATCTCTTAAAATTATTCAGCGGATAAGTAATTTTCTTTCCGGATTTATTAGTTTTTAAAACAATTTGACGAGCGTCTACTTCGTCAATTACTCCCGCCTCCGGAGCAACAATAACGTGGCCGGAGTCAAGCGCCGCTTTTTCTTCCATTCCTGTGCCGACATACGGAGCTTGCGAACGAACAGAAACAACCGCTTGTCTCTGCATGTTGGAACCCATCAAAGCGCGGTTCGCGTCGTCGTGTTCCAAGAATGGGATCAAAGAAGTCGCGACGCTGATTGACTGGTTTGGCGCGACGTCAAATAAAGTCACCTCGCTTCTCAAACAAGTGCCGGGCTCGCCATGAATTCTGGCTTCAACAACGTCGTCCAAAATATGCCCGGATTCGTCAAAACGGACGCCGGCATGGGCAATCTTATTTCTTTCTTCTTCCAGGGCATTAAGCCAGACAATTTCTTTGGTGATCACGCCATTTTTGACCACTCTATAAGGAGTTTCAATAAAGCCAAGGTCGTTTAATTTCGCGAAATTAGCTAAGTGATTAACCAAGCCGATGTTGGCGCCTTCGGGAGTTTCAATTGGGCAAATTCTTCCGTAATGAGACCGGTGCACGTCGCGGACTTCAAAACCGGCGCGTTCCCGAGTCAAGCCGCCGGGGCCCATGGCGGAAATGCGCCTCTTGTGCTCCAATTCGGCCAAAGGATTGACTTGATCCATAAATTGGGAAAGCTGGGACGAAGAAAAAAATTCTTTAACCGCGGAAATCAATGGGCGGGCATTGACTAATTGGACGGGGGTAAGAGTATTGATGTCTAAAGTAGACATCCTGTCCTGAACAATGCGTCTCATTCTGGCTAAACCAAGGCGGAATTTATTTTGCAAAAGCTCTCCGACCGGCCTGACGCGGCGATTTCCCAAATGGTCAATATCGTCCGGCTCGGCGCTTTGCTCGTTATTCAATCGGATAACTTCTTTGACAATCGCGACCAAATCTTCCAAGCGCAATAATCGGGAATCGCTCTTTAACCTTAAGCGCTGATTCAATTGGAACCGTCCGACTAAAGAGAGGTCATAACGGTCCAGGCGCTGGAACATCGCGTCAATTAAGCTGGAGGCGTTTTCCACCGTGGCTAAATCGCCGGGCCTGATTCTTTTATAAATTTCAATATAAGCTTCGTTTTTATTTTTCGCGGAATCTTTTTGTAAAGTCGCGCTGACATATTTAATGCTGCCAGTGTCAATATCCGCGAAGGTGTCTAAAATCTCCTGATTTTCCGACAAGCCAAAAATGCGCAACAGATCGGTAATCGGAGCTTTTCTTTTGCGATCAATTTTCACGCCCATAAAGCCATCCGAATCGGTTTCAATCTCCAGCCAAGCGCCGCGGTTAGGAATCATCTTCGCTCCAAATAATTTGCGGCCTCTCCAGAGATTAGCGGTAAAATAAGCGCCGGAAGAGCGAATCAGTTGGGGAACCACGACTCTTTCCACGCCATTAATAATGAAAGTTCCCCGTTCGGTCATGACGGGAAAATCGCCAAAGTAAACTTCTTGCTCCCGGATATCTTTAGATTTCTTATTAGTAAGCTTTAACTTAACCCGAAGCGGAGCTTCATAGGTCAGATCTTTGAATTTGGAATAGGCCTCATCGTATTTCGGCTCATCAAAATAATAATCAGAAAACTGCAGTTCTAAATCTTTGTCGGCATAATCCTTTAGGGGAAACACTTCCTGAAACAGCTCTTTTAATCCGGTTTTGAGAAACCAGTTGTATGATTGGGTCTGGATTTCCACTAAATTTGGCTGGGAAACCAGCGGACCCGGATGGGATGAAAAAACTTTTGTGAGGAGTTTTGGCATTGGGCTCTTAAAGCGCTGTGTGAAGCGCAAAAAAAGAAAGGACACTACTGCAGTAGTTATATGACCTTCCCTTTATTGAATAAAACTATTATATACTATGCCCCCAGAACCTGTCAAGGGCCGCAGGGTGTGCATAACTTGACCTTGACATTTGGTTCCCCCACCTAACATATTGGAATCTCCAAATAATAATTTTTAATTTTTAATTATCAATTTTCATTGAATGATTCAATGTTTAAATTTTCAAAATAATTTGATAATTGCTTCATTGAAAATTTATTGTAAATTGGAAACCCCTAAAAGTCCCGCGGGGACCTCGGGGTCCCTTTGCGGGATTGTAAATTGAAAATTTTTCTCTATAGGATAGGGCAATTGAAATGGATTACGGAAAGCAAGACAGATCCGTAAGAAACAACAAAAACCGCTAGCGCCGAAGATATTTCCATCTATTTTCGCTGTGTTCTTCTAAAGTTTTGCTGAAAATTGTTTTTTTCGTAGTTGGATCGGAAAGATAGTATAGGAATTCTGATTTTTGGGGATTGGCGGCGGCCCAAATGGCGTCAAAACCGGGATTTGAGATCGGAGTCGGAGGCAGGCCGTAATACTCATAAGTGTCATAGCGGCTGTTGCGGACTTCTTTGGCGTACAATTGAGTAGCGTCAATTTGCAGAGGCATGCCTATTGCAAGGCGCTTGCGGATAATTCCAGAAACCACCTGCCGGTCTTCATTAAACGGCACTTCTTTTTCAATCATTGAGGCAATAATCAATACTTTATAAAAGTCTTCATTGCTGTTCCCGATAATTGTTTTATTTTTTTGATAGAAATTACTTATAAACTTTTCTATTACCGCGTCTAAAGGAGAATTTGGAAAAAATCGGTAAGTGTCGGGAAATAACAGCCCTTCCAGATATCTTCCTTTATATTTGACTAAAGACCCGGCTGGCAAAATTCCCGCAACGGTTAATTTTTTGTCCACGGCCCTTAAAGTGTCGCCTTCTTTAATAAACACTGCCACATCTTTTTCCGGCCCAGCGACTAAAATTCTGATAATCTCTGAATTATTCATGGAAGAGCTAATTTTATATTTTCCGGGCTTTAATTGGTGCGCGGCGCCGTTAAGAACGCTGTATATTTTAAAAGCGGTCGGGAAGCGAATCAGGCCTTGATTATAAAGATTTTCAACTATTTCTTTAAATCCGTCTCCGGCAGAAATTTCAAAAATTATCCCCTCTTTCGCGTCACTGACTGGCAAAAAACTATAAGCCAAAAAGGACAGCAACAGCGCCAATAAAGAACCGGTGAATAAAATAACGCGAAAATGATTATTAAACATCTTTAAAAAATGAGGATCTGATGACAATGCTCTGGATTATGCCGATCAACATAAAATTAGTCAACAAACTTGATCCGCCGTAACTTAGGAAAGGAAAGGTAACGCCGATAACCGGAGAAAGTCCAAGATTGGAGCCGACATTAAGAATAAATTGGCACAAAAACATAATCACGGCGCCCAAACAGATAAGTTTTGAAAAATTATTATGGCAATTAAATCCAATCGCGACTATTCTTAATAATAAAAAAGTGAATGCTCCCAGCGTCAAAAAACCTCCCAAACCGCCCCATTCTTCAACAAGGGAGGCAAAAATAAAATCAGTGCTGGCGGCCGGCAAAAAACCTAACTGGACCTGGGTTCCTTGGCCAAATCCCTTTCCCCAAAATCCGCCGGAACCAATGGCAATCTTTGCTTGGATAGCGCTGTAATTAACGCCTAATGGATCATAAGATGGATTAGTAAAGGCGATAATTCGTTCTTTTTGGTAATCTTTCAAAAAAAAGTTCCAGCCCCATAATCCTGTCAATGCTAAAATTGCGAAACCGATTAAAAGATGGCGCCATCGAATTCCGCTCACTAACAAGAATCCGAACCAAATAAAAAATAAGATTAACGCGGTCCCTAAATCCGGTTGAGACAAAACAAAAACGGCTGGAATCAAAAAATAAATAAAAGATTTAACGATTATGCCCAATCTAGCGATGCCAATGTGGCGGCTGGCAAAAAAATAAGCTAACAGAATTATTAAGGCCAATTTGCCGATTTCTGAAGTTTGAAATTGAATCGGCCCCGCCACTAGCCAGCTTCGTGTCCCTCTAATGGAAGGAGCCAAAAAATAAGTTATCAATAACAAAATGATAGCAAACAAATAAACCGCTAAAATCATCCAGCGATAATTGATAATCGGCCTCCAGTCAATCAAAGAAAAAATTAAAAATAAGGATAATCCTAACAAAATCCAAATCAGCTGCTGCCAGAATAAATCCGTATTGATGCTCGACAAAACGACCAAACTAGCGGCGACTAAAAATAAAACTGCGGCAGTCAAATACCAATCTTGACGTTTTAGAATATCCATAACCAAACGCTATTTTAACGCCTCTGTCCAAAATAAGACAGATGTTTTTCCTTTTGGCGTTTTGAATAGGGGTGTAGAAATTTTAAAAATTCTTTCTTCAAAAGGTTTGAGATTAGAAAAAACAGTCTTGGTCACTCCGATAGGATAAATATCTGAATCCTGGACCATAACGTTAACGACGGTTTTTCCTAATCCGAATGATTCCAAATTGGAGATTACCCCCCTAATCTCGGCTTGCTGTTTCACAATCAGAGTTTCTGTTGTTTTAACTCGAACGTCTGGTTTCGTAAATTCACTTGCCGGAACCCAAATTGGATTACTGATTATAATGACCGGATTGCCAATTATTTGCTTAGTATCAAATTTTAGATTTGGTTCTATAATTACTTTCCTTTCCCCGGGATAAATGAAAGAATCTCGAGCCAAGGAGAAAAGTACTTCTTTCACCAGTCCTGTTTTTTCTCCAGGGCGTGGCACGATAATACTCTTATAAACTTCAAGTGTGTAAACAAAATCTTTTGCTCCATATTCAATATTCGGATTTTCCAAAGTAATAACGGCATTATTGATCCCATCTAAAGTTAAAAAATAGGCAGACGATTTTATGCTCTGGATATTTTTCAACGCGCAAGCAATACATTCTCCTCCGCAATCCACGTCTTCTTCATTCTGATTTTTGATGTTGTCAAAACAGCTTTGAACCGGTTTAGAAACGGCTAAATATCCGCCATACGTGATGCCAGATAGAATAAGAAGATAAAATAGCCCGTAAAGGAGCTGTTTAAGAAATCTCATTGCTCTGATTATAAATTAAAGAAAAATTTCCCTCAATGGTATCCCGGCGAATCCTACTTTCCCAGTCCCCGAAGGAACAAGTATCATCGGAGCAACAAGGTTTCACTTCTCTGTTCGGAATGGGAAGAGGTGGGTCACTTGCCGCTAAATCACCGAGAAACAGCTGAGGAAAATTCGTAAGTCTTTATAATGTAAATTTTGGTCAAGCATCCGAAAGAGTGCAGCACCCTCTGTACAAATACAGCGATATATTGAAGCTTTGGAATTAAGTCAATAATCGTTGAATTTGTACAGAGGGTGCATAGCGAACATTAGTACTCCTCGGCTAAAACTCTTACGAGCCTTACACCTAGAGCCTAT
>CAYIBZ010000012.1:0-15511 GCA_964361795.1 uncultured Candidatus Saccharibacteria bacterium
CAGAGAAGATAGCCGATGTGAGACGCTCTTCGTCTGGCGATCTCGGCTTTCAGATCGGGAGGGATTTTCATGATCTTTCTCCTTCCATTTATGGTGAGCCAGGTCGAACCATTTCAAAGTACGGGGGTATTATAACATAGTTGGGAGAGAAAAACAATGGTACGTAATGGTTCAATTTCTCTAATTACGCGCTTGCGTTAAAAATCGTCACTATTACATGTCATAGTACTATGACATGTAATAGTGGTATGCTGTTTCGCCTACAGAAATAATAATTAATTTTTTGAAAATTAAAGGTGCCTGTTCCGATTTGAATCGGAACAGGCATGAGTCCAACGGTCCACTGGACCGGGACTCGCGCACTGCCAAGAACCGGCTCTACTACTCCATGGAATAGCGTGGAGAGGAACCCTCACTGCTATCACGCGTGATAGCAGTGATGTTTTGCGGCGAGGTGTAGTGTTCATAGTTTTCGGCGAAGCCCAGTATCATGCGCAAGCTTAGGTACTAGGCGAAAGAGAATAACAGCCGCTTTCACATGTAAAAGCAGACGGATAGATGAAGCTCCCCAGCCTTACCAACGGCCCCGCTGAAAGCGGAGCCTCGCCTATGGCGGGGCATGGCGCCCGGAGTATTCGGCGAAGGAGAATAAAAAACCGCCAAGCTATGCTTGACGGCGAATTTTTTTCAGAACCATCCTAATAAATAATCCTCCAAGACGTGCGAAACAATAGAGAGCGACAATGCTAGCCACAATGAGAAACGACGGATGCGCGATTCTTCCGTGGGGGTGGCCCCAAGCCATCGCGATATGGTCAATATCAACGAAATTGTTAGCAAGGCCACCCAGAAACCCAACGCAAAATGCGAAAGCGCAGCGGGGATACTCCACGACCAGTCTATCATAGGCAGATCTGGCAGCACGATACCACCTCCTTATCATCTTAGTACAGCCTTCGCTTTGGTTCTCCGGCCAACGTGGCCGTGAGAACCAATTCTTGGATTATCGCGCCTTGGACCCGTTTGATAGTGATTTTGATTTCTTCGCCAATTTCCGCGTCTAACATTGCCAATCGGACTTCTCGGCCCGAACTTACTTTTTTTCCGTTAAAAACGACAATGACATCGCCGCGGCGCAAGCCGGCAGATTTAGCCGGCGATTTATGATTTCTGACATTAATGGCCAAAGCGCTTTGGTTTCTGGTTATCTTGGCAAGCGTTTGCAGGGTTTCCAGATCGTCAATGCCGGTTAGTTCATTCAGGTATTTCAAATCTTGAAAGCCATTGCTGCGGGGGAAATTTTCCAGCAAAAGTTCCGCTCCAAAGTAGCCGATTTTTACCTCTCCTTGTTCCAACTTTTCAACGGGAGTCAAATCAATCGGAATAGCAAATCCCAAGTTATCAGCCATGGTATATTTGGCGGCATTGATGCCGATTACTTCTCCATTTTCATTAATTAACGGACTGCCGGAATTTCCCGGATTGATTGCCGCGTCGGTTTGGATAAATTTTTCTATATAGTTGATTCCCAAAGCGCGATCAAGCCCGCTGACAATTCCCGACGTCAGAGTATTGTCCAAGGAAAAAGGAGTGCCAAAAACATAAACCTTGTCTCCCACTTTTACTTTTTGAGGATCGCCAATATCAGCTGGCTCATATTCCAGAGAGCCAATTCCGGGAACAATCAACAAAGCTTCATCAGTGTATTTGTTCCAACCAACCAGATTAGCTTGATAGCGACGCCTTTTGCTGTTAATGGTAACCCAATAAGAATAATCTTCAATTTTAATTGACTGTCCGCCCGGGCCGGAAGAAATTTCGTCGCCGTCAATTTTTACAACATGGGCGCAAGTTCGCACCTGCCCATTATTTCCCACGAAAAAACCGCTTCCGCCTACGTGAATTGTTCCGCCGGTTTCCAGTTTAATAGCCGTTTCAATAACAACCACCGTTTCCTTATAAATTTCGGCGATTTGAGCGGCAGTTTTAGTTTGCGTTTCTTGGAAAAGACCGGCTATCAGCAGTAACAGGGCCATCGGATCTCCTTTTGTTCCTGTCAAACAACTAGGGATAGATTAACTCCGAAAATCCGATTTTACAAGTATCGGTTTAAAAAGAAAATGACTAATCCGAGCGCGCTGAAAATAACCGAAATAATCCAAAAACGCATCGTAACTCTTGTTTCGTGCCATCCCAAAGCTTCAAAATGATGATGAATCGGGGCTGACAGAAAAACTTTTTTGCCGTTTCTAAGTTTTTTGCTTGCCACCTGGATAATCACCGATAGCGACTCTAAAACCAAAATGGAAGCAAAGAACGGCAGTAAGAGCGTAGTGTTGGTGAGCATGGAAATCACGCCCATAGTAATCCCAAGCGACATGGATCCGGTATCTCCCATAAAAAATTTTGCCGGATAAATGTTAAACCAAAGAAACGCGAGAAGCGCTCCGATGATTACCCCGCTAAAGGCCGCCAAATCGTAACGGCCGATGGCGAAAGCAACTACGGTGAGCGCTAGAAAAGCGAATAATAAGACTCCGCCAGCCAAACCGTCTAAGCCGTCCGTTTCATTAGCGGAAAAAGCGCTCGCCACAATTATAAAAATAAATAACGGTATATAAAGCCAGCCAATTTGGATACTGCCAAAAAACGGAATGGCAAGAATATCCCAATCTAAGCGGTAATAAAACCAAAGCGCTCCAATAAGAGCTAAAAACAGATACACCACGAGCTTTTGGCTGATTCTTAATCCTCCGCCATTGGGGCCGATTTTTAAGACCCCAAGCACGTCATCCGCCAATCCCAAAACAGCCGCTACCAGCATAGCCGTGATGGGAAGGTAAGTTTGGGCCCTATCAACAAAATTAAGATAGCTCCAAAAGCCGTCAAATAGTCCGTCTAAAACGAGAAATAGCAGAGCTAAGCCGAGGACAGTAATCCAAATCATTACGCCGCCCATAGTAGGCGTTTCGGATTTCTTTTCGTGCATTTTATGGAAAATCGGCGCCTGATTGACGGAACGCAATTGTTTATTGAAATGAAAACGATAAAGCATTTTACTGACCAGCGGGGCAATGGCAAAAGCAACCAAAAAAGCGATTATGGAAAGACTAGTAATTCGAACCAGCTGTAAAGTAATCATAGAGTTTTTCAGTTTCCCGGAAGCGATCATCGCTGCCAAGAACAATAATTAAAATCGGCTTTTCGTTGTAATTGAAAATAGAAATTAAATTTCCATTGGCCTCATCCGTGTATCCCGTTTTACCTCCGAGAAAATCAGGGCGGTCGGCGAATTTGTTGATATTCATTACCAGACGATTTCCTATCCTCACTTCTTTTTGGCGGCTAGCGGCGAAAATTTCCGGATGCTGTTTGAAAATGTATTTTACCAGCTTTTCTAAATCTCCGATAGTGGATTGATTTAACGGAGAAAGGCCGGTTGAATCCGTAAGGCGGGTGTTGCCCATGCCTAATCTTTTTGCTTTGCGTTCCATTTCATTTGCCAAGTCTTTTTGTTTGGAGTCAAAGTAAAATTCCGCTAGAGCCGCCGCCGCGTCATTGCTGGAAACGCCCATTAACGCGCTGACAAGATCGTTGACGGCGTAGGTTTCTCCTATGTTAAAATTTCCGGAAACGCCTTCGGTGGCGACAGCCGTTTCGCTGATAGTTATCGGCTGGCCGCCGCCAATTTTTTCCAGCGCCACTACGGCGGTCATTAGTTTTGTTAAAGAAGCAATCGGCCATTCTTGATCGGTATTAAGTTCAAAAAAGACGGTTGGGCTGAATAATTCTTTAGCTATGGCCGCGGATGCTTTGATTTCCGGAGCTGGTTTTAAATCAGATTGGATTGGCGCCATGATTGACGCGTTAAGATTGGCGACGGCGACGAGACTGGTATCTTGAAGATCCACTTCCACAATTGGCTTAGCGCGCATTGGCGCCGCCGGTTTATTAATCAAAACCGCGATCAGGAGAACAAGAGCGAATAAAAAACTTTGGAGATTAAATTTCGTCATTGAGTTTCTTCCTTGTTCCACATTTTCTTAACCAGCTCGTTAAATTTATTAAACTCCGGCAAATCTTCCGATCGCGCGATGCCCAGATATTTCAGCAGTTCCATGCTTGGAGCGTAGACAAAAGCGTTGGCTCGTTTTGGATCCAATGATCTTTCCGTTAGTCCTCTAATAGACAAATTTCTTAATATAAAACTGGAATTAACGCCGCGGATATAATCTATTTCCGCTCTGGACACCGGACCGGCGTAAGCGATAATTGCCAGAGTTTCTAGCGCCGCCGGCGTAAGATTTTCCGCCATTTCCGCCTTAACGACATCCTCAAGCAATTTTCCGAATTCCGGCTTCGTGGATAGCTGGATTTTTTCTTTATCCGAAATTAAAAACAATCCCCTATTTTCTTTCCTTAGTTCTTCAGCGAGGTTGGCCGCGGCGTCTTTTGCGTCAGCTTCTTTACATTCAAGGATTTCGGCAATTTTTTTAAAATTCAGCGGCTCGCCATAGATAAATAATAACGCTTCAAGTTGCGCTACTATATTTGTTTCTTTGCTCATTGAAAATTAAAAATTAGAAAAATCACGACGGTGATTTTTCTATGAGTATATCACCAAATTGGCCCTCCTGCTCCACATTGATAATTTTGTCTTTTAACAGGTGCAATATGGCTAAAAAGACGACTATGATTTCGGTTCGCGACTGGCTTTGAGCGATTCCCTTAAAACTTTGACGAGCGGATTGGGTGAACCTGTTGAGAAGTTCTTCAATTTTTTGTTCAATCGTAACAACCGCGGATTTAATTTTTTGAACGTCCGGAACCAAATTTTGAAGCGCCGAAATCAAATTGGAAATCGCTTTAGCCAAATCTTCGGTTTTTATTTCGCTGGGCGGATAAAAAATGGCTTTTTCGCCCAGATTCGCGAAGAGCGGCCGGGAATAAGCGACATCTTGATTATTCCATAATTTTTGGAGATATTGACTGGCGGTTTTGAACTCCCGATAAATTTTCAGTCGATGCTCCAAGTCCCGAATATCGCCTTCCTCTTCTGAAGTTAATTCTAAATTCGGAAGCAGAACTTTTGACTTTATCAGGACGAGTTTAGAGGCGACAACCAGAAAATCCGCCAGAACCAGCGAAGGAACTTGAGCGCCAAGATTTTTGACATATTTCAGAAAATCTCCCGTTACTTCCGCCATGCTGATTTGGGTGATTTCTAATTTTTTTTCTTCTATCAATTCCAGAAGTTTTTCCAGCGGTCCGGTAAATTGACCTAATTTTACTTCGTACATGTTAATTTCCCGCGACTAATTGTTGAAGATCAAGCGCTTCCCGGGTGTAGATATTGCTGGCGTTCCAAAGCATCCAGCCATTGTTGTAATTCGGCGTATTGGCCGATGCTTCATTCCAAGCTTTAATTTGGCCGCGTACTTTTTGGGCATCGTAGTCCGCTCCCAGATCAAAATCCTGAAACCACGGCCTTAATTTCGCGACCTTGGTTTGCAGGGCGGAGACGCCGGAAGTTTTCATTAGATTTAATTGGTTCACGAGCATTCTAATTACCGCTTTTTGCATGGAATATTTTGCTACCTCATAAGGATGTTCCGCCGGTTTTTCATATCCGATAAATCCTTTGAAATAATGAGACGGATAAACCATTGGGGCAATCGCGTCAAAATACGGGAGCGCGTGCTCTAGGTGCTGGCCTATTCCCAGCCCGTCAGCATTTACCGTTACCAGTCCAAAAAGGTCCGCGGAAATCTTAGCGCCGGGAAGCTGTCCGCGAAGATATTGGAAAAAATCGCGCATTGCGTGAGTTTTCAAAGTTTTTCCGTCCCAAAAAGGATAGACGATGTCTTTCAGATTGCCGTCAGAAGCAAAACGGATGTAATCAAAATTTGCCTCGTCAAATCCCTTGGCCAGAATTTCTTTAGCGATATCTATATTGTAATCCCAGGCTTCTTTAGCCGCGGCGTCTATCCACATTAGGCCTTTATAATCGGTCCAGCTTGATTGAGTAGAAGAACTGAAAAGAGCCAGCTCCGGTCTGGCTTTGGCCAGCTGTTGATCCTGGAAGACCGAAATTCTTCCTATGATATAGATATTTTCGTCATGCAGTCTTTTTATTAAAGTGTTAAGTTTTGGGATTCGCAGTTCCACCGCGTTGTATTTTCTTGGCAATTCTAAGCTGGTATTGTACGCGACGTAGCCGGAAAAATCTTTAACGTCAATAACTACCGCGTTAAGCTCGGTTTCTTTAATGAGTTTTATTAAATAATTTAATTTTGACTGATTGCCGGCTGACCAGCTGGTCATATAGACCGCTTTAATTTTTTCCGGAGGGTCGGCAAGCGGCTGTTGAGGGCCAATGTCGGCGTTGATTTTTCTGAGATTGCTAATTGTGTTTGCCAGTTCCGGAATGCTGATTCCTAAGTCAATAATCTTTTTCTGATTTAGGAACACAAAAACACCAAAAATAATTACGGCAAACAACGCTACGGACATCCAACGGCGCATATACATTAATTTTATGCTAGAATAGGTAGGATGTCACTGGCTCTCTATAGAAAATATCGTCCAAAATCTTTTGAAGATGTTTTGGGCCAGAAAGAAATTGTGGAAATCTTGCGGAATGCCGCCAGGCAAGATAAATTAGCCCATGCCTATCTGTTTTACGGGTCTCGCGGGAGCGGAAAGACTACCGCCGCCCGGTTGATCGCCAAAATTGCCAATTGCGAAACCAGGAAAAACAACAAATCCTTTAAAGAAAAAGGCGAACCGTGCAACAAATGTTCAAGGTGTTCGGAGATTGACGCTGGAAAAGCGCTAGACATAGTAGAGATTGACGCCGCTTCAAACCGAGGCATAGATGAAATCCGGAATTTACGGGAAGGAATCAGGCTGTCCCCGGCTTCTTACGATTATAAGGTTTTTATAATTGATGAAGCTCACATGTTAACTCGCGAAGCTTTTAACGCTCTTTTGAAAACCCTTGAAGAGCCGCCGGCGCACGCGATTTTAATTCTTGCCACCACCGAGTATGAAAAAATTCCGGCGACCATCAGTTCCCGAACCCAAAAGTTTCATTTTAAGAAATTAAGCATTGAGGAAATTGTGAAAAAACTATCTTCGGTGATCGCGGAAGAAAAAATAAAAGTTGCCGATGAAGCGCTGGAATTAATCGCGGCGACTGCCGACGGCAGTTTACGCGACGCTGAATCGCTTTTGGATCAAATGGCCAGCTTGAAAAATGAAGTGGGTTTGGAGGACGTGGAAAAAATAATCGGCAAGGTTGGGGCAAGCCGAACGGCGGACTTCTCCGATTTCATTTTAAAACCTAACTTGAGCGGCGCGTTGGAATACTTAAATAAATTAAACGGCGGCGGCTACAATTTAATAGATTTTGCCAAAGAACTTATTCATTATTGGCGGCGAATTTTAAGTTTGCGTTTTGATCCGGCTCTGGAAAATCTATTCAAACATGAATTAACCAAGAAAGAATTGGAGCGTTTGAAAACGCACAGCCAATTAGTTATTCCGGAAAAGCATATCAATTTTGTTAAATCATTAATTCGCGCCTACTCGGAAATGAGATACTCCCCTTTTGCGATTGTGCCATTAGAGGTGGCTATTATAGAAAATCTCCAGACCCTTTCTTAGTGACTTAAAATAGCCTCTTTTTTGTTTTATCATAGTTTTGTGGTAAAATATCTTTCGTAGTATTGGGGGGTAGTGCAATGGTAACACGGCTGCCTTTGGAGCAGCAGATCTAGGTCCGATTCCTAGCCCCCCAGCAAAAATAAAACTCCCACGGCCTTACCAACGGCCCCGCTGAAAGCGGAGCCTCGCCTATGGCGAGGCGAGGCGGCCATGGTTTCTGATGGTCTCGAGCGTTGCTCGTCCCCCCACTATCATCAATGATAGTGGGGGGACCTGCCTACACTTCCACTGCCTTACGGCCGGGGTTTTCGTTCGGAAGTTCGGCATATAAAAAAAGATAAGAAAGAAAAAAGGATGTCTTCAATGACATCCTTTAGTTGTTTAGTAACCGGGTGGGTTTTAACCTCTTGGCGGTGTTGCCAGGGATTTCCCTAGGTTTCAGCATTCACCAACAGGTTAGGGTAACCCCGCACCTCCCTCGGAAACCTTAGATGGGGCCGGCCCACCTTGGTTTTCTGCTGTCCATCCCGGCATGGACGAGGTTTGTGGTGTGTAACCCTAATTGCCAAATTATAGCATATCCACACAATTTGTCAAGTGTTTTACTTTTAAGCATCGTTATTATACTATAATCCCAGTCGTTCTTTGACACCGAAACAAGGAGGAAAAATGCCAATGAAGCGGCTGTTTTTAGTTTGGGTTTTAATCGCCACTTTAACTGCCATAGGAACGGCTATTTGCTTAGAATTAGATGCCTTTGCCAGCGTTGATAAAATGGACGCGACAAAATTGAGTTTTCTAACCATTGCCGTTTTCGGTATCATGACCATTTACTGCGGCCGCCTGAGCTGGAGTACCAGCGTAATTTTAGACGATATTGATCGTTTGAAATCCGCGGGACAGCCCAATTCTGCCGCGAAACGTTTGGCAGAATTAGAAAATATTGAAAATAATGTAGAACATGGATGGTTCGCGGTCGGTCTTTGTGAAAAACTCGGACTTTTGGGAACGATTTGCGGATTTATCATCATGCTTAGCGGCGGCATCAACATTCAAGGAGCCGACCCCCAAGCGATTCAGGGATTATTGGAAAAACTTAGCTTGGGCCTTTCCACTGCTTTCGTTACAACGCTCGTCGGACTTATTTGCAGTATCGCCCTAAGCCTGCAATGCCATAATTTAAGCACCGCGATTGAAAAGGCCAAGAAATGAAAAAACGCCGAGAACTTCCTAATGTCGCTTCCTTAGATTTGCTGTGGAACGCGCTTTTCGGATTCATAGGAATGTTCATTCTATCGCTTATTCTAATCAGCATTCACAAAAACGCCCAAGACGAAAACAAAATAGAAACTTCAGGCGAGTTTGCGATTGTGGTAAAATGGCCGTCCGAATCTTCAGACGATGTGGATACCTATGTTATGGATCCTCACGGCAATCTGGTGTCTTTCCTTGGCAAATCAGCCGGTTTGATGCATTTGGAACGGGATGATCTTGGAGCCGCCAGCGATGTTATTGTTTCGCCGGACGGCAAAAGCGTTAAGGTAAATAAGAATGAGGAGCGGGTTATTCTCCGAGGAATCTTACCCGGAGAATACATTGTAAATTTGCATATGTACCACAAATCAGACGCCAATCCGACTGCCGCGACAATTTCGCTGGTTAAATTAAAGGGCAATGTGCCGGTTATTTCCGGAAAAGAAGTTGTTTTGGAAAGGACTGGCCAGGAAGCAACGGCATTTCGCTTCACTTTATCCAAAGAAGGAGTCGTATCTAACGTCAACAATCTCCCTCGTTCATTTCTTGGCGCCGCCTCGCGCCGCGCCGCCCCGGAGCGGCGCGGCGCGGGACCTTAAAGAGGAGGAAAAATGAGCATAGGCACCTTGGTCATTCCGCTTGCGTTCATAATTTTTGCCGCTATTTTGGTATGGTATCTCATAGGCGCTCAAGGAAAATGGTGGTTAAAAATGGCTTGCGTGATTGCTCTGCCAAGTTTTGGGCTGGCTGTTTGGAAATCGTTGGATAGTTATATCGGCTGGCCGTCAAAAAGTCCATCTCCGGATGAATTTGTACTGATTTGGGGAGAAGCCAAAGAGCCAGATTCCAAAATCGGAGACCCGGGAGCGATTTATCTTTGGCTCGTCCCCTACGATGAAGAAGTTGATAATCAGAGCGGCAGTGTTTTTGATTATGCTCACGGGCCAAGAGAGCCGCGAGCTTATCAGATTCCGTATTCTCGCGATACGCACGAGGAGCTTGAAAAAGCTAAAACATTGATGAGGAAAGGCCATAGAGTTATGGTGAAACGAAAAGTTGATGGCGGCCAAACTCCCGGCGAAGAAGGCAGAAGTTCTACGGAAGACCCAGAAAATTCTCCCGACAGTCCGGGCGCGCGGGAACGTTCACCTAACAATGATGGTGAAAGATCCAAAGAAGGCCAGTTTGAATTTCATGAATTGCCTCCGCCTAAACTTCCAGAAAAAAAATAAGAATAATCCATCCGCCCCGTAAAACGGGCGGTTTTTTACTTTTCCGTGATTGAATTAACGTGAAGTATAGCTATTTTCCAGAATTTTTTATATAATGCCGTCGTACTTTGAAAGGCGGACTCATGAGAGCGCGCAGTCGCCGGTTCATGGATTTTGCAATCGCGGAGGCCAAGCTTGGTCTTGAGGAGGAAGGAATCCCCATAGGCGCGGTGCTGGCAAGAGACGGCAGAGTTATCGGGCGAGGCCATAATCGCAGAATTCAGCATGGCAATCCAATTTTGCACGCCGAAATTGATTGTTTGCGTGACGCGGGACGAATTGGGAATTATCGCGGAACTGTTCTGTATTCCACTTTGATGCCGTGCTTTTTGTGCGCCGGCGCGGTTGTTCAATTTGGCATTAAGGTTGTGGTAGTGGGAGAATCTAAAACGCTTAGCGGCACGCTGGAATTTTTGGAATCGCATGGAGTGCGAGTTCTTGATCTTGACCTTAAAAAGCCGAGAAAAATGATGGAGAAATTTATTAAAGAAAATCCAGAATTATGGAACGAAGATATCGGCCGCCTGTAAAGGCGGTTTTAATATTTTTGGCGGTTGTCATATGATTAACAATACAAAGAATATGACTATTAGAATAACGAAAAAACAGGATCTCGCGGCAATTTTAGAGATGGCGAGAGCGATGGTTGATTATCATCATGAATTGGATCCGTATTATAAGCCGTCTTCAGCTCTTGCGGATTTGGAAAGTCACGCGGAAGAATGGCTAGAAGATCCGAATATGATTTTAATCGTTGCCGAGAATAGCGGAAAAATTGTTGGTTATTTTAGATGCGCAACGGAAGAAGCGCCATTTTATAGCAAGGCAAAAAAGATCGGGACGGTGGCGGATGTTTTTGTCGCGAGAGAATATCGCCGTAAAGGCGCCGCGAGTCAAATGTTTGAAAAAGCGCTGGAGTGGTTCAAGAAAAAGAAAGTCCAGAATATTGAACTGAATGTTGATTTTAGAAACACCGGCGCGATAGCTGTTTGGAAAAAAATGGGATTTTTTGAATATAAACTGCGAATGCGAAAAGATTTGGACTAGAATGAATCGTTTTCTTCTCCCTATAGTAATTTTTTTGACGATCGCGGCGATTTTTCATTTTGTTTCTTCTAATTTCGCCGATTTAGACAGCTTTTATTACATGGGATTAGCGAATTTATTTAAAGAACGCGGCTTATTAAACGTTGATTTTCCTTGGATTTACCATTCGGTAATAAGAGAATTGGGAGTTTCCTTATGGTATGGATTCGGGATTTTTCTAATCCCATTTTCGTATATAGGCGGCGGCATTTTAGGCCTGAAAATTATTGGGGTTTTATTAACGGCCGCGGCTCTTTTTGCTTTTTATTGGGCAGTTAAAAGATTTCAATTCCGGATGCCGTGGCTATGGCCATTTTTGCTGTTTTTTGCCGCCGCGAACGTGACATCTCAATTTTTAATGATTAGGCCGCAGACAATTTCTTTGATTTTGACCCCTCTGCTTTTTTATTTTCTAGTTTTAGGAAATTTTTGGGGTATGGCAATCGCTTCTTTTGGCATCGCGTGGTTTCATATGAATTTAGTTTGGGTGCCATTAGTTATTTTGGGCGCGGTAGTTTTAGTTAGATTGATAATTGAGAAGCGATTTGAATATAAATCTGTTATTGGAGTCGCAGCCGGCAGTTTAGCAGGCTGGCTGTTAAGGCCAAATCCGTTTGGAGCGCTGAAGCTTTTTTATATTCAAGTTGTACAGCAGATCCTAGAGAAGCAAAGCGGACTGCCGTTACTGTTTGGAAAAGAAAATTTTCCTTTAAGCACAACGATTCTTTTTAAGAATTTTTCTATTTTCATGATTTTGTGGATTGCCGCGATTGTTTTGGTTAGCTGGAAAGCCGTTTCTCAAAAAGTTATAGTCTGGTCTAGTTTAATTTTATCCGCGGCGTTTTTCGCGCTGACAATCGCGGTGACTAGGAGGGCGTATAATTTTTGGGCGATTTTTGGAGTGTTATTGATTGGCGCGGCGGCAAGTTATTTGCAGGAAAGAAAAATCAGGGAAATTTTCCTGCCCGCGGCAGTTATCGCGGCAGCGATTTTAGTTTTTTATTCTGGTTATAAAACATCGGCCGCCCTGCAAGGCAGCGGTTACCCGCAAAACTATATGCGAGAAGCCGGCCTATGGTTAAAAGATAACAGCGAGCAGGGCGATATTGTTTTTAATATCCATTGGCCGCATTTTTCTCCATTATTTTTTTGGAATCAGAAAAATTATTATACGGGAGGATTGGATCCAATTTTTCTATACGCTCTGGACCCGTCACTTTATTGGAAATTCCACTATCTATCAGGCGGCGTGCTTACTGATAAAACTTGCGGCGCGGTTGAATGCAAGCAAAAGATACTGGAAGATACGCATAACGTTCTGAAACGCGATTACGGCGCCCGTTATATTGTCTTGAATAAGGATAAAAATTCAGCTTTTTACGGATTTTTGGATTCTGATTCCCGGTTTGAAAAAAAGATGGAGACTGGCAATGAAGCAGTTTATTTAATTAAGTAATTGGAATATAATTTTACTGATGCGAGAAAGTTCCCTGTCTAGCTTCTTTTTGGTTTTGGGGTGCATTTTGGCCATCGCGTTCATTTTTAATTTTAGTTATTCAGGCATTCCGGACACCGATAGTTTCTATCACATCAGGCATTCTTGGATATATAGAACGCAAAATCTTTTTGACAGTTCTTTTCCCTGGACGCAATATTCGGCCATTAAGCATTACGGAGCGGATATTTGGTACGGTTTTCACATACTTTCAATTCCCCTTACATACATCAGCAATTTAGTTTTATCCGTAAAAATCGGCGGTTTTTTTGTAACCGTTATTTCCTTGTTTTTAGTTTTTGGCGCGTTAAGCCGCTTGCAGGTTTCTTGGCCGGTTTTTTGGGTTTTAATTTTCTATTTTTCCTCCGCCGATCCAATGTTTAGATTGACCATGCTGCGCCCTCACGCCATCTCGTTGGGGCTGAATATGATGATTTTTGCTTATTTAATTAATGTTAAAGGAATTCCTGACAGAAATAACGCGATTATCCTATTTTTTTTATCAGCGGCTTTTTCCTGGGTTCACCTTTCATTAGCCTGGATGCCGATTTTAACGGCCGGGACAATAGGATTAGTCCAGTTTTTAAAAAAACAAAAGATTGATTGGCTGCATATCATGGCGGTTGGTTTTGGCCTTGTTGTCGGCTGGATGATGCGGCCCAATCCCTTGGGAGCGGCTAAGCTGGCCTATATTCAAGTCGCTCAATTGATAGTGGAAAAAAGCCGCGGCGTACCGCTGCGTTTTGGGCGAGAGCTAACGCCGTTCGCGTGGGAAAATTTCCTGGACCAATTATTGCCCATCACTATTTTTCTGTTAATTGCCGCCGTTGTTGTTTTTTGGCTGTTTTCTAAAAAGATTAATGTATTGGATTCCGTGTGGTCCAGCATGATTTTGACCGCCCTATTTTTCTACATGACATTTGGCGTTGCCAGGAGATCCAGCGAAATTTTAGCGGGGTTTTCCATCATTTTTTTGAGCTTGGTTTTTACTCATTACCGGAACTTAGCGGCATCCAGCGAGGCGCGAAGCTTTTTTACGATTGTCGCGGCGGTTATTTTGGCCTATATGCCGATAAAAAATATCTATCGTTTTGAGACTTATACCGCCAATGCTTTTCATCCGGAACAATTCAAAGAAGCGGCTTTATGGCTGAAAGAAAACGCTAATCCGAAAGAGATAGTTTTTAATATTCATTGGGATCGCTTTGGCCAGTTATTTTTTTGGAATTACGATAATTATTACATTAATGGCATGGATCCTATTTTCCAATACGCTTATAATCAATCGCTGTATTGGAAAACTCACTTTTTGGCAATAGATTCCGCTCCGGGATACACCTGCGGAAAAATCCGCTGTACTCAAGAAGAAGTTGAGGATATATACAAAGTGTTAAAAGACGATTTTAATGCTAAATACATTGTTGTGGAGAAAAGGAGAAATCCAAAATTATATAAATATTTTGAGTCCGCGAATAAGTTTAAAAAAGTTTTTGACGCGGAAGAAGCAGTTTTTCGTGTTTTATGAAAAATCAGAAATTCAGAGGCGTTTCCATAATTATTCCCGTTTACAATGAGGCCGCTACCCTGCCGGTTCTTTTGGACGCGGTAGAAAAAATAGATTTATCTTCTTTGGGCCTTCAAAAAGAGATTGTTGTCATTGATGACGCTTCAAACGACGGGACGGAAAAATTCTTAAGCGAATATAAATCGCCGGCCGTGAAAATCGTTAAACACGGCAAGAATCAAGGCAAAGGAGCGGCGATTCAAACCGGCCTGAAATTGGCTGAGCAAGATATAGTTTTGATTCAGGACGCTGATTTGGAATACAATCCAGAGGAGTATCCTATTCTTCTTAAGCCAATTTTAATGGGAGCCGCCGACGCGGTGTATGGATCAAGATTTGTCGGGTCCTCGCCCCATAGAATTATGTATTTTTGGCATTATATGGGAAATAAATTGATAACTTTTTTAACCAATATTTTTGCCAACCTTAATTTGACCGACATTGAAACTGGCTTTAAAGTATTTACGCGAGAAGCAATTAATTCAATCCAGCTGAAAGAAAAACGTTTTGGCATTGAGCCGGAGCTTACTATAAAATTAGGGAAAAAACGCTGGCGATTTTATGAAGTCGGCGTATCTTATTTTGGGCGGGGTTACGCTGAAGGCAAAAAAATCCGTTGGACAGATGGCATAAGCGCCTTAATTAAAATATTCAAATACGGATTATTTTCTTAGATTTTAATTACCTTGATACGGCAATGGCCTCTCCTAGTTCGGCGGTTGGAGCGCTGATAGTGATTTTTCCCTTTTCATTTTGAACGATAGAATAATTGGTATCCGCGGTTGTCCCATTCAGCGGATCAACAACCATACCGGCGATATATTCCGGAACTAAACAAGGTTCTAGATTAATCAGCCCATTGTTGGTTCCAATGTTTGCGGCAGTGCTTGGCAGACTCACTGTTGATGTTTTACAACTGCTATCCCAAATGCCGCGATTGTCGGAAATTCTTTGGGCAACGGCGTTGAGAATAGTGTTGATATTAGACCAGCGTTGAGTGTTTCTTGCCTGCGCGAATTGCCTGGCTGGATTTAAGGCGACAATAACCACTCCGGCCAAAATAGTGATAATAGCTATCACAATTAGTAATTCTATCAATGTAAAACCAAACACTTTCTTCATTCATTCATTTTATCAAAATTTTTGGGATTTTTCAAAAAAGCTGTGGATAAA
>CAYIBZ010000013.1:0-14798 GCA_964361795.1 uncultured Candidatus Saccharibacteria bacterium
CTCACACGCAAAAAAACTCGGTCTCCGTTGGCGATTATGTCGTACAGGGAGATTTAGTGGCTTACATTGGAAACACCGGCAACACCCACGGGCCGACCGGCTGTCATTTGCATTTTGAGGTGCACGGAGCTAGGAACTCATTCGGAAAATAATCTCTAGCGCGTTGTTAGCTAAAATGTCAGATCACAAGGAATGACGACGCAGATGTGTGAATACACTTCCAGGAGAAATGACGCCGTGAACTGACATTTTAGCAGCAACCCGAAGGGATGCGGACATCTTTTATTCCATAGCTTCGTTTCTCAAGCTCGGAGTATATTCATACACCTCGCTTTCGAATCCTCGCTCTGAAAATAAAATCTGCCGCATCGCGCAGAGAGCTATTTTCCAAATGAGTTCCAGAACTCATTCGGTAAGTAGGTTCCAAAACCCATTTGGGAAATAGTTTTATCAATGCTTCCTCGCCAACCAATTCCGGTTCAAGAAAAATCCAAATTTCAAAGTTCAAATCTCAAATCAAGCTCAAATGACTCAATGTTCAAAAGAAACGGTTTTAGATTTTAGATTTTGGACTTGATTTGTCATTTGGATTTTGACATTTGTCATTGCCACTGATTAGTTTGTTTCCGAAAAGCAATATGGATTGAGATCTTTTTTCTACATAAAAAATACCCCTCTAGGTTTTATCCTAGAAGGGGTTTGCCTTCTTCAGGCTTTGGCCGCGTTGAGTCGCTTGGCGACTTCATCGGCGACCGACCGGATCGCGGCTCGGAAGTCCAGAACGCGAGCGAGGTCTTCGCTCTCGCGCTGGATGAGCATGGAGATCCGGAACAGCATGCCGCGGTAAGTCTGGCCGAATCCCTTGCGGCGGGTGTGGTTGATGACCATGCCGTAGCAGGTCTCGAACTGGTCCAGGAAGGCGTACATCTCGTTCGCTTTCTTCAGATACTGCTGGCGAAGAGCGATTCTCCGTTCCAGGTCCAGTTCGGGATTCATGAGCAGGACGGTGTGCAGTTTGGCGAGCTCGCTGATGGAGTCGCCGATGCCAGCCAGCCACGCGGGCGGCCCGATTTTCAGATCTTCGTAGGACGGGATCTGAATCTCCGCTCCTTCGTTTTCCGGGAAGAGCAGAGGATAGAGACTGGCGACCATGAACGATTCCGACAGTTCCGCGCCCGCTTCGCTGTCAAATTGCCAGGCGATATCAGCCGGAAGATCGGCCGCGCCCATCTGGTCCCACAGGTCCCGAAGCTGGTCCTTGCAGTCCTCAATCTTGCCGTGATCGCCGGCCTTAATGGCGGCGATCATGACTTTCGAGGTCTCGACGATCTTGTTGGACAGCTGGAAACCCAGCTGTCCGATGTCTCGCCGCTGATGTTCAAACTTCTCGGCAAACGACACTTCCACTTCCCGATCCGCTCTGCCTCTGCGATCAACCATGGCCGACAGGGCCAATGCGTTGAGCGCTCTCTTCAGATCACTCATTCGTCCTCCTTTACCCTAAAAAGGGTGTTTGGGTTTCAAAGAACTCAACTTTATTTTCTAGATGCTAGTCAACAAAGTTGAAATCTTTGCAGAAAAAGATGTGATCCCCGGGAGAGTCATTGCTGACTCTCCCGGGGATTGTGGCCCGATGGTTTATCGGACCGGCGTGTTCAGTCTAGTGGCGGCGCTGTCCCGGCTCGCGGGGAGTGCCCGAGCCGCCGAAGACGCGCGGACGGCGGTTGCGATCGGCCGGACGGTACCGGTCATTCGCCTTCTGGCGCGCCCGGGACCGATCGACCATCTCTCTCGCCCGATCATGCGCGTAGAAGCGCATGCCGGGGTTGGCCTGCCGAAGCTCCCTGCGGTGCTTCGGGCAGATCGGCTCGAAGCTGGTCGCCTCGCCCGTTTCCGGGTCGAAGATGACCGTGTGGTCGCCCTCGCGGATCGGGTTGCCCTTGAGGGGCCCCTCTCCGTGGACGACCGGAACTCGGCTGCCGAGTTCCTTGTCGAAGCGGGTGACGACCCGCGTCCGCCGATCAAACTCGAATCCGCAGATGGCCGACTGGCCGTTGCGGATGACGCCGTCGTACTTGCACGTGACCGTCTTGGTCGGCGCCGAGGCGTCCGGACGTTCGTCGTTCAGCTCTTCGCGCTCGGCCTTGTCCTTGGCGCTGACTTCCAGGTAGTCCGTGTAGACCGCCTGGGTTTCCGCCAGCGTGCGCTGGACGCCCTTGTTGCGAGAGCGGGCGCCGAGCATCGACCAGAACCGCCTGTTGTAGGCGAGGTCGTGCTCCTTCAACCAGTCGTGTCCGATCGGCGTCACCGGGAACGACTCGATGTCCTTCCCTTCCTTCGCCAGCTCCTCCACCGTCCTCGGCTTGTCGCTCCGCTCCTTGGCGGGCGCCGCGACAACGGGCGGCGTGGCCGGACTCGCGGCCGCAACCGTCGCTTCGACGGGCTTGGCCACTTCCGGCGTCGCCGGCTCCGGCTGGAGCTTTTCCTTCCGACCCATCAGACACCTCCGTGAATAGCGCCCCTTATCCCACCCCCTCGGTCAAAATGACCAAGAAGTAAAAAATGGGTAAAGAGCGAGTTTGCCATTGATGATGAACTGCTCCTATTATAGCAAACCTATTAGATTTGTCAAGGGGTCAAAAAAGACCCCATTTTTGGGGTCAATTTAGCACGTCTTTAACCATTTCGTATACTTTTAGTCCGATCTCTTCCGGGGATAGCAACTTGTTATTTTTTACGCAATCAATCACTTTATGATTTTCTGGATTTCGGTTCGCCAGCCAAAGGTAAGCCGCCTCCGCGTTTTTCAAATGGTTCAAATCAACTTCATGACCATCGCCAGCGCCTCTTTGGAGAGCTAATTTTTGGGCAAGTTCGGCGGGAACTCTAAGTATGATGACCAGATCGGGCTTGGGGATTTTCAGAATGGCATATTCAAGGTTATAATCCCATTCGGCGAATTTTGCTCTTTCTTGAGGATCGCTAATCTTTCCGCCTTGGTGTCCGATATTAGAATCGGTGTAGCGGTCTAAGATTCCGGTTTCTCCTTTGTTCAGGGACGCTTGTATTTTTTGGGAAACATCAAACCTATCAACAGCATAGAGAACTGAAGCCACATAAGGATCAACTGAATCCGATTTTCCATATCTGCCAGCTAGATATTCTTCAATCGGGCCAGCCGATTTTTTGCCATATTGCGGAAAAGAGAAAGTAAAAATTCCGCGGCCTTCTTCTTTGAGCTTTTTAATTAAAAGTTGAGTTTGAGTTTTCTTGCCCGATCCATCCGTGCCCTCTATTACTATTAGTTTTCCTCGTTTGTTCATGGCGACTCTTTCATTGTAAATGAGCTTCTAAACATTTTATACTAGTGGTAGGAGGAACACAAATTATGAAAGCCAGAATTAAAAGATTTGATAAATCTTTGCCCCTGCCTCGTTATTCCACCGCCGGTTCTGCCGGTCTGGATTGTTATGTCCGCGAAACTACCACAATCGCTCCAAATCAAACTGCTTTTATTCCCCTCAATATTGCGGTTCAGCCTCCGAAAAATCATTTTGTTTTGCTGGCGGCCAGAAGTTCTTTGCCAAAACGCGGCCTGTTTCTAGCCAACGGCGTCGGCATTGCCGACGAAGATTATTGCGGCGATCAGGACGAATACAAAGCGCTGGTCTATAATTACACCGGCCATCCGGTAACCGTGGAGAAAGGCGATCGCGTTGTTCAAATGATTTTCAAGCCCTACGAGCGGGTGGAATGGGAAGAAGTTGAAAAATTACAGGAAAAAAATCGCGGCGGATTCGGCTCAACCGGCGCGTAAACGCCATCTTGACATCTCTTCAGCAAAAGCGTACCATATCAGCGCACCTTGAAAGGGACGGATGGGCAACCTCATTGGCCACACATCTTTCATTTTGTTCAATAAGTCCGGCGTGCATATCGGGTGGTCAATTCCCGTTGCTAGCGAAAAAGAATTTCTCAACGAGGAGACGATTACGCTTGACCGCTTTTCTGACGCGTTAAAGATCATGCTGTCCTTGCGTACCGAGGGGCGGATGAGATTGTTCAAGAGAACGCTAACCGCGATTCTAATGGCGGCGATGGATCGTTCCGCCGGACAAGCGGATGGCGGACACTATTCTTTGCTGTTCGCAAGAAATATTGACTTCGCCCGACAGCAGATTTATGACGCAATCAGAGAACTCGGCCTGGATACCAGACAGCATGTTAAGGATAATCAGATTATTCGCCCCGGACCCGAATCTCTATAAATAACCCAAACTCGGGTTATTTTTTTATTCTCTCAAAAAACTCTTCTTTAGTTGTTATCGTCAAACTTAACTTCTTCTTATCAAGGACGTTGCGGAGAGCCGGCGGCAAAGGAAATTTTTTGCCAATCGCTTTTTCCACTATTTCCGGAAATTTCGCCGGATGCGCGGTTGCCAAAACGATGGTCGGTCCGCTGCTATCACGCGTGATAGCAGCGCTAAGACCCACTGCGGTGTGAGGGTCAGCGATATAGCCGTATTTCTTATAAACTTCTTTGATAGTTTTCTCTGTCTCCGATTCGGTTACGGTACTTGCCTCCAAATCTTTTTTAATTGCCGATGGACTGCCATGATATAAGTCCATAATTCTCGCCCAGTTGCTCGGATTGCCGACATCCATCGCGTTAGAAAACGTTAAACGCGTTTTACTTTGTTTCAATTTACCCGTCCTAAGATATTCCGGAATCTGGCTGTTAATGTTTACCGCCGCAACGAATTTGTTTACCGGCAAACCCAGTCTTTTGGCGAAAAGTCCCGCAGTAAGATTGCCAAAGTTTCCGCTCGGAACAACAAAAATAGGATTTAGGGTATAGGATTTTCCGTCCGAGGCGGATCCGCCTTCGGCGGAAGGGTATAGGGTTTTCAATCGATAATATCCGGCAAAATAATAGTACATTTGAGGAAGCAATCGGCCGATGTTAATGGAGTTTGCGGATGACAAATTTATTTTTTTCCGAAGCTTCGGATCGCTTAGCGCTTGTTTCGCCAATCTCTGGCAATCGTCAAAATCCCCTTTTACTTCCAGGGCAACGATATTTTTTCCCCAAGTCGCGATTTGCTGTTCCTGTAATTTACTGATTCTTTTACTCGGATAAAGAATAAAGACTCTGATATTCGGCAGTCCGTAAAATCCGGCCGCCACCGCGCTGCCAGTATCACCGGAGGTAGCAACGATGATATTTAATTTTTGCTTGCTCTTGGTTAAATAGTAATTCATTGCTCGCGCCATAAATCGCGCTCCAAAATCTTTGAAAGACAGCGTCGGCCCATGAAAAAGTTCCAGGACATAAAGATTTTTATCCAGTTTTACCAACGGTGCCGCAAAATTAAACGATTCTCTGGTTATTTTCTCCAAATCCTTTTCCGGAATATCTATAAATTTTCTTAAAATTTTCCAAAATTGAAAATTGAAAATTCCTGCCTGCCGGTAGGCATGGGAAAATTGAAAATTGTTCAGCTCGCTGGGCATATATAGTCCTCCATCCTCCGCCAGTCCCCGCAAAAGAGCGGTCTTAAAATCCACAGCTCTGGATCGTTTATTGGTGCTATAGAATAACATGGGATTTTGCATAAATTTTAGAATCTTACTCCAATGTTCTCAAGAATTTGAGAATAGTTTTGCCTTGGTCAGATAAGACGTGACGTACCGCACTGCCTTTATTAGCTTTCCAAACTAAACCAGCATTAGCTAAACGGCGAGTGTGTTCGGAAATGGTTTTAAAATTAACATGAAGCTTATCGGCAATCTCCCAAACAGAAAGATTAGGATGTTTTTCTAATAAAGTTAAAATCTCAATCCGCCGATGATTGGCAAATCCCTTAACAATTTTCTCTAAATCTTTAAAGTGTTTCATATTAAAACAAAATTAATTCTTTCAATCTCTATTCTAATGTTCTCAAGAACATTAGAATAGAGATTATATATCACGATAGGAATTCTGTTATTTTATTTACAACCTCTCTGTCTTTTAAATTTAGGCAGGCGACCGTATGACTGGCGAAAGATTGATAAAGCGGTGTACGTTCTTTAAATAATTCCGCAAGTCCTTTTTCCGCTAAGCCAACTATGCCTCGGGTTTCGGCGCTTCTCCCTAAGCGCCGGCGGATTTCTTGAAGCGGCAGTTCTAAATAGATTATTAGAGTTTCTGAGCGCAATTTCTTCATCGCTTCCGGTGAATAAACAATACTGCCGCCGGGGGAAAAAACAGTTTTTGATAAATCAATCCCAAGCGCGTGACTGCCCTCCAGTTCAATAAATTTTTCCGGTCCCAATTTTTCTAAGAGAACACTGTGGCTCTTGCCCTCTTTCTCTTTGATAACAAAATCCAAATCAACAAATCTAAATCCCAATTTTCCGGCAAGCGCCTTGCCAATCGTAGACTTCCCCGCCCCCGGCATGCCGATTAAAGTTATGCCTTTCATTATTTGCGAGGATATAGAATATAGGATTTAGAATTTAGGGATTGTATCAAACCATCCATCATTTTTGAAACTTCAACTAGTAAAGGATATAATTCTTGATAATCTTTATATAACAAAAAACCAAGTTCTCGAGAAATTTCTGTCTGGCTTTCTAATTCTGCTACTGAACTATAGGCGGTGTTGTAAAATTGCGATTTCTCTTTCTGATGAATTCTCTTGAACCCCTCGGCAATATTTGAGCTAATAGAAATTACCGCCCTTCTCATTTGATTACTAAGTCCGTAAATTTCGGATCTAGGAAAGTTATCAGTTGTCTTATAAATACGAATTGCTAAATTTGCGACTTTCTGCCAAACAAGCAAATCTTTAAACGATTTTAATGTTTTTTTCTCCATAATCCTAAATTCTATATCCTAAATTCTGAATTCTAGTTTTAAGGTATCCTTTCTTGTGCAATAGCTCCGCATTCAGTATTGCTCCGCCGGCGGCGCCGCGGGTGGTGTTGTGGGAAAGTGAAATGAATTTCCAGCCGTCGCCGGAATCTTCACGGAATCTTCCGCAGGTAACGCCCATCCCATTACCGTAATCCCTATCCAATTTCGTTTGCGGCCGGTCATTTTCCGTAAAATATGTAATAAATTTATCCGGCGCGGAAGGCAATTTCAAACCACTAAGCGGGTTGGGGTAATTATCAATGGCTTCATAGATCTCCTTCAGTGACGGTTTCTTTTCAAATTTTATGGAGACACTGGCCATATGGCCGTCAGAAACCGGAACGCGAACGCAGGTCGCGGAAATAACGGGACAGGACGGACCTAAAATTTTTAACGGCTCTTTTTCGGTTTTTTCTTCCTCGCCGCTTATAAACGGTATGCAGTTGTCAATCATTTCCGGCCAAGAATCAAAAGTTTTACCTGCTCCGGAAATCGCCTGAAGAGTTGTAACTGAAACATATCGGGGATTGAATTTGCCAAGCGCGTGAACAACGGGCAGGTATGATTGCAAAGAGCAATTTGGCTTAACAACTATCAAACCTGTTTTCCAGCCGCGATTTTTCCTTTGAATATCAATCAGGGATAGATGATGAGCGTTGATTTCCGGCATTATCATCGGCACGTCTTCAGTCCAGCGATGCGCGGAATTGTTTGATACCACCGCTGCGCCCGCAGACGCGTATTTTTCTTCAATTTGCCTTATTTTTTCTTTGTCTAAATCAATCGCGGAAAATACCAAATCAACTTCATTTATTATTCCGTCAAAATCCTCCTCAATGGCTTTCACTTTTTTGCCGCAGATATTATCCGGAATCGGCTGGTTCATTTTCCAGCGCCCCTCAATGGCCTCAGAATAGAATTTCCCCCTTGATTGCGGCGAAGCCGCCAGCGCCGTGATTTCAAACCACGGATGATTTTTCAGTAAAACAATAAACTTTTGGCCAACTGTTCCGGTCGCGCCCAGTATGCCAACTTTAAGTTTTTTTATTTCCATATTTTTATTTTTCTGATTCCAAGATTCGCCTTAGCGTTTCCTTGATTTCTTCGGCGTTCATGTCCCCGCCATCCACTTCTTCGGCGTTGGTTACTATTTCATAGGTTTCAGCATCTTCAATTCCACACTGGCTTGCCAGTAATTCTTTTAGTATTTCGGAAAGATTTTCGTATTTCGGAAATTCCGGTTCGGATTCTGGTGATTTAAATTGTTCCATGAATTTTTAATATTCCATTTAATACAGTAGCGGCTGTGACCGCGGCGCCAGCGCCCGCTCCCTTGATAACAACTGGATTTTTATAATATTGGCTGTAGATAGCCACCACGTTATCCGCCCCCGTGACGCCAGCCAAAGGATTATCAATGGGAATATCTTTCAGCGACGCCGAGAGCTTCCCATTATTCACAGCGCCCACATATCGCAGAACGCATTTTTTACTTTTGGCTTTCTTGACGCGCGCTTCAAAATAACCATCCGGCTTTACCAGATTTTCTAATTTTACATCAGCAAATTCTGCCGGTAAACCCATTTCTCTTGCTAAAATCAGCAGTTTTCGCCCGACATCCTGGCCGCTTAAATCTTCGCGAGGATCCGGTTCAGTGTAACCTTTTTCTTTCGCCTCTTGAACTAAATCGCTGAATTTTCTTTTTCCATCATAATTATTGAATAGATAACTCAAAGTTCCGGAAAAAATTCCCTCAATTTTTTTAATTTTATCGCCCGTTGCCACTAGTTTTTTAACCGTCTCAATAATCGGCAAACCCGCGCCCACATTGGCGTCATAATGAAACTGCTTTTGGTTTTCTGCCAAAGCTTTCCGGATCAACTGATAATTTTTTAAAGGCAAAACATTGGCTTTCTTGTTCGGAGTGACAATATGAAATCCGGCTTTTATGAATTGAGCGTAGCTTTTTGCAATTTTCTCGCTAGCGGTGCAGTCTACAAAAATTTTTTCTGCCACTGGCATTTGTAACGCGGCTTCTAAAAACTTTTCCAGATTCATTTTATCCGGCGATTGTCTAAGGATTTTCCTCCAATTATTCAAATCAATCCCCGCTTTATCAAAAACCATTTTATCTATGTCCGCGATTCCGTACACCTTCAAATTTGCCATTTGTAATTTATCATTTGTCATTTGCTTCAATGTTTCTCCTCCCACATTGCCGGTTCCAAGCAAAAACACGCCTAAACGATTCTGCTGCGGAGCAAAAAAAGTTTTGTGCAGACAATTGATCGCCGCATTTTTGTTGTTTTGATCCACCACGAACGAAACATTGCGTTCTGACCCTCCTTGGGCGATGGCGGAGACGTTAATTCCATTGTTTCCCAGAGAGCTAAAGATTTTTCCGGCTATGCCCGGCGTGCCCCGCATTTTTTCTCCGACTATAGCCAGTATGCTTTGCCCATCTTTTTTAGTTATTGCCGCGCGATCTTCGCCAATGTCTCGGCTAAACTCATTTCTTAGCGCGGACATCGCTTTCTCCGCTTCATTTTTGTTTACCGCCAAACAAATCGTATGTTCTGAAGAGGCCTGGGCGATTAATATTACATTAACTTTATGAGAAGCCACCGCTTTGAAGACTCTTCCCGCGGTTCCCGGAACGCCCGCAAGATTAGTTCCGCCGATATTAATGAGACTAATGCCGTCAATGGCCGAGATATTTT
Organism: uncultured Candidatus Saccharibacteria bacterium; assembly: GCA_964361795.1. GTDB lineage: Bacteria > Patescibacteriota > Minisyncoccia > UBA6257 > WO2-44-18 > CAYIBZ01. The sequence goes on from CAYIBZ010000013.1 coordinate 9,622, forward strand.
TTACCGTTCGCGCGTCGCCGCTGATTTTTGAGATTAAAGTTCCCGGATGTTCCGGATTGAACGTATTTTTTACTAAAATCGGGATATTTTTCTTAATAGCCGGAACCATTGTCTCCGGATGAATAACTTTCGCGCCAAAATAAGCCATCTCAAACGCCTCTTCGTAGCTGATCTTAGGCAAAGTAATCGCTTCGGCGGCTATTCTTGGGTCAGCGCTCATCACGCCGTTGGCGTCCGTCCAAATTTCTATCACATTTACTCCAAGAGCGGCGCCAAAGATTGAGGCGGAATAATCCGAACCGCCCCGACCCAAAGTCGTGGTTTTATTTTCATCAGTTGAACCAATAAATCCAGTTATTACAGGAATTGAGTTATTGGGTAATTTATTAAAATAGGAACGGATTTTAGGATTAGTTTTTTTAAAATTAACATCGGCATTTTGGAAATTATTATCAGTTTTGATCAGTTCCCGAGAATCTACCGAAATTGACGGATTTTTTTTATTCTCCGTCGCCGAATACTCCGGGCGTAAGCCCGAAGATGAAGGCGCGGAGAACCCTCCGAAGCCTTGGCGAAGGAGGGTTGGGGCTTTGGAGAATTCCGCTTCGATACCCCGAACGTAAGCTCGGGGAGCTTCATTTAAATAAGAAGAAACCAAATTAGCGGAAAGCCGTTCGCCGAAACTGGCAATGAGATCCATCGCCATCGGCGAAGCGTCGCCGAGAAGTTTGACTCCCTCAATGATCTTTTCCAGTCCATTCAACAATTCTTCTGGCGCGGGAACTTTCAATTCTTTTGCCGCCGTAAGATGTTTTTCCCTGACCGCCATAAAATCCAGAGCTAAAAGCTTATCGGTGACTCCTTGCATGGCGGAAACTACCGCCGCTATTCTATCCTTCTTTGACGCGTCAAAGATTATTTTGCAGACATTTTTAATTCGTTCGGCTGAACCGACCGATGAACCGCCGAATTTCAAAACTTTCGTAAATTTTGAACTTTTAATTTTAGTTTTTACTTTTTCGTTTCTCATTTTTAACTTAAAAACCGACCTATAAAGGTCGGATTCATTATACTGACTTATTTTTTGTTAGCAAATGTTGGAACCCATCTCAAAAATACCTCCTGCCCGCGTTGCGGACGATTTTCTTGTATCCGCAAGGCGCGGCAAGGAAAGCTGTAGCTTTAGCTACAGAGACGCAGCCGCAACACAGCGGGACGAGAAAATCGACGCAACCCGTACGGGATATGGCCAATTTCCGCAATACCGGCGTCGGCTCCTCCTTGGAGTGTAATAAGCACACCTTCGTCGTCGCTCCTTGGTCTTGCGGAAATTGGCTCATATCGCGAGCGGAGGTATATTTGAGATGGGTTCTAGTTAGGGCGCAATTTTAAGAACTTACGCGGGCCGACTTGAAGCAAAACTTCGCCCTCAATTTTTATGATTTCGTTAGGATCGGTTTTTTTCTCATCGTTAATGCGAACCGCGCCTTGTTCAATCAGCCGCCTCGCCTCGCCTTTACTAACCGCCATTTTCGCAGCCATTAATAAATCCATTAGATTCCAATTTTTAGATTCTAGCTTCTGAACCGGAATTTCCTTTGGCGCTCTATGTTCTGAAAAGACGCGCAAGAATTCCTCTTTTGCTTTTTCGGCGAATTTCTCGCCATGATATATTCCAACTATGGTTTTTGCCAATTCCAATTTCGCTTCTCTGGGATTTTCCTTCGCCAAGGATTCAACGGGCAAGTCTGTCAAAAGTTCTCTGTATTTATCAATCAAATTATCGGGAATGCTCATGATTTTTCCGAACATATCATCCGGTTCGGCGTCTAAAGCGATATAATTTCCCGCTGATTTAGACATCTTTTTTACGCCGTCAGTGCCTTCAAGCAGCGGCAAAGTAATCACATCTTGTTCGGACAATCCGTAGGCCCGCTGTAACCGCCGTCCCATCAGCAAATTGAATTTTTGATCTGTTCCTCCAATTTCCACATCGGCTTTTACCATTACGGAATCATATCCTTGCAAGAGCGGATAAAGCATTTCCAACAGCATGACTTCCCTGCCCTCCTTAAATCTTTTTTGGAAATCGTCTCGCTCCAAAATCCGCTGAGCGCTTTCTCTGCCCAGCAGTTCCAAGATCAATTTCTCATTTTTTTTGAACCACTTGCCGTTGTAACAAACCTCGGTTTTTCTGATATCAATAATTTTTCCGGCTTGTTTAAGATATTTCTTAAGATTTTGTTTAATTTCTTTTTCGGTAAGCGGCTTTCTGGATTCCGATCGGCCGGACGGGTCACCGATCATCGCCGTGAAATCTCCAATAATTAAAACGGCTTTATGTCCGGCGTCTTGAAATTGTTTTAATTTGCGGAGAGCGACGGTATGTCCCAAATGAAGATCGGGCGCGGTCGGATCAACGCCGAACTTTATCCGCAATTTTTCCCCTTGAGCCAGCCGGCGGCCCAAATGTTCTTTTATAATAATTTCTTCAACTCCCCGCGAGAGCAGTTTATTATTAGCATCCATATTTTTTTTATTCTAGCACAGTCAATTAAAATGGACTACGAAAATAAAAAAGCCCGATTTATCGGACTCTTGGAATTTCCACTGTCACCAGAACCGGGTCTTCTCCTTTTGATACTACGTACCGCAGATTCAGGACTTGATCTATATAGTAGTCAACCGGTTTTTGGCGGTTGTTGAGGAGGCCGACGAGCTTTCTCTTGGAACTTTTTTCGTCAAAATCGGCTCTTTCAAACGACCTGGTTATCAACTCCATGTATTCCTCATCGGATAAAACATGAGTTTTAGGCAGACCGACCGCCATCAGATATCGTTCGCGGAATCTTTCCCAGGCGTGCTTTGTAATGGCAATATTTCCGGTAAAAACGTGAAATACAGTTCTCACCTCCGGCTCCTCCCAGATTGAAGGACCTGTGGCACTATAAAAAAATAACAGCGCCTCGTCAAGTCCGCTGTTATTTTTTAGTTTTTATAATTTCGTCTATCAAGCCGTAATCTTTTGCTTCGTTGGCGGTTAGATAGAAATCCCTATCGGTATCTTTTTCTATTTTAGCCATAGTTTGGCCGGTGTGTTTAGCCAAAATTTGATTCAATCGCTCCTTCATTTTCAAAATCTGGCGAGCGGTGATTTCCACTTCCGTCGCTTGCCCTTCGGCGCCGCCCATTACCTGATGGAGCAAGATTTCCGAATTTGGCAGAGCGATCCGTTTCCTCTTTGTGCCGGCGGCAAGCAGAACCGCGGCCATTGAAGCGGCTATGCCGACGCACATGGTAGAGACATCCGGTTTGACATACTGCATAGTGTCATAGATAGCCATGCCAGCCGTTACCGAACCGCCCGGACTGTTAATATAAATCTTGATATCTTTTTTCGGATCCTCATGCTCCAAAAATAAAAGCTGGGCGATTACCAGATTAGCGATTATATCATTGATTGGGCCGGCAAGAAAGATGATTCTTTCTTTCAATAAGCGGGAATAAATATCAAAAGCCCGCTCGCCATTTTGCGTTTTTTCCAGAACTGTTGGAATCAAATATTCATTTGTAATATTTTTATTTTCCATCCTCTAATAGTTTAAATACTTTTTGGTTTAGAATTACACCATAATAATACTGATATTTCTTAGGATCGTCAACAGAGCCGCCAAAAGTTTTTACCTCGTCTTCGGTTGGCTGGATTTTTTCCATTTCGGCAATCTTATAAATAATTAAGTTATTCGCGACATTTTGCCGCGCTTTATCCCGCAATTGATTTCGCAACTCTTCCGTTGGCTTGAATTCCGCAGCCATGCTGTCTAAAGTTTTTTCTATCATAATTTCCGGTATTTCCATTGAAGAATCTTTGGCGATCTCATCCAGCATTTTCAAACGCAATCGATCCGTTTCTTTTTGATTTTTTTCCGTCATTATTCCGTCATTTAAGCTCTTCTTTAATTCTTCAATAGAAGCAAATTCTCCTAGTCCTTTCGCGAAATCATCATTTAGTTCCGGCAGTTGTTTATCAAAAACCGCGTTTATTTTCACTTTGAATTCAACATTTTTTCCGCGCAAATCTTTTTGCCAATAATCTTGAGGAGCCGTAATAATAAAATTCAACGCTTCCCCCTCTTTGCGATTTTCCAAATTTTCATCAAAACCTGGCATCAACCGGCTTTCTCCGAGAGCAAAACGATCTTTTTTCAATCGCGCGTTCTCTATCGGTTTGCCGTCAACAAAACTTTCTATATCCGCCTCCACCACGTCTCCCCTGCGCGCTTCTCTATTCGCTCTCGTTAACTTAGCTCGGGAATTTCTTAGCCATTCTAAAGATTTTTCTATTTCTGAAGAATCAACCGCCGCTTCTTTTTTCTCTTTTAAAACTCTGCCGGCGATTTTTTTATAATTGCCCAGATTTATTTCCGGAAAAATCGTAATTACGCACTTATACTTTAATCCGCTCGCCGCTTCCCCTAATGTTATTTGCGGCATATCTATGAGGGTCCATTTATTTTCTTCAGTAACTTGATCCAAACTTAAACGAGTCGCTTTTTTGGCGGCTTCTTCAAAAATTTTATCTTGATTTATGGCTTGTTCCGCTAATTCTTTCGGAGCGGCGCCGGGCCGGAACCCTTTCAGATTTACATTGGCGATTGCCTGATCATAGACCTCCTGCCAATAGCTTTTGAATTCTTTATCGTCCAAAATTATTTCTAATTCTATTTTAGAGCCGGGTAATTTTTTAAAGCTGGATTTCATAATCAACAAATTATACAACAAAAAAATACCCTCGTCTACTTAGACGGGGTACGAGGCGCAAATTGAAGGATCGGAGCTTTGATAATTTCAAGCCCCAATTTTTGCGCGTGTCTGATCGCGATTGGCTTATGAATGCCGCAGAACACGATAAGGATATCTTCCAGAAAGATCGCTTCCGATCCGTGATTGTGAACCATCGTGCGGCACTGTTGGGCCATGCAATATGAAGGGAGTATGATCTCAATTTTTGGATTAAAAACCTCTTTGATATCCAGAATAGCCCATAGAACGGCGCAAGTTTCTTTGCTAAGACTGCCGCTTGCTTCATCATCCTTTTTTGTGAGTTCAAATCCGAACATAGATTCCACAGGCGCCTCCTCTCTTGTAATCCAAAGAACGTTCACATTCTAACTCAT
>CAYIBZ010000014.1:0-6455 GCA_964361795.1 uncultured Candidatus Saccharibacteria bacterium
GTTTCAGTTCGGGATCTTTTTTAATTATGCCTAAAGCGGATTCTCGCGCTGTTTTGATAAGCTCAATGTTATTTAATGATTTCATTGCTAAATCAGGTATGCCGGTCTGTTTAGAACCGATAAATTGCCCGGGACCGCGAAGCTTTAAATCTTCTTCGGCAAGTTCAAAACCATTTTTCGCTTTAAGAAGCGCGTTAAGTCGCTGTTGAGTAGATTGAGATGACGAATCAGTAAATAGCAGACAAAACGATTGGTGCTCCCCTCGGCCCACGCGCCCCCGGAACTGGTAAAGCTGGGCCAAACCAAACCGATCCGCGCCTTCAATCATCATTATCGCGGCATTAGGCACATCTACCCCTACTTCAACTACAGAAGTAGAAACCAGAATGTCTATTTGACTGGTGGAAAATTCAGTCATAATTTTTGCCTTCTCGGAAGACTTCATTTTTCCATGAAGCATTGCCACGCGGAAATTCGGAAAAATCTGCTTGGATAATTTTTCATATTCTTCCGTAACATTTTTAATTTCCAGCCAAAGCTTTCTGCGGTCATCAAGCTTGGTTTCTTCATTTTCTTCGGCTGCTTGGATTCGGGGGCAAATCACAAAAGCCTGCCGGCCGGCTTTAATTTGCTGACTGACAAATTCATAAGCTTTCTTGCGATTTTCCGGAGCAACAACCTTGGTAATAATCGCTTTCCTGCCAATCGGTAATTCATCAATGATTGATAAATCCAAATCGCCGAATAAAGTCAAAGATAGGGTGCGCGGAATAGGCGTAGCGCTCATAGATAAAAAGTGAATTGTTGTTTCTTCTCCGGGATGAATCTCTTGTTTCACCAAAGCGGCGCGCTGTTCAACTCCAAAGCGGTGTTGCTCATCAACAATAGCAAGCGCCAAATCTTTAAATTGAACGGGTTTTCGATCTTTTCCGCCGGAGATTATAGCGTGGGTGCCAACAATGATTTTGATGTTGCCATCTTCAATTTCTTTGAGAAGTTTGGGACGGCTAACTTTGGCCTCTAAACCCTCGCCGTAAAACGAACGCGACTCACTGCCGGTCAAAATCCCAATGCCAACCGAAAGTTTTCCGAAAATTTTAATCAATGTTTGGTAATGTTGGCGGGCTAAAACTTCCGTCGGAGCCATAAAGGCGGTTTGTTTATCATTCTTAGCCGTTATCAGCGCGGCAATAGCCGCAACAACGGTTTTTCCCGAACCTACATCGCCTTGGAGTAAACGATTCATGGGCTTGGCAGTCGCAAGATTGCCAATAATTTCTTTTAAACTGACGGATTGCGATTTAGTGAGTTCAAAGGGAAGGTCTTTAATAATGCCGTCCAGATAAGATTGGTCAATGTTGAGGGCGGGGGCTTTTTCCTTGGCTAGGGCCATTTTGATTTTAAGATTATTTAATTGGAGCAAGAATAGGTCGTCAAAAGCGAATCTTTTTTTTGCTTGATCGGCCTGTTCTATGCTTTTTGGAAAATGGATATTGCGAAAAGCGGAGGTAAGTTCCGGAAGATTATTTTTCTTTAACACTTCAGCCGGCAAAAATTCCTTTAAGGGTTCAATGTTTTTCAAGATTATTTTTGTAAGATAACGCAGTCCTTTGGAAGTGAGTCCTTTAGTTTCGGGATAGATCGGTATTAAGCCCGCGGTGTGCTTAACTTCCGCCTCGTTATTGATAAGTTCAAAAGTTGGGTTAGATAGAATAAGTTCTTCGTTGGAAAAAGCAACTTTACCGGCAAAATTTATCAGCCGTCCGGGCTGAAGAGATTTGGTGATGTAGGGCTGATTAAACCAGATGGCTTTTATTGTTCCGGTTTCGTCGGCTACCAAAGCTTCTACGATAAAAATATTGCGGCGCCAAGAACGCCGCGTTGCTATTCTTTTAACTAGTCCGCTGATAGTCGCGGACTCATGAAGTTTGAGATCGGCAATTTTTACCACACTGGAAAAATCTTCGTATCGGAAGGGAAAGTGCCAAAGCATATCCTTAACGGTAAGAATTTTCAACTTTTTCAAAAGGTTGGCGAATCGCGGCGGAAAACCAGAAATTTTAGAAAGTTCGTAGGATAGCTTCAACATTTGGTTGTAGGGGGACAGAATCCGAATTCACATTAGATTTAGTGAACCAAAACGGTATCAGATTCAAGGCGCGATGAGCGTAAGGTAGCTTGCGCTACCTAAGCGAAATCGCAACGCAGAAGATGATGCCGTTTTGGTTCACCCTTTGGGAAGAAAGAATTTGACTCACTTCTGTTGTGTCGCTCCTCGGAAAGGTGCTATAAAGCACGATCTCCTCGTCGCTTCGTGAATTGAGCTCAAATTTTTTCTTCTAAACTCAATGTGAATTCGGATTCTGTCCCCCATATTATAACAAAAGAAAGGAAATGTTAATACTCACGAAAATCGTCCAAGAAAGTCAGGATTTCTTTTGCCTTGAAAAAACCGCGGTTGCTGTTATAAATAAACAGTACGGCCCGTAGCTCAGTGGTAGAGCAAGCGTCTTATAAGCGCTGGGTCGCAGGTTCGATCCCTGCCGGGCCGACGAATTTAATAGTGATTAAATGACCGGCGGGATCGAACGGGAAAGGGGTCGGGAAAACGGGAGTTTTCCCGAAGTGGTATAATTAAAGTTATGCTCAAGGCAAAAGATATTGTTGCTATTCTTGTCACTACTATTGTAATAATAGGAATCGCCGTGGGCCCCGTAAGCGGCCAAAACAAACGGCTCCCAACTCAAGGAGGAGATAAAGACAATTGGGGAACTCTCCTCAATGAATATCTTAGTCAAGAACACAACATCGACGGCACGCATAAACTAAAGACTCTGGAAACGCTTACTGGCGTGGTGAATGTTCGCGATTTTGGCGCCAAAGCCGACGGCGTTACTGACGATGTTCCCGCTTTTGAAGCGGCGCGGGATTACCTTGTTACAAAAGGCGGCGGTGTTATTTATGTTCCACCGGGACAATACATTATGACCCGCGCCTTTGATCTCAAGAATAACATTTCGGTTATAGGCACCGGCTGGGCCTCTAATCTCCATGGCAGGCCCACTAGTCCTGGGACGCTGATTCCCATGATCTACACTTACAATATTGGCAACCTGACGTTAAGCGGACTAAGGTTCACTCATGAAGGCATTCCGAGTGTTAATCTGTCCGGACGGGGAGTGATGCAACTTAACAGCTACGGTTCCACCCCAATAAGATTAACTGTGAAAGGCAATTTCTTTGACAATATCCAAAGCAGCGCCATTGTCATTGGCGGAGACGGAGAGCTGGAGAGCTTTGTTGAAAATAATTTTATCATCAACCCGGGAGAACATGGAATTTACGTTGCCGGTTCCAAAAGTCTTGTTATTAGAGGCAATATCATCACTGGTTCCGGTTCGCAGGGCATTCACACTGGCACCTGCGGCGTCAAGGTTTCTCGCAACGACGCCAAAATGGTTCTTATTGATGGGAATATTATCAAAAATCAAAATGTTCAAGCCAATCATTCCGGCGGAGGAATTTGCGTTGAAGAGCCAGCTCTCAAAGTCACGATCGTAAATAATCAAATTTTAACGAATGGCACCCTGACCAACGGCAGCGGTAATGCTTATAGCAGCGGGATTGCCATCAGTTCTGATAACAATGTTGTAGCGAATAATCGGATTCTGATGACGAGCGGCGGCAATGTTGATGGGATAGTTGTTGGCGGCGGCGCCGGCACGCCAACCGGCAATGTTATTCATGGCAATACCATTACCGGGGGATTTGGCGAACCGCTTTTGATTGCCGCCAACGCCAGATACACCGTTATTTCGGGAAATACTCTTGAAGGAACCGCGGGGGGATGGACAATCTCTGACAGCGGCGACAATACCCTGATTAAAGATAATGTTATTACCGCCGGAGGGTACGGAATTCAGCTAAGCGGAAGTTCAGATGGCGACAGGGTAATTGACAACGTGATTGCCTCAACCGCCAAGTATGACGTTAGCGCTGGCCCTACCAACTACATCATTCGCGACCTCGGTAATCTTACTCCCGCGGTAGAACAATACTGGGCTGGTAAATTCACCATCGGCAAAGACGGTACCCCAATCAGCAGTCATCTTTCCGCGACTGCCGTGTGGAACCCGGCATCTCTAGCAGATGGCGCCGTAACTTCCACAACTGTAACGGTTAGCGGAGCGGCGGCTGGCGATATCGTGAATGCCGGTCACGACCAAATCGGCGTTAACAATGTCCAAATTTCCGCTCACGTAGAATCGGCAAATACGGTGAGAGTGATTTTGCGAAATGCTTCCGGAGCAATCTTAGATCTGGCGAGCGGAACACTAAGAGTTGGGGTGTGGAAATATTAGCGAGCGGATTTTTTCTGCAGAAGAAATTGCTTTATCGCTGTTTCTAATTCTTTCACCGCATTTTCTATAGTTTTTAGTTTTTCCGCTATAGTTTGGCTTTGTTCTTGAGGCAGTTCCGGAGCGAGCTCGGATATTTTTGGCTTCTCTTTCGCAAAAAGCTCATTTAACTTTTTGCGAGTTAATTTCCCGATAAAGCCAGTCCCTTTCGTAAGGCCAATGGGCGTCAAAATTTCATCTTTGTATTTTTCCTGAAATCGGATGATTGCTATCTTTGTTGAACTGCCGAAAAAACCAGTTATCAGGCCTTCGGGATAAATGTTTTTGTCCTTTGCAAGAAGTCTTTGAAGTTCTTTGATTGTTTCACTACTGACGCCGAAATATAAATCTCTAATCAAGAACTCTACTGGAGCAGTGAAGGCGGCAATTTTTTCAACTGTTGACGTGCTAATAATTAGCGGGGTGGTTGTCGCGGCTTGGGTAGTGGTGCCAAAGGCAGTTGTCGTAGCGGAAATCAATGCGGCGGTGCCAGTGCCGATTTCTAAACTCCCGCCTCCGCCGGTTGCGCCGCTTGTTACCGCGGCAGATTGCGTAGAAGACGCCGCGCTCCCTTCAAAAACGCCGCCGCCGTAAGAGCCCTGACCGTATGTTGCGGCCTGGGCGATTGCGCTAACGCCAATCGTGAAAAAAATAAGTATTGAGATAAAAAACCGTTTTGTTGTCATGCTTCTTAAAGTATACTACACACCAAATACAGGGTACTGCATTGGTTGACAAAATCATTTAGTTTTGGTATATTTTGCATTGGAACTTTTATTGTAGGAGGCCGTGGATGAGACTGATTCTTGGATTTGCCGGAATCTTGATGATTTTGGCAGGTATCGCTTTCGGCATTTACGTGGGTGTGGCGGTTTGTTTCGTGGGCGGCATCGTGGACATCATCAATCAAATCAAATCTGACAGCCCGGTTGACGCGTTGACCGTTGTTTGGGCAATTGTGAAAATCTTTTTTGCCGCGCCGATTGGATACATATCAGCCGCATTGCTGATTCTCCCAGGACTGGGTTTGCTGGGTTTGATGGAGAGCAGTTTTCTTTCTAAGAAAACGTCAAAAAAAATTATCGGTAATGACGAAAAACATTCCGCTCCAGTGATCACTGGAGCGGAGTTTTATATTGCAAGCGGCTTATAATTAAACTTTTTAAGAAGCTCGTAAAATTCTTCCTGTTCCAACGTTTCTTTTTCTATTAACGTTTCGGCAATTAAATTTAAGGCTTTTCTGCGGGAAGAAATAATTTTCTTTGCCGTTTCATAAGCTGTTTTAATAAATTTATTAATTTCTTCGTCAATTTTAGCGGCAACCGATTCAGAATAATTTTTCTCCGTGGAAATTTCCCTTCCCAGAAACACCATTTCTTCAGATTTTCCGTAAGTAATTGGGCCCAATTCTTCACTCATGCCGTATTTCGTTACTAATTTTCTTGCTAATCCCGAAGCTTCTTTAAGGTCGTTGGAAGCTCCGGTGCTGATATCTCCGAAAACCTCTTTTTCGGAAGCATATCCGCCTAAAGCGGAGGCTATATCAGCTAGAAATTGGGAGCGGGTTCGCAAGTGAATTTCTTCAATGGGCAGTTTCAATGTGTAACCGCCGGCCCGGCCGCGAGAAACTATGGATACCTTATGAACCGGATCGGCATTTTTCAAACTGGCGGCAACTAACGCGTGGCCGGCTTCGTGGTAAGCGGTCATTTTCTTTTCGGTTTCTGAAATAACTCTTGCTCTGCGTTCCGGCCCAAGCAAAACTTTTTCCACCGAACCGAAAAGGTCTTCTTGATTTACCAAATGCTTATTCTGTCGGGCGGCTAAAATAGCGGCTTCGTTAACAAGATTGGCAAGATCGGCGCCGGAAAATCCCGGAGTGCGCACGGCAACTTTTCTCAAATCAACATCTTTGTCTAATGGCTTGTTTTTGGAATGGATTTTCAAGATTTCTTCGCGTTCGGAAATATCGGGCAAATCCAAAGTCACTCTGCGGTCAAATCTCCCGGGGCGCAGAAGAGCTTGATCTAAAATATCCGGCCTATTAGTGGCGGCTAG
>CAYIBZ010000014.1:6555-14624 GCA_964361795.1 uncultured Candidatus Saccharibacteria bacterium
TGGGAAGCGCCGCCCTTGGCTTGGCGAAAAACAAAGAAAAATATCGCCACTATCACTATCAGGGGCAGAAGAGTTGGCAATAAGACTCCTAGCCAGAAACGAAAACCGGATTCGTCTTTGATTTCCAAGGCAACGTCTTGAAGTTCGTCCTGATTAACTCCGTAGTTCTTCAAAGTTTCGGTTAAACTGGATTCTAGTTCTTTCCGGGCGGTTAATTTCTCCTGATTTTTTAATTCAATAGTTAAATCCTGGCCGCGGACAACGATTTTAGAAACATCGCCGGCGTTGATTTTCATGACTAATTCGTTGATAGTGACAACTTTTGTTTTAGAGTCAGTCTCAAGCAAAACTGAAAAAACTAAAGAAATCACCAAAAGGGTGGCGATAGCCCAAATAATGTTAGAATAGACTTGTTTCATCCCCGGTGCTACAACTTCGATTTATAATATGACTTTAGCCGTTTAGCTAAAGACCGTCGACCTCTGGTGGTCTTAAAATATCCTTCCCTTCTCATAGCATCTTCTTGGTTTGTGCATCCTTCAAAATATATTAGTTTCATAGGTAATCTTGGCTTTGTTGAAAATGATAAACCTTTTCTATGTTCTTCTAATCTCCTTGGCAGATTTTTAGTGTAACCTATATACCTTTGTTTGTCCTTTAAACTTTCGAGTACATACACATAGAAGAACATAGTCGAAGTTGTAGCACCGGGCATAGTTGCGCTTTATTATAGAATCTTATAATATATTTATCAAGAAATGAATCCCGTTAGAAATATGCAAACTTTGAAGATTTGTATTGTTGAAGATTTATAGTATATGATGCAATTAAATTATAAAGTCTTTGTAAGAGGATTTCTAACGGGATGAAGATAGCAAAACAGATTCTAAAGATAACTTTCGTAACGCTTGTGATAGCTGGTTTGGTGATAAGTTATTTGATTTATTAATTCGCGGGTATAGTATAGTGGTAATACGCGAGCTTGCCAAGTTCGAGCCGCGGGTCCGATTCCCGCTACCCGCTCTGTAAATAAAAAATCCGCCTATTTGGCGGTTTTTTGATTTTTATTTTTTAGGATCTTGGTAATAATAAGTCCCACAACCAGACACATCAAGTAAAAAAGTCCAAACATCGTTATTGTTCCTAGCAGTATTTTGTCAATTGGATCGCCGCGAGATATCGTGATAAACAGAAAAACTGTCAAACCCACGTAGATCCCGGGGCTTTGAAAACATATTCTCGCAGATCGTTGCCAAATGCTTTCCATTCTACTACGGCTTAAAGCCTTCTCCGCAGACTGTTTCCAGAATCGCGACGCAAACCAAATAAGGATCCATATTGGCGGCCGGGCGGCGATCTTCCAGATACCCCCTGCCAGCTTCCGCAACAGGAGCCGGAATGCGAATTGACGCTCCGCGATGGCCAACGCCGTAACGGAAAGTATTGATGTCGCAAGTCTCGTGCTTTCCAGTTAAACGTTTGTCATTGCCTTCTCCGTAAACCTTCATGTGCTCCAAATGCCGCTGTTCAAGCCGTACGCAGGCCTCCATAATTTGCTCAAGACCGCCTTCTTCACGCATTGCCTTGGTGCTAAAATTGGTGTGCGCGCCGGCGCCGTTCCAATCCCCTTCTTTCGGTTTCGGACTGAAACTGACCACGGCGTAGTAACATTCTCCCAATCGGTGCAAAAGCCATCGGCCAAGCCACAGATGGTCGGCAACTTCCAGCGGATCGCTGGTGCCAATCTGAAATTCCCATTGCGAAGCCATGACTTCCGAGTTAATGCCGTAAAGTTTCAGGCCGGCGCGGAGACAGGCGTCCATATGCTTTTCAATTAAATCCCGCCCATAGACGTTAGTTGTGCCAACAGCGCAATAGTATCCGCCTTGGGGAGCCATTTCTTCGTCGCTTGGCGGCCAGCCATAAGGACGGCCGTTGACGCCAAACAAAGTATATTCCTGTTCAATGCCAACGAGCGGTTCCTGATCCTTGTAACGCTCAACGGCGGCTCGCAGCCGAGCTCGGCTATTAGAAACATGCGGAGATCCGTCCATATTCATAACTTCACATAGAACCAGAATATCGCGGTAACCGCGCATCGGATCCATAACAACACGAACTGGTTTCAATTTACGGTCGCTGTCGCCAGTTTCGGCTTGCCAAGTGCTGGATCCGTCAAATGCCCAAATAGGACAATCTTCCGGCTTTTCAATAAAGGAATTGCTATTCAAAATTCTGGTCTTGGATCGAAGAGAACCTCTGCCGTCTAACCAAATATACTCGGCCCTAATCTCGCCTACCACGCCGCCTCCTTTCGCATAGCTCTCCCTCGCGAAACCCCAGATTTAAATTCAGGGCGAGACGCGAGGGAGAAAGTGAAGGAACCACTGATATTGTATAAATTCAAGGAATAAAGTCAAGGTACAGTATGCCTTGACGCGAACATTCTCTTATTTTTTCTATTTTCTCTTTTACGCGTAAAAGATATGAATATTCCAATTACCACGCTATAGCGTGGTAATTGGAATAAAAAAACCGGATTTTAAAATCCGGGGCCGATGCGCATGCCATGATCAATCAAATCCTGCAAAATCAGTATTTTCAATTCGGTTCTTAGGATTGCCATAGCGATAATGGGAAGAAAAAGATTGGGACTCTTTAAAAAAACGTAAGAAACAGTGAATGCCAAGAGGGCGGTGGCGGGAGTAAGAATAGGATTAGGAAGATGAATGAGACCGAAAATTAAAGCGGCAACTAAAGCCGCCAACCAATCCTTCTTCAGAGCGTCTTTGAGACGATTGGCGAAATAACCCAATAAAATCAAGAGCTGTAACGATACCCAGAGCAAACAATTGCGAAGGTTGTCGTGAAACCGGATTAACAAATCCGGTTTTGTAAAAACATCGGGGTTGAAAATCCAAGCCAAAATTAAAATAACCGCGAATGAAGAAAAAAACCAGTGCCAGAAGACAGGCTGGCGATAACTTTCCGGCCTTGGACAAAGCCCTAGCTTCTCAAACAATTGTCCACGGTAATTTTCCGCCAAGTTAATTCCCATCCAGCCAAAAGCTAAAACGGTTCCGGCAATCGCCCAACCGCCGGCGGGCAATATCCAGATGACGGCCATTAGCAAAAGAAAAATAGACAACGTTTCAATCATCTTCCGCCTTTCAAAAACAGCCACCAAGTGAAATCAATTGAGGCGTGTAGAACAGCTGTAACGCCCAGTGACTTAGTCTTGTGATAGACTTGTCCATAGCCAAATCCGGCAATGGTCGCGAAAATTACATAAGTCCAATTTGGATAGCCCCAATCAATACCGTTCACTGTAAATCGATTATTGAAGTGAGCTAAACCGAAGATCGTAGCTGAAAAACCAAGACCAATTATGGGCCTGAATCTATCCATCAGAACATTTTGGATAACTCCTCGGAAAATTATCTCCTCCGCCAACGCTGGGGCAAAAAGAAACATCCAGAAAATAACTGGCGCGACTAGCGGATATTTGATTACGGTGGGATTTAGTTCGGGAGCGACAAATCCGATGTAGTAGGCGATTGGGGCAATTATTAGTAAGGAGACGGCATAGATGACCGCCGCGAACCCCCAATCTGATTTTTTTGTCCTCCAAGAAAGTTGGAAATCTAATTTTCGCAATCCCGTAAAAACAATCAAAGAATATAGTATTGCGCTGTAAGCAACAAAGGGATAACTAATGCCACCGGTTTTCCATCCTTTGAGAATTAGTCTTAACTCCACCGGCATCCAAAGGCATAAGATCACCAATAGCTCTATCCACCCTAATGGATACTTCCTTTGACCGGCAAAGTAGAGAATGACTGTGGGAATTCCAAAATAGAGTACCAGGCGGTTGAAATTCTGCCAATAAAAGTTTCCAACCAATAGGTTTAACGATAAATTAATAGTCAAAAAAATCAGCGGCAAAAAAAAGATTCGCCAGCCGTCCGAAAACCAGTCAGCAACTTTCTCCCGCCTCTTCTGGCTTATCAGGCTTAAAATCAGAACCTGGAAAAAGGCTATTCCAACTAAACCGAGAATTGATTCCCAGCTTTTGAACTTTTCCAACCCTCCTCCTTGTTCGCAGAGTTTGTTAAAGAACAAAAAAAGCTTAATACAGACCTAGGATTTTAACAACTCTTTAATGGCTTCCTCTAACTTTTCTTTCGGCGTCCAACCAAGCAATTTTTTGGCTTTGGAAATATCGGCAAGAGAGTGCCAAGCCTCAATCCTTGGCGCCAAATATCTTTTTGGCCATTTTGAACCGCCAATAAAATTGGCTATTTGATTAATGCTGTAATTTTTTCCAGACCCGATATTGATTACCTCCCCTTCTCTCGTTTTTTTACTTTGCATTGCCAAGATGTTTGCCCGCACCACGTCGCGAACGTGAGTAAAATCTCTGGTTTTGGCGCCATCGCCGAAAATGGTTAGCGGTTCGCCTGCCATTTTTTGCTGTAAAAAAGTTTTTATCACGGAAAGATACGCTCCGGTGTCAGCCATGCGCGGCCCATAGACATTAAAGTATCTCAACGAAACAGTTTCCATGCCATACACCAGCGAAAAAACCCGGCAGTATTCTTCACCGATGTATTTTTGCAAACCATAGGGGTGCATGGGATCCGGCTTTAATTCTTCGCGCTGCGGAAGAGTTTTTGTTTCTCCGTATGCCGAAGAAGAAGCGGAATAAACCACTCTTTTTACACCCGCGTCTCTAGCGGCGATTAAAACATTTAAGGTGCCATTAACATTAACGTCATGAGTTTTTATCGGTTTTTCGATAGACAGCGGAACGCGCGGCAAAGCGGCAAGATGAAAAACGCCGTCAATATTTTTGAAAACCGGACGGATTTTTTCTAACTTAGTTATATCGCCTTTAATAAACGCGGCTTTGGAATTAAGATAGGATCGTTTTCCCGTAGAGAGATTATCAAGGACAACAACTTTATGCCCAAGCCGGATTAGCTCATCCACAAGATTAGAGCCAATAAACCCCGCGCCGCCAGTAACTAGATATTTAGGCATACATTGTATACTATATATAACATCAAAAACGGAGAGTAGTATACCGGCAGTACGCGCGCTTCGGGTGCGCGAAGACCGGGTTCAATTCCCGGCTCTCCGACAATTATTCTACGAAATATTTTCCCATTATTTCTTTATCTATTCTGTCTTGCGCTTCCTGCACTTCTTTTTTGGCTTTATCGGCCAAAGCGTCCAGTTTTTTATCCGACAGTTTACTTAATTCTTTTGCTCGTTCTTTGAGAAGTTTATTGTCATTTTTCTCCGGGTCATCAATAACTTCCTCTAATAAAATGGAGATGATTTTCCCGATTTTAGGCGCTTGAGAAGAACGCGGATCAATACCGGTGATTTCAATCACTTCGTTGCCGCGAATGTTTATCATCTTCGCGCTGATAGGCGCCTGTTTCGCTTTTTCAATCATTGCCCGCAAGTGGCGCAAACGATACGGTTCCGCTTTTTTAACGCCGGAGCCAATTCTGTCCGCTTGGCGAACTAATAAGAGATCGTCAATGTTATCCGTGCCAACGCGATGGACAAGACGCCGAACGCCTTTTTCGGTTACAACATCAGGATCATAAACAAACATGTGTTCCCTGACCAACAAAGCAATTTTTTCAATCGTCTTTTTTGGATATTTAAGCCGCCCAAGCGTTTGCAAAACTATTTTTTCTCCCACGAACTGATGCTGATAAAAAGTCCAATCCCCTTTTTTGCCTTTTAATTCTTTCTCGCCGCGGGGGTCGTCCTTCCAAGCTCGAGTTCTTGGTTTGCCAACATCGTGCAATAAAGAAGCGAGGCGAAGTTCCAGAGAAAAATTCTCTTGAGCGGCAAATTCCAACGAATGAAGATTGTGTTCAAGAACCGTATAGATATGATGCTTGTTCTGCTCCATTTCAAGCCCTTCTTCAAGTTCTGGCAAAACATGGTGCAACAAACCCAGTTCTTGCATATTTCGAATGCCGTCCGCCGCTTTTTCGCACATTAAAGTTTTATCCAACTCGTCAGCAACGCGCTCTTTGGCGATAAATTCCAGTAAACCCGCTTCTTTTTTGACTGCTTCGGCGGTAGTTTTTTCAACTTTGAATCCTAATTTGGCGGAAAACCTGACAGCGCGCATCAAACGAAGCGCGTCTTCCTGAAAACGTTCCGTCGGCTCCCCTACCGCTCTAAGAATTTTATTTTCCAGATCTTTGCGGCCATCAAAGGGATCCACCAATCCCACAGCCCGGCGGCGGCCGCTGGATACCAGATAAGCCATCGCATTGACAGTAAAATCGCGGCGCGACAAATCTTCTTCAACGGTTTTAGCGAAAGTAATTTCATCCGGATGCCGCTTATCGGTGTATTTTCCTTCTTTTCGAAAAGTCGTCACTTCCACAATTTTCATTTTTGGATCTTCGGCGTCAGTTTTCACCGCGACAGTTCCAAAATTATTTTCATACACGCTATCAGGAAAAACTTTTAGGATTTCTTCCGGAGTCGCGCCGGTAGTTAAATCCCAATCTTTCGGAGTTTTTCCTAAAAGAAGGTCGCGAAGACAGCCGCCTACTAAGTACGGCTCAAAACCAGCGTCGGACAATTTGTCCGCCACATTCTTGACCGGTTTGGCCTCCGCGAATCTTTCTTCCAGTTCGGTTAAAAATTTTTTCTCTGTTTCGGTTTTTTTGGGCATCTGTTCGCTAAACATAATAATGTTATCATAGCTCACGACATATGTGTTATACAATTTGCCGAAAAACGATCTAAGTGATAAAATTTAGGCGTAGAAAGCCCTCATAGCTTCCTCCTTCGCTCGTATATCAATATCCGAGCTTCGGAAGGACAAGTTTTCTAGATCATGAAATTCTTGCCCTTCGAAGCTCTGGTGTTAACCAGAGCGTAGTAGGGCCCTCATAGCTTAATGGATAAAGTTCTGGTCTTCGAAACCAGCGATGTAGGTTCGATTCCCACTGAGGGCACCAATATCAAACTTTCGGAAAATTGACCGACTTTTTTGTTGGCGGCGCTCCGCGCGTCCACGGAAAAAGCGGAAGGAGGGGGTTGGGGGGAGGAATTCCGCCGCACCCTCGCTTCGGAAAAATTCGCGCCGAGAATCACATAGGAAGACCTGAAAATGTCCTTAAAATAAGGGCTTTTTTGTTGGTTTTTTGGCATAGGTTTAATTATAGCATTTGTGCTTGACAGAACAGGTTAGATATGCTATACTTAACGCATAATTTGAGGTGTAGATTTCCTCTTAAATTAGCGAAAATAGCTCTTTGATAAGCGAGAGAATATACAGGAAAAGTCCTCTTTTCCTCGAGAGTAGCGAAGTGGGTATCTTAATGAAGTATCTAGCTCGCTACTCATGTCGAGGAGCCCTTGATGCGGGGAACGCATCATTTCACGCTCACGGCCACAGGCCACGAGCACGAAAATGGAGGATGACATGAAAGTTTTCTGGACGTCTCGGCACGATCTCTCTCCGGCGCAGGTTGCGGCAATCCGCTCGCTTCACGGCGAGGACACGGAAGTGGTGAAGGATTCGGTGGTGTTCTCGAACACCGACGGACTCGCGGATTACATCCTCAACCACGCCGACAGCTTCGTCTACGCCGTCGCCGGTGCGCCGCACTACATCGCGGCGGCGCTCGCAGGGCTCCGCTTCGGGGTGTTCGAGAATCACCCGCAGAAGCGTCAGGACGGAACGTTCGGTCTCGCCGCCGTTTACCATGTGGACGGCTCGCTCAAGAAGGTCTGGGTCAACCCGGACCCGACGAGCGACACCGGTGAGGCGCTGATCCCCGTCGCCCGCTAGCTCTCGTTCGCAGTTCGCAACATCGAGCCCCTTGTGACAAAACATCGTCACTCGGGGCTCTTCTTTTTTCTAAAATTTCAAAGAACAATAATTGCGAAAACAAATACAAATAAAGAATAGCTGAAAATATTTGTTTTCGCAATAAATGGTTCTTTGATAGTTAAGTAAAAAATGAAAAGCACCTTGCGGGATTCGTGATGAACGAATTGATCCGCAAGGTGCTGGTGAG
>CAYIBZ010000015.1:0-14378 GCA_964361795.1 uncultured Candidatus Saccharibacteria bacterium
AGACAATTCAAAAAAGAAGGCCGCTCTCCCCTTACTGCCGAAGAAGGCGTTGCTATCATTCTCCAATACCCGGAAATTCTTAAAGACCATTGTATGGATTTGCCTGCCTCTCGCCTCGGCGCTGACGGGGTCGCGGATTTGTTGCTTGACGGGGGCAATCCGAAGCTCGGCTGGAACGTCTCGTGTAGCTCGGATTCGAGGTGGGGCTCGGCATCTTGCGGTAGTAGAGTTGGGCCTTGATCTAATGAAGCGTCCATTATGAGAAAAATTTTGGACACGCCCCCTAGCGCAAACTAGGGGGATTTTTGTTCTTCTTATTTATTTTTTAAATAAATCCTATTTTCCACTGTAAGGTCCAGATATTCCGCTTTGGCGAGTTCGCCGTTTTCAGAAATTGTTTTGAGATAGCTAGAGAGTTTTTCAGATGGCGGAAAGCGGAGACTAAAAACGATCCGAGCCGTTGCGGAGCCGTCAGCGGTTAATTCCTGCAGTCTTTGGTCTAATTCAAATGCCGTGATTTTAATTGGCAAATTTTCAAAAATTTCTAATATTTTCTTTACGTTATTCCAAGGGCGCTCTGCCATTACCGGCATTCCCAAATAGATTTCACGGTCAGAGCGTTCATTAATTGTAAAAACCAGAGAACCTTCCGCGGACGGGGCTTTTTCTAAAATAATTCCTTCTCTATCAAACCAGTAGCAATTATTTTGTTTGTTAGAGTAAATGTAGCACCAGATAGCGTATTCCTTTTTTTCCTCCACTTCAATGACTATTTTTTTATTCAAATAATCTTTTTTTATCCTAATTTCAGAAATTAAAGGATTCCGAATGTCAATTTTCCCCGGCCAGGCAAGAAAATGGCCCAGGCCTAGGATTCGGGCAAAACTATTTTCCAAAATACTGCCCTTAAGGCCGTCCAGTATTTTTTCTTCAGCGATTTTTTTAAGGCCGATTACTTCCAATGATTCTATTTTAAAAACCGGAAGATTTAACAAAAAATAAATCAGCAAAATGCCGGCCATGGCTATGCCGCCGAGCAGTAAATACATTTTGATTCTCAAAGAGCGATAATGTTTGGCGATATTTTTATTAACGCGCATTGACCCGTTCTATTAATGGATTAATTCTGGTAATAATTTCATATGGCGACGCGCCGATTTTCTGGGCCATTTCAGCGGCTGGCAAATCTAAGCCAATCAAAACTGCCTTATCTCCTCTTTTGCACTTTATGCCAGTTACATCCGCCACAATCATATCCATTGAAACTCTGCCGAGAATTCTCGCTTTTTTTCCGTTAATTAAAACTTCTCCAATCCCAGACAGCGCTCTGGAAAAGCCATGCCAGTAGCCAACCGGCAGGACAGCTATATTCGTTGGCTTAAAGACGCGTTCAGTCAGGTCATACCCGATATAATCCCCTTTTTTCGCGATTTTAACTTCGCTAATTAACGTATGCCAAGAAAGAACTGGCTTGAAGGTGAGTTTTTCAGTTTGAATTTCCAGCTCTTTTGACGGCCAGATGCCGTAAAGCCCGATTCCCATTCTCACCGCGTCAAGATGGTATTTTTTATTGATAAGACAGCCGCCAGTCGCCGCGCAATGGCGGATTAGATTCTTGAAGCCAGCTCTTTCCAGAATGCCGATCGCTTCTTGGAATTTTTTGAATTGGAGTTCAGTGAAAGTCGGATAGTTTATGTCTTTAGCAGACGCAAAGTGCGTATATGTCCCTTTGAGGGAATTTTTAATTTTCAATTTTACCTGCCTGCCGGCAGGCAGGAATTTTTCAATTATAGTAATTGCCTTCGGCAAATTCTCAACATAAAATCCCTGTCGGTGCATTCCAGTGTCTATTTTTAAATGAAAATCCGGCCTGTGCCTAGATTTTAACCATTCAAAGAGAGCGTCTTGGCTGGAAATGGTGATGGTTATTTTATTTTCGGCGGCGATTTTCAAAAGATTAGGAAAAGTCGGGCCAAGCACCAGAATTGGTTTTTCAATGCCGTTTTCCCGCAGTTTCGCGCCCTCAATTACGCTATCCACGCAAAAACCGTCAACGCCCAGCCGATCAGCCATTTTTGAAAAAATTACCAAACCATGCCCATAGGCATTGGATTTTACGACAACCCAGACTTTGGTTTTAGGCCGCAGAATCGTTTTGATAGTTTGGAAATTATGTCGCGCCGCTTTTTCACTGATTTCCAACCAAGATTTTAATTGACTGTTTGACATAAGGAAAAATTGTTTGTAGAATTACGTAGTTCCTTTACATTCTAATCAAAAACCTCCTCTCTCGCAATGAGGTGCCAGGATGCCAATCAGAGACTATTGGCGGCAGTTTCGAAGCGCGTTTAGCGGATTTCACCCGCTAAGGAAGGCTTTTTATTACATTGCGTTTATTGTTGGTCCGCTGACGGTTTTGGCATTTTTATTGGGTTGGGGGAATAAATCGCTGAATGACGAAATTAACGATTTTATTAAACATGAGAACTTTTGGCTAATGCTGTATTGGGTTGGCATTCGAGCGCCGATTCAAGAAGAAATAATTTTCAGAGGGCCCGCTTTCTTGGCGTTCATCTCCGGCTGGTTAGCAATCAAATTTTTTCATTGGAGAGGCGTCCAGCGGATCTTTTTAGAAAAAAAACTTATTTTAGGATTAACAGTTTTGGAATTCCTAGTTTGGCCGCTAATTATTGTGCCCGCTTATTTTTGGGCCGCGATGCATCCCTACGCAGTTCCGACATTTGTCAGCGGATTAATTTTAGGGTGGCTGATGATTAGAACAAAAAATATTCTCTATCCGATTATTTTACACTCTGCTATAAACATTTTGGTCTTAATCGGCTTAAAATTCGGATTGCGAATCATCGGTTAAGAAAAATCCTCCGCGGCTATCGGAGGATTCTTTTTACTTCATGTATTTTTTCAAAATTTTAGGTATTTGGAAATTTCCGTCTTTGGTTTGATTATTTTCAATGATGGCAATCACCATTCTGCCTATCGCGAAAGCGGTCGCGTTAAGCAGGTGAAGATATTTACTTCCCTCGGAAGACTTATATTTCACATTTATGCCGCGGGCTTGAAAATCGGTGGTGTTGGAGCAGGATTGAGTTTCGCGATATTGGTCTTGGCCGGGCAGCCAAGTTTCAATGTCATATTGAGCATAATCCGTGAATCCCATATCGCCAGTGCAAATCTGAACTACGCGATAGGGCAATTTAAGTCCGCTCATTAATTCTTCCTGCATAGAAAGCAGAAATTTATGCTCTTTTTCTGATTTTTCCGGATGCGCGAAAGAAAACATCTCCACTTTATCAAATTGATGGACGCGCAATATGCCTTTTGTATCCTTTCCGTAAGACCCCGCTTCCCTTCTAAAACAAGTAGAAAATCCGGCGTAGCGGATTGGCAAGTCATTTTCTTCCAAAACTTCGTTCATGTGGATTGGGCCGATAGTGTGTTCGGAACTGCCGGCCAAATAAAGATCGTCTTTCGGCAAATAATAACGCTCTTCTTCTTGTCCTCCGCCAAGCCGCCCCATTCCCCTAAAAACATCCGGCTTAATCATTACGGGAGGAATAACCGGCTGGAAGCCATTTTTTGATAAAATTTCCATCGCGTATTGAACCAAAGCCAGCTCCAAGAAAACCGCTTCTTTAAATAAATAACCAAATCTGCTTCCGGAAACTTTTGCTCCCCTTTCAACGTCAATAATTCCCAAATCCTCCGCGATGGTTAAATAGTCTTTCACTGGAAACTTAAACGCCGGTTTCTTGCCAACTTCTTTGATGACTTTATTCTCCGATCCATCTTTTCCTAACGGCCATTTTGGATCGGGCAAATTGGGAAATTGATTAAGAAGCCGGCCGCGTTCTTCTTCCAAAGCCGGCAGTTGCGGCTCCATCGCTTTTAATTCTTCTTTTACTTTTTTAGCTGTATCAATGTTGCGCTCTTTGCTAAGTTGATTGAGGCGGGCGCGCGTTTCATCCAGCTTTTTAATTAATTCTCTCCACTTGGCGTCTAAAGACAAAAACTCATCTACAAGCGATGAATTGACATTTTTGGCTTTCAGGCCGGATTTTACTTTTTCCGGTTCATTGCGGATCAGATTAATATCCAACATAACTATTATTGTATCGGCTTTTTTTCAGAAAAACAATAAAACCCCCGTTACTTCGGGGGTGTTGAGGGCGGGTTGTATTTGGCGTCTTCATCTGGCCAGCCGCCGATTGGTTCTTTCGGCTTGGCCGGGTTGGTTTCGATTGGCGTGTCAAATGGATTAACGAGATGCGAGCTATCGTCACGCTTCTTTCCTTCAACAATGAAGGATCGGCCGTCAGCGGCACGAATTGTCCCGACGCTGATTGTAATATCCCAGAAAGTTCGATCATATGGCGAATCCAGACGTAAGGTTACTGAACCGTCGGCCTCAATTCTACGATCGAATACGGTACCCCTCACTTCAAGCAACAGCTCTCCGGTAATCGGTTCCATAAGACCCCCTTTAATGAGCCGACTATATTATAGCACATTATTATTTTGGACGCAAGGTCGGGAAAGTAATGATTTCCTTAATGGCATGGCTTTTGGTGATAATGGCAATCAAGCGATCTATGCCCAATCCTAAGCCCGCCGCCGGCGGCATGCCGTATTCCAAAGCTTCCAGAAAGTCTTCGTCTAAACGCGAAGATTCTTCGTTGCCGGCGCGGAATAATTTTTCCTGTTCTTCCATCTGTTTTCGCTGAACAACGGGGTCGTTCATTTCTGAAAACCCTTTGACGATTTCCGGGCCGCCTTGCGCGCCAGTGTCAGTTCCGGCGATTAATTGAAAACTCTCCGTTAATTTTGGATTTTCTTCTTTTAATTTCGCTAACGGCATGATGCATTCGGGATAATCGGTGACAAAAGTTGTTTTTTGTATTTTATTCGCCAAACGAATTTCTTTTTTAAACATTTCATCAAGCTTGTCCCTAGGCACATCTTGCCAATTTTTTCCAGTGTGTTTTTTAAATAATTCAGAGAAAGAAATTTTTTCCCATTTCCCGGGAATAAATTTTTTAAGAATTTTTTCAACAAATTTTATGAGACCTTCGTAATCCTGGTAAGCCCAGTAAAGTTCCATCATAGTGAATTCCGGATTGTGGTCGCGGTCAATCCCCTCGTTGCGAAAATCCTTGCCGATTTCAAAAACTTTTTCAAAGCCGCCGACTAGCAATCGTTTTAAGTAAAGTTCGGGAGCGACGCGAAGGTAAAAATCAGCGTCAAGAGTATTGTGATGAGTCACAAATGGCCTGGCGGTGGCTCCGCCGGGAATTGGCTGAAGAACCGGAGTTTCTACCTCCAAAAACCCTTCCTTAGCCAGAGCATCGCGGAGGTATTGGATAATTTCCGATCTTTTAGCGATTTTTTCTTTGATTTCGGGATTCAAAATAAAATCCAAATATCGCCGGCGGAACCGCTCTTCAACATCTTTGAGGCCATACCAGGTTGACGGAAGCGGCCTTATTGATTTCACGGCAATGTTCAGTTCCTTAGCTTCTAAACTTTTTTCTCCGCGGCTGGTTTTAAAGAAAGTCCCCGCAGTTTCTATAAAGTCGCCGATGTCTAAAGTTTCTTTTAGAGTTTGAAAATTTTTTAAATTGTCTTTTTTAACGACAACCTGAATCCTTCCCGATTCATCTTTAAGATCGGCAAACAAAAGGCTTCCCTGATCCCGCAAACCCATAATTCTACCCGCTAAAGACAATTTCTTTTTTTGTTTAGCAAGAGAGTTAAAATTTTTGAGCGCTTCGGCAATAGTTGAAGAGCGTTTTACTCTGGCCGGATACGGATTATAGCCGGCTTTTTCCAGCTGGCTTCTTTTTTTAAGGCGTTCTTTGATAATATCTTCTAACACGGAGCTTATTCTATGTTTATTATTTTATAAACGGACTCTCCTCCGGGAGTTTTAACTTTTACGCTTTCGCCTTTCTTTTTTCCCAAAAAATTCTTGCCCAGCGGAGATTCGTTAGAAATGAGGCCGGCTTCCGGTCGGGCCTCTTCCGGACCGACAATCTTATACTTTAAACGATTTCCGTTTTTCTCCACTTCAACAGTAGAGCCAATTTGAACGTTGTCTTTTCCGGCCGATTTTTGAATAACCACCGCGTTTTTTACCATATCTTCCAGCTCAACAATGCGCATTTCTACCTGATTTTGCTCTTCCCTGGCCTCGGTATATTCGGCGTTCTCGGAAAGATCGCCCAGCTCTTTAGCGCGTTTAAGCCGTTCCGCTACCTCAATTCTTTTTTTAGTTTTTAGTTCGCTTAGTTCGGCTTTAATTTCTTCCAGCCGTTCCGGAGTTAAATAGTAATCCATAATTTAGAAAATATAGCACATTACTGGATTTTGTACATCTTGCGCCACAGCCACCACCTAACTTTCAATGTTTCCCAAAGTACTTGCAGATAGCTGGAAAATTTGACATGAGACCGGACATCGTTAACCCAAAAAACCGGCATTTCTTTAATCTTATAGCCGAATTTTCTGGCCAGCGCCAACGCTTCCGCGTCAAAACCCCAACGGCTTATTTTTGCCAGCGGAAAAATTTTCACAGCCGCTTCTTCAGAAAAACATTTAAAACCGCATTGGGTATCCCAGATTCCTTTTACTAATAAAAGTTGTATTACGAAATTGCCGGCTTTCCCGGCCAGTTGCTTATAAATCGGCTGGGGCGGGCTAAGTCTGGCTCCTTTTACCGATCGCGATCCAATGATCACGTCATACCCATCTTTCGTGTAGGGCAGCATTTTATTGAACTCTACTATGGAAGTAGAATTATCAGCGTCCATAAAAAGACGCCAATTGCCATTTGCTTCCAGCATCCCCTGCCGGATAACCGCTCCCTTGCCTTTATTTTCCGGATTGTCCACAAGTTTGAGATTTTTAACCAGCGGCGCGAATCTTTTTACCATTTCAGCCGTAGAATCTTTGGAGCCGTCATTAAGCACTAAAATTTCGTAAGAATATTCTTGCTGGGATAAATGTTTATCTACGTCTATCAATGTCAGAGGCAGTCTGCTGACTTCGTTATAAGCCGGTATTATTACCGATAAAAATGGTTTGGCCATTAAAGCAGGTCTACTAGCGACTTAAAAAGAGCCGCGAAACTTTTAATTATTAAACGGATGGCGTTTCCGAAGAAAATAAATACCGGTTTAAGCAAGTCGGAGGTCAAGCCGGCTAATTTCGCGGCTAATCTGCCGAACGTATTCCAAAATTCGGACATTGAATCCATCTGCTTAAATTATACTATAAATAGTCTCGCGGATTAATGGTAATGCCGATGGGCACTAATCCGCAATTGCAGTTGGGAAAATTCTCCAACCGCACCGATGGCTCCCAATAAAGCCCGAAATGAAGATGCCCTCTGCCTATTGAATAGCCGGTATTGCCGCTATAACCGATTAGTTGGCCTCTTTTCACCGCGTTTCCTTTTTGAACGACTCTATTATTGGACAAATGCGCGTACAGCGTCACGAGATTATTATCGTGCTTGATGAGCGCGTATTTTCCGTATTGATAGCGCCCGTTATCGCCAACCATAATGACAATGCCGTCATCAGCGGAGAAAATTTCTGTTCCAATAATGGCGCCAAAGTCCATGCCGTTGTGGGGTTTCCCCCGGTAAAGATGCGACACTTCGCCGAAGTTTTGGGTAATGCGCTGGTTTTGGATTGGCCAGGCAAGCACGCCGGGGCGTTTGATTGGCAGTAGGCTGGGGTCAAACGACTTTCTTAATTCGTCTTCAATAACGTCAATTTCATCGCTGATTGCCGCCTGTTTCTTTTCCAGCTCTGATAATTGCCGCTGGTAAACTTTTTCTTGATTTTTGGTTTGCGCCAGAAGTTTTTGGCGCTCTTGCTTAGTATCGTCTAGAATGAATTTTCGATGTTTGAGATTCGCGGTTTCCAGCTCTATGCCCTGCTTTTTCTCCGACGTTTCTTTGAATTTGCCGTCAAGCCGGGCGCCAAGAGTCTTGAGGCCGCTGACTTCTGACGACAGTCCGCTGTTAATATTTTTAATGCTTTGATTTTCCCAAAGAGTTTCCGCGAGACTTTTATTTTTTAAGAAAAGAAGCAGGAGGCTTTCGCGAGTTTTTTCCTGCAGTTCCCGTATAAGCTTGGCAATCGTTTCTTTTTTTATTTGAATGGTATTCCGAACTTCGTCTATGTCATATTGCAAAGAATTCAGCTCCAGCTTTAGTTTTTCAATCGTTATTTCACTGGATTTGATGCTTAAACTTAGCTGATTAGCGGTATATTGGAGTTTTTGAAGTTCCTTTTCTAGGGTTGTTTTCTCGCCCTTAGCGGCATCTAATTGTTTTTGTACGGATTGAATCTGGCCATTGATTTTCTGTAATTCTTGGGATTTATTTTGAATTGACTGGCGCAAATCGGTGGAAGAAGCGGCTAGCGCTGTTTGGCTAAAAGTAAAAAGTAAAAAATTAAAAGTTAAAATTACAAGTAAAAATTCAAAACTATTTTTTACTTTTGAATTGTAATTTTGCATTTTGCATTTTGATTTTGGGACTACTCTTGTAATTTACCAATAGCCGTTTGCAACCTTAGTAAAGTTTCTTTTTCCCCAAGCGCGTCCATTATTTCAAAGGGGCCCGGAGAGGTTTTTTGGCCGGACAAAGCTGCCCGAATAGGCCAGAGAAATTCTCCCCGTCCCCGTTCGTTCGCGGCTGGCATCAAAAGCCGTTCAAGCCCCGTTTTGTTAAAAGATTTCTCGCCAACCGCGGATAAAATCTTTTTTGCTTCTAATAAGTTGGCGAGAATTTTTTCTTTGGACGCGGATTGCCATACTAATAATTCCGGCTGATAATCCGGCAGTTGATAGAAAAATTCAGCCAGATTTTTGAAGTCGGTTAACTTTTCCATTCTTTCTCGCGCCAAAGAGATAATTTTCAGATTTGCTTCATTTGTTTCCAATTTAAGACGTTTGGCAAGCGTTTGATTATCAAGATTCTTAATATATTGGGCGTTAAGCCAATTTAATTTCTCCACGTTGAAAATCGCGCCGGCTTTTTGGATTCTGCCCAAATCAAATTGCTCCAGAATTTCCCGCGGCGAAAAAATTTCTTTATCGCCTTGGGGATGCCAGCCGAGCAGAGACAGAAAGTTAACCAGCGCTTCCGGCAAATATCCTTGTTTTTGATATTCAGCGATGGAAACGGCGGAATATCGTTTGGACATTTTACTGCGGTCCGGATCCAGTATTAGCGGCAAATGAGCGTAATGCGGCTGGTTAAAATTCAAAGCTTTTTGAATCAAAATTTGTTTCGGGGTATTAGCGATATGGTCTTCGCCGCGAATAACGTGAGAAATTTTCATTTCTTCATCGTCAACCACAACGGCGAAATTATAGAGCGGCGCTCGCGGATCTTTGGCAATGGCGACATCTCCCATCAGTTCCGCATTGAAGCTGATTTCACCGCGGATCAGGTCCTTAAATATAACTTTAGTTTCTGGAACTTTGAAGCGGATTACATGACTTTCTTGGGCCGCCAACTTCTCTTTAATCTGATCTTTAGACAATGGCCGGCATTTGCCGCTATATTTTGGCGCTATGCCTTGAATAAGGGCGGCTTGCCTTTGGCTCTCCAGTTCTTCTTTTGAGCAAAAACAGTAATAAGCCAGATTTTCCTCCAACAGCTGATTGATATATTTTTCGTAAACATCAAGCCGATCGGTCTGGCGAATCGGACCTTCATCCCAATCAAGCCCGAGCCATTTTAAACTCTCAATGATGTCTTTTTCATATTTTTTTTCCGAACGCTCCAAGTCGGTGTCTTCAATTCTTAAAATAAATTTTCCATTGTGTTTTTTGGCGAAAAGCCAATTGAAAAGAGCGGTTCGGGCCGTTCCGATATGAAGATAGCCCGTTGGCGAGGGCGCGATTCTTACTCTAACTTCTTGTTTTGGTTTTGGTGACATCATATTAGCGCCAGAGTTCCAAAATATGCTTCGCGATTTCTTTAGCGGCATTCGGTTTCGCGAATCCTTTGGCCGCACTGGCAATTTTAGCCCTTAAATCGGAGCTTTGCAAAACTTTTTCTATTTGTCCGATGACCACGTTTGGCAGAAGATTCTCTTCTTCTATTAAAATCGCGGCGCCAGTTCTGCTGTATTCATCGGCGTTTTGCCGCTGGTGGCCGTTGGCGGCATCGGGAAAAGGAATCAGAATTGACGGTTTTCCTTTAATGGAAATTTCAGCAATGGCTCCGGCGCCGGCCCGGGAAATAATCATATCGGCGGCATCAAGCGCTAATCCCTGATTTTTGGATAAAAAATCAACAAATTTGTAATTTTGAGCCAAGAGCGGAGAAAGGCTTTTCGCGATAAAATTATATTGAGTTTGATATTCTTGACGCTTTTCCCCTCCCACTTGGTGCAAAACCTGAAATTTTGCCAGAAATTGCTCCAGATTTTCTAAAATAAAATTGTTAATCTTTGCCGATCCTTGAGAGCCGCCGAGAACTAAAATTAATGGTTTTTTCGGGTCAAAACCGAGAGCGGTTTTTGCCTGATCTTGGGGCGTGTTAATTAATAATTCCTGCCTCACTGGGTTGCCGACTATATTTATTTTTGCTTTTGTTTTTGGAAATCGCGGAATAGCCGATGCCGAAGCAAGATCTAGAGTTTTGGCCCAGCGGGCGGAAACCCTATTGGTAAGGCCGGGTATCAGATCCGATTCATGCACCACAATCGGAATCCTGTAAAATCGGCAAGCCAACAAGACCGACAACGCTCCCGGGCCGCCTTTAGAAAAAGCGGCGTCGGGCATGAACCAGAAAATTTTGCAGAGTCCTTGAAAAAATCCCCAAACAAATTTAAACGCGTCCAAGAAATTTAAGAAAGAAAAATAACGCCTTAACTTGCTGGAGGCGATTTTAATAATTCGGATTTTATTTTCTTCAAGAGCCGGACGGCAGCTGTCCGGCTGGCCATAGTAGCGGATGTCCTTCCTGACCTCATTTTTTTCCGCCCAAGAACGCAATTCTTGAGCAACCGCAATAATAGGATAAATATGGCCTCCGGTTCCGCCGCCAGTAAGAAGTACGCGTAATTTTCTCATTTGTTTGATTATATCATTGTGTGGATAACTTATCCTATTCAAAATATCAGTGATGATATAATGAAATTTAGGTTGTAATTACCGAAAGGTCGCTCTTATGTTTTTATTAATTTATGAATCCAAAACAATTTCTTAAAATCGGCGGCGCTGTTCTTGCGCTAGCGGGCGTTCTTGGTTTTGTCGGAGTTATCGGCCCAACGCCGGAGCAAAGCGCTTTCGGTGATTCTTGGTGGTTTGATAATAGCGAAAATTGGGCTCACCTCGTACTGGGAGCAGTCGCGTTATTAGCTTCCGCGATGCTGTCAGGCGGCATGCAGAGATTACTAGTCAAGCTTTTGGGAGTTGTCGGCGTCTTGGTTGGCCTTTACAGCTTGGTTATTGGCCCAAATTTCTTGGGCGCGAATTTACAAAATCCATTGGACACTATTCTTCATTTAGCGATTGGCGCGTGGGCGCTCTGGGCTTCCCGAAGCAGTACGAAAATGACTGCCTAGTTAAAAAAACAGTCTCGCGCGCGAGACTGTTTTTTTAAGCGTGCCGGGAAATGTTGGCTATTATTCCGCCCATAGTCATGAAAACCGCGAGGGCGGTGCCGCCGTAGCTGATAAATGGCAATGGGACGCCGGTGAGCGGGATGAGGCCGGAGATAGCGGCGATATTAATGAAAGTTTGCAGTCCAATAATGGACCCGAAGCCAATGAGCATCAACCGGCCGAAACGGTCTTTGGTTCTTTGAGAAATCAGCAAAATTTTTAAAACTAAAGCCGCGAAAACCATTATTAAGGCCGCCGATCCGATGAAACCCAGTTCTTCGGCAATGATGGCAAAAATTGAATCCCCTATTGGTTCCGGCAAATAGTTTATTTTTGTTGTTGATTGGCCGAAACCGACGCCGGTCAGTTTTCCGGATCCGATAGCGATGAGAGCTTGATTAATATGATACCCGCCGCTAAGCGGATTGGCGCTTGGCTTAATAAAATTGATGATTCTTTCCCAGCGATAAGGAGTCAAGTAAACAACCGCGGCAAACGCCGCTACGCTTAATAGCGCTGTGCCGAAAATGTAGGATAATTTGGCGCCGCTGACAAAATAAACTATTAATCCGGTCCCCATTAAGATAGCGACCATGGTAGTCGCCGGCTGTTTAAGAAGCAATCCGGAAATTATTCCAGCGATCGCTAAAAAAGGAACAAATCCTTTCCAAAATTTTTTTTGCCTATCAAGATGCTTGGAGAGCCAGGCGGCAAGATATACGACAAAAGTAAGTTTTAACAATTCTGACGGCTGGAAAGTAACCGGCCCCAAAATTAACCATCGTTCCGCGCCGCCAGCTTTGACTCCCAGCGGCGTGAATACCAGAATCAAAAAGCCGATATTGATTAACAGCAGAATCATCGCTATTTTTTCGTAGCGCCGATAATAAATTTTGTAGCCAAGGAAAAATCCTAAAAATCCCAAACCTAATCCGTAAAGCAATTGATGTTTCAAATAATAAAAACTGTCTCCGAATTTTTCTTGCCCTAAATTAGAAGAACTGCTTGCCAGCATCACAAGTCCGAACACTACTAAAAAGGCAAGGCAAAGCAGTATTAAATAGTCTGGCCTGTGCTTCGCGAACATCTCTTTTATTCTCTTTTGAGAACTTGACCGGCTAAAATGTTTTGAACCGCGCCGTCTTTGACCGCCAAACGTCCATTAACAATCACGTAAGATAGTCGGAATTTTCCATCCGCGCCGAAACTAAATAAATTGAGATCGGCGATATTATTTTCTTTTATCAATCCCCTGTCTTTCAAGCCGAACTTTTTTGCCGGTTCCAAAGTAATTTTTTTAATCGCGTTTTCCAGACTAAGATTTTTATCGCGGTTAATAATTTCCAAAAATTTAGGGAAGGTGTTATAAAACCTTTCATCTTTTAAAATATCCGGATCAGACGGCAAGCTCGCTCCATTAGTGGAGACGAAAGCCTGCCGGTGAAACAAGCTGTCAACAATCATTTTTTGATTGATATTTTTATGGAAGACAATGGCCCGGAAGTTGGTTAAGAGCATCAGCTTAATTAAGGCTTCGGATAAATCCAGATTTTGATTTTCCGCGATTTGCCTTACAGTTTTGCCGATCAGATAAGGCAGTCCCGGAGCTTGTGATACGCGGATATCGCCTAGTTCATCGCCGTGGATGGCCATCAGATCTTTCACCAGCCTTTCTTTTATATGGGGAGTATCAAGATAAGATCTCAATGTCTCAAAATTGCCTACTTGAGCCCAGTCCGGCAGCATCGTATGGATAGGAACGACGGTGACGCCAAAAGGGTAACTGTCAAAGTGGACATTAGGGCTTTTCATCATTTCCAAAGCATCTTTGTGGTCTTCTTCAAATCCCGCCAACGGCTTTAGGTGGCTGATAAGAACTTGCGCCTTGGTTTCATCGGCTAATTTTAAGGTTTCTTGAATTGAAGAGAGCAGTCCTTCTTTTTCATTCCGCAAGTGAGTGGCATAAACTCCATTATTTTCCGCGACGATATTGACTAATTCTTTTATTTCAAGATACGGAGTTTCACGGGCGTGGGCGGAATTCAACCCGGTGGACATTCCAAAAGCGCCTTCTTTTAAGGAATCGCGAAGCAGATTTTTAAAAATCATTAGCTCACCGTCAGTAAGATCTCTGATTTGGCCGCCTGTTAAGGCCCGCCGGATTGTGCCATGCCCGACTAAAGTTCCAAAATTAACCCCTAATTTTATTTTCCCCAGAACTTTTAAAAATTCAGCAACGCTGTGCCAATCCACGTTTACTTTAGTGATGTCTGCCCATTTTCTGATTGATTCCAAGCCGCCGTAAATTAGCGGAGCCAAGGAAGAACCGCAATGGCCGGCGAAAGTTGTAGTGACGCCTTGCGTTAAAAAATCTTCTTGGGCGGGATCCGTAAAAAGACTAAGATAGTGGTCAGAATCAGTATTGACGTCAACAAATCCCGGGGAGAGATAAAGGCCTAAGCCGTCAATAGCCAAATCGGCTTTTTTATTAGGGAATTGGCCGATGGCGGAAATTTTATTGTCTTTCAAAAGAACATCGGCCTTAAAAGCCGGCTTGCCAGAACCGTCAACTACCTGAATGTTTTTAATCAGGGTCATTTGAATTTATTATAGCATTGGACCTTCGAGTTTCACACTATTCGTTATTCGTTGGTAAAAAGCCCCTTGCCAATAAAAAGCCCTCCGACATTATGTCAGAGGGCTTGAAGATCAAGGCCCAACTCTACT
>CAYIBZ010000016.1:0-2860 GCA_964361795.1 uncultured Candidatus Saccharibacteria bacterium
GGAATTCTCCAAAGCCCCAACCCTCCTTCGCCAAGGCTTCGGAGGGTTCTCCGCGTCTTCATCTCCGGGCTTACGCCTGGAGTATTCGGCGACGGAGAATAAATTCCTACTCTCCCATAGACTTAATCGGCATTAAGATGTAATGATAAGAATCATCTTCTAAAGATTTTATTACGGACGGTTTGGCGCTGCCATTCGTGCCAAAAAAAATATTTTCCGAGTTTAAAGTTTTCAATCCGTCCAGTAAATACCGCCAATTAAAGGAAATTTCTTCTAATTCTTTTCCTTTTAATTTCATTGGAACTAGATATTTATTGTCTCCTAAATACTGGTTAGCGGAATAAATCTCTAAAACTTTAGCGCCGTCATTAGTTTTTAATTTTATATCATTGGTTCTCCCGGAAAAATTACTGGCCAGCTTTAAACCGTTAACAAAATGGTCTTTATTAATATGAATTTCATTATCCGTTGATTTAGGAATAATTTGTTCGTAATCAGGATAATCTCCATCAATAACTCTTGAAATTAATTCTAAATCATCGCTCTTAAATAAAATTTGATTTGAATCAATAAAAATCTTAATCGGCTGATTAATAGGAAATATTTTAATCACTTCCGTAATAGTTTTTAAAGGAACAATAACTTTAAATCCTCTTATAAAACTGCTGGAAAAATTATTATTGTTAAATATCTTTTGAGTCAGGCGAAAAGCGTCGGTGGCCACTAACTTCATTAAAGTAATCTGAAAATCAATTAAAACCCCGCTAATTTCCGGCCTAATTTCGGATATTTGGGCGGCGCTGGCGACTCTATTAAGAGCTTCTTTAAGAAGTGAATTATTTATTTCAATAAATTGGTCTTCATTTTCAATTTTTGGAATAATAGGAAATTCATCTTCAGACACGCCTTGAATTTTTGCCTCATAATTATCAGTTTTTACTATTAGTGTGTTATTTTTTGTTTCTAAATTAATCCTTTCACTGTCGCTGTTATTGATAATTCCATAAAAAGTTCCAAAAGGCACCGTTATACCCCCTTCTTCAATTATTTTTCCGGAAGTAAATTTAGTAATCCCTAATTCAAGATTAGTCGCGGCAATTTTAATCTTATTATTATAAGTTTTAAATAACACATTCTTTAACACCGGAAGATTATTATTTTCTAAAATCGCTTTCTCCACAGCCGACAATCCTTCTTTTAAGTTGCTTCTTAGTATTATTAGTTTCATATTTATATATTTATATTAGTAGTAGACGTAGTAAACAATAATTTGTGGATAAGAGTAATTTGTTTATATTTTATCAGGCATTTTACTGTTTTAGATTTCCACAACAGCTGTTAGAAATTATTTGATAAGTTAGTTTAATTAATTTTTTATCAAAAATTAT
Organism: uncultured Candidatus Saccharibacteria bacterium; assembly: GCA_964361795.1. Taxonomy (GTDB): domain Bacteria; phylum Patescibacteriota; class Minisyncoccia; order UBA6257; family WO2-44-18; genus CAYIBZ01. Next base: position 1,389 of record CAYIBZ010000016.1, read on the forward strand.
TAACCAATTATTAACTTTTAACCAATTTTTCTTTAATCATTAAAATTTTCTGGTTTAATCCGCTGTTTTTATTGATTTCTTGAGAAATTTTGTCGTATGAATACATCGCAGTTGTATGATCTCTCTTCCCCAGCTTTTCCCCAATATACGGGAAAGATAAATCCAATACATCTCTTAATAAATACATCGCGATTTGCCTAGGTTCCACAACTTCTTTTTTTCTGCATCTTCCGGTGATGTCCATGGCGCTTACGTCATAAAAATCAGCCACCGCGCTTATAATATCGTTATGATTGATCTGCCCGATAGGATCATGGGAATTTTCATTAATAACCTGATCAACAATTTTCGTTGTAACCGGCTGATTTTTCGTCTGCTGATAAAATAAGACCCTATTTAAAGCTCCTTCTAATTCTCTTAAGTTCTTCTTAACTCTAGTCGCGATCTGATCTATAACTTCTTGAGGCATATTAATACCTTTCTCTTGAAGCTTATTCTTTAGAACCGCCACCCTTAATTCATAGTCTGGATAGCCAATATCGCAAATCATCCCCCCCTCAAATCTGGATCTTAATCTTTCCTGTAAAGTTGGTATGTAATTTGGAGACCGGTCCGAAGAAATAATTATTTGCTTGTTGTTTTCGTATAAAGCGTTAAAAGTATGGAAAAACTCTTCCTCCGTTCTAGTCTTCCCGCCGATAAATTGAATATCGTCAATAATTAAGACATCCACGCTTCTATATTGGTCTTTTACCGTTTCCATTCTTTTATTTCTTAGCGCGGAAATGACTTCATTGGTGAATTTCTCCGAAGGCACATACTTAACTTTAACTTTATTTTGATAAAGTTTTTTGATTTCATTGCCCAGCCCTTGAATTAAATGAGTTTTGCCGACTCCAACGCCGCCGTATATAAATAGCGGATTATATTTTCTGCCGACTTCTTTCAAAATTGCCATTACCGCGGCGTAGCTCATTTCATTGGAGGATCCAACGACAAACGAACCGAGCGTGTATTTGGGATTAAGATTTGTTTCCGGGTCTACTTTTAATTCGGAGAAAATTAACTGCCCTTCTTGAGAAGAAGCTTCTTGCGGAATCGGCTTTACCGCTTTCGCGGCGGCGAGAAGCTGGGCAGTTTTGCTATTTTGAACAATAAATTCCACTTTCTTGGTGGTATCGTCTAAATTTCGCAAAGTTCCGAACACGACTTTATGATATTTATTTTCCACCCACTCTTTGGCGAAGTTGCTTGGAAAACTTATTAACGCAACTCCGTCCTTTTTTTCTAAAAGTTCGCTATTTTTAAACCAAGTAACAAAATTTCCTTTAGATACTTGCAATTCTATTTCACTCAACGCTTTTTTCCAAAATTCGTTTAGATCAACGGACATAACTTTTATTTTAGATTGGATTACTACTTAATCAAAATTATTTTTTTTAATAACTTGTGGACTACTTGTGGACAACTCC
>CAYIBZ010000016.1:2960-6560 GCA_964361795.1 uncultured Candidatus Saccharibacteria bacterium
ATACAAAAAATCCAGCACGACCACAAAAATGACCGCGAGAAACAAGCTCAAGCTTTGTTGGCATTATATCAACAGCACAAAGTTAATCCTTTTACCAGTTTTTTATTAGTTTTGGTTCAATTGCCAATTTTAATTGTAATTTACCAGCTGATTTTGAAGGGTTTTTCTCCAGAAGCGTTTCAAAATTTGTATTCTTTTATATCAGTTCCCGAGGAGATTAATAATACACTGCTAGGCTTGATTGATTTAAGCAAACGCAGTATAGTTGTTGTTGGTTTAGCTGCTGTTTTACAGTACTTTCAAGGCAAATTAAGCTTGCCTGCCAATTCGGTAAAAATAAGCCGGCAAATGGTGTTTATAGGGCCGGTTTTGACCCTGATTATCTTAACTTCTCTGCCGGCCGCGGTTGGACTGTATTGGGCGGCCACATCGGGCTTTTCCATAATTCAGCAGATTATTATTAACAAGCGCATTGCTAAAGAAAATGGAGAATATAAAACAAATAACTCAAAAACTCCTTGAATTAATCGGCCTCAATGAACCATCCATTGAATTTAATCAAGAAACTAATAAACTAATCGTTTTTGTTAACGAAGGAGAATGGATTAAAACTTGGCTGCCGAATTTGGTGGCTGATTTTGAACGGTTAATCAATCTTGCTGGCAAGAGAAATAATCTTCCCATGATTTTTGTTGACATTAATAATTACCGCAAAGAACGCGAGAACATTATCGTGGAACTCGCCAAGGCGGCCGCCAGAAAAGTTCTTGCCACCAAACAAGAAGTTCGTTTGCCGGCCATGAACGCTTACGAACGGCGCCTTATTCATGTGGAGCTTTCCACTCGTCCGGATGTCAAGAGCGAGAGCGCCGGCGAAGGCCGAGAGCGGTGTGTAATCGTCAAACCGCTATAATGCCAATGAGTAAAGTTTCTTATCGTATCTATTTATAAATAACAATTGTTTGCTGTTGACCTCCAGCTGGTCGGCGTCAATAACTATCTTAACGCTTTCCGTGTCTAAAATTTTCGTCGGCAGGCCGATCAGCTGTCCTCCAAGATCAATCAAAGAAAGTTGATATATATCGTCTTGGAAATAAACCGCTCTTTTTAAGTAATCATCGGGCAAACTAACGCCGCTAATTTCTGTTTTTGTCGCCGCGCAATAAAGAGCAGTTCCCAAAGCATTAAAGGCGCACTTAGACGGCAAAGTTATCAGTCCAACGCTTCCCAGGGGCTGATTATCCAAATTGACGATCTGGAGCAAATTTTCTTTGGATAAAGAATTGGTAAATTTTATTCCCGTTTTGCTGTCGCCAAACCACCGCACTAACAAGCCCGATTCGGGTTTCGCAAGCGATCTAACTTCCTTTGTATTGATATTTATTGACCAAATTGACGACGCCAGTTGAATAGAAGGCCGCTCCTTCAGATATACAACATCAGGCAAAACCCACTCTAATTCCAGGTCTTTTTGGTCTATCTTTATTATTTCTTTGGATTTTTGATCCGCCAAAGTCAAAAGATAAAGCCGGCCGTTGCGCAGATAGGCCAAACGGGGTCCGCCAGTTGGCGCGGAAGGGCTCCACGCGGCGCTTGTTGTATTGGCGGGCATCGCTTGCCAGGATTTCGTCAGGGTATTAAAAATGGCGAAAGTTGGGGTTGCGGGATAGCCAAACCCGACCAAAACAAGAGTGCCGTCGCCGTTTGGCTTAATATGATTGAGGCCGGCGATATTTTGAGAACTTAAAACTTGTTCGCCCTCTTTGGTGATTTTATAAATTTGGCCGTTTTCGTCTAAATAGTGGACTTCCTTTGTCTTTTTATTTATCCAGTAATCAAAAACTTTATTCGCGGTTAGCGGCACGGGAACGTTGGGAATTGCCGGTTGCGCTTCTCCGGGTAAAGCGGTCTCTTCTGATGGCGTAATTCTTGGAGCAACCAAATATATCCAAGCCAAGTATCCAACGATTGACAATCCGGCGATTATTAAAATTATTATTGATATCTTAAAAATTGATTTCATTTATGTATTTTTTTATTTGCTTTCAATCAACGTTTTATATTTTGCCTCCGCCGTTTCCAGATCCAACCGCGCCTTTAAGGCGTTAGTCATTGTGTCATCGTACGTGATATACGACGTTTCAATAAAAATTACGATATCAATACCCTTTTCATGCCTATTGACATAGAAAGGGTTAAAATAATAGATTAATTTTCCATCAGTTCTAATAAGATTTAGTTCCGCTGTTCCAGCCGGATAAACAGCGCCAGACTGTTTCAAATTGTTAAAAAGACCTTGCTTACCCTCACTAATATAATTTGGTGATTCTACTAAATACATCCTTGCTAATTTTGCAGTTATAGCAATCACTCCGTTAGCCATTTTCTCTCTATCTGCCTTAGCCCCATCTAACGTCAAAAGATTATTTAAGCCATTTCTAAGCTCTTCCCAAATATAATTAGTTGATTTTGCGTCCAAATTATACATCAACGCGCCTTTCAGTCTAGTTAAGCTTTCTCTAAACAATGCCTCCTTGCGATCATAATCGGACTTAGCCCTGGCTAATTCTATTTCGGCAATTTTTATTCTATCCTCTTTGGTCAACACCTCTTTTTTACTTAGGTCATCTAGAGTTTTTTGCAGGTCCTGACTGGCTTTATTTCCTGCTTCCTCCGCCCTCTGCTGATCCTCTTCCGCTTTTTCTAAAAGCGGGCCGAACGCGCTGGCATAGTGCTTGGCAAGGTCCAGCCCGCTTAATCCCTCTCCTTCTACTCTGGCTTTTTTGAGCTCCGGCAGAGATAGCTCGGTCAATCGCGGGCTAATGGTGTTCAAAATAAGATAAGCTCCGAACAGCAAGACAATTCCAATTATGGCTTTATAAATTCTGTCTTTAGCGTCCGCTATTTTAGCGGCATTGCCGGCCGAAACTGTCCATTCTACCGCCGCGAACACGATAATCGCCATCGCTATCAAGCCGCTTACGCCCAGTCCGAACTGATACAAATAACGGATGTATTGTCCGGGATTTTCAATTGTTTTTGTTTCCGATCCGAACGGAACAATGAGCGTATAACCTTTTTCCGCGGCGGGGGCTAATAATGGCGCGGCTATTGCCATCAGAATCCAAAAGCTTAAAATGAAAAATTTAAAATTCATAATTATTTAGTTGCCAAATTAATTATTTTTACCGCTATTTCAAATGGGTTCAGCAAATTCCGCGCGCTTGCCTGAAGATTTATCGGCGTATTACTATCTAAATCCTTTGTGTCTAAATTCAAGATTTCCGGATTATCCGCCAATCCTTGGCTGTCCGCGCCGTTGGCAGACCAATTAATAGCGCCTTGGCTCGCGTTATCCAGATTAAAGAAATATAACAGCGCGGTAAGAAAATTTTCTCCAATGCCAACTTGATTGTCAGGGTAAGGCGCGTCTATCACGACTTCCGGAACTGCCATGGGAATGTCAACGATTTCATCCAATTCCGTTCCTTTATAATTCATCACGGTAATTCGGACTTGCTGATTATTGCCATTTAATCCGTCAGCGCTGAAAGATAAACTTTTCAATCCTTTTCCGGATTTTTCAAAATTGCCGTTTAA
>CAYIBZ010000016.1:6660-9620 GCA_964361795.1 uncultured Candidatus Saccharibacteria bacterium
CGCTGAAAGATAAACTTTTCAATCCTTTTCCGGATTTTTCAAAATTGCCGTTTAAATACCAGCGGATTTCGTTGCGGGAAAGATCGGCTAGTTTGCCGCCATCTATCAGTTCAAAGCTTACTTCAATGGGAGTGTTGGCGATTGGCAGTATTTTACCCTGATAGCCGGCTGGCGCGTAACTATTGGCTTTCCAGGTAACCATAAATTCGGGCGCGACTTGAGCGCCGGAAAATCCAAATGACAAAATCCAAATTACAAATAATATGATCGCAAATTGCCACCGCCAAAGGCGGGGTCCCGCCCCCAAAAAATCTAGAAAATGGTGGCGGGAAAAATTGAAAATTGAAAATTGAAAATTGTTTCTCATATTTGCTGTTCTAAAATCTGTTCCGGTTTGGTTGTAATGACCTTGTCCTCGCCGTACGAAGCGATAATTTGAATGGCTACATGGTTTAATCCAGCGAAGAAAAGCCCTTGGCCCACTCCCGCCTCCAAAAGAAGCCCTTTTTCCGCCTCGGTAAGGTTAAAAGTTTTCGCCACCGAATCAATCATCGCCGGAGATTGTTTCAGAAGAATCTGAAGAGATGAGTTAGTGATAATCGGTCGGCCGAACGGCGATCCCAAAAAGTCTTCAACATCTTGAGTTATCGTTGTTATTCCCAAAAAATATTTTCTAGCCCTTTTTACCAAGCCAAACAAGAAAGAAGCGCCGTCGGGATATTTCATCATCCACCACGCCTCGTCAATCAGTAAAACTCTTTTCTTTAATTCCGATCTGATTAAATTCCAGATAAAGTTTAGAATCATATACATCGCGATCGGCCTTAATTCGTCTTCCAGATCGCGGATTGAGAAAATTATCAAACGGTTTTTAATGTCAATGTTGGTCGGCCGATTAGTAAAACCGGCATAGCTTCCTTTTGTGAATCTGTACAATCTGGTCGCCAAATCCCGCCCCCCCTCCATATTTTCTAAAACCGTCTGCAAGTTTTCCAAAAGCGGCGGCTGGGCGGTGGAAAAATCTTTGCCCGGGATAATATCAAAAGCGGCGTAGGTTTCGGCGACTGCCCTGTCCAGCAAAGCTTCTTCCGCGGTTTTAATTTTTCCCAGCATGAGTTTCAAAAGACCCGTTAGAGTGACAATATGCGATCTTAAAACATCGCCCGGGTCCTCCCCTTTGGGAATGATAGGTATAGCAAAAGGATTAATATGGCTGTCAGAAGCGAGAGAAATTTTGAAAAAGCTTCCGCCGACAGTTTTGGCCAATTGTTCATATTCGTTTTCCGGATCAATGATTAAAACATCGGAACCGGTCATCAAAAGCCGCAGAGCTTCCAGTTTCGTGGTGTAGGATTTTCCGGCGCCGGATTTGGCAAAAATGACCATGTTGGCGTTTTCCAGCGAAAATCGGTCAAAGATTACCAAGGTGTTATTATGGCGGTTAATTCCATATAAAATCCCTTCATCGGAAGTCAGGCTTGCCGAAACAAACGGAAAAAAAGAAGAAAGCGGGCCGGAGTTCATCGGGCTGTTTACTAATAGATTATCGGCGCCAAGCGGCAGTACCGAAGAAAATCCTTCTGTTTGCTGAAACAACGCCGGTTTCGCGTACACCAACCGGCTTTCCAATAAATAATTAATTTCCGATTCCAATTTATTTAAATTTTCCAGCGTGTCAGCGTAAATAGTTAAATAAACCCCAACCTTAAAAAGATGTTCCTGTCCCGTTTGCAGAGTGTCCCGCAGAGACTCAATATCCTGATAAGCGGTTTCCAGCATGGGATTGCGCACTAATCCTTTTTCCTGCTGTTCCGATATTTCCGCTTCCACAACCGCCGTCTTTTTACGAAGATTTTTCAAGGCCAGCGGCGTGTCTATGGGATGGGCAAAAATCGCTATATCCAGCAAGTTTGGCAGATTAATAATCGGCGAGAACCAGCCAGTTGATAAATAACGGGGATAAGTAAACAAGAATAGCGTTTTCGCGAACTTATTGCCGACTTTCAAGTAATTGGGATTGACTTCAATGGCCGGCGGCGCTATTAAATTTTTTATTTCCTCTTTCATCCCGTTAGAGATAGGATATGCCCGACAGGCATATCCGTAAATTGGCCGTCCGACAACGGTTTTCATGTAACAACGTGAATTTTGGTATCTGATTAGTATTCATGGATTGATTATCTCTAACGGGATCATATTATTGCTTGGCTATTTCCAGCGTTTTTTTCTCAATAGCTTCCGGATTATAAAGGTTGTAAAACAATTCAATGATTTCTTCATTCTCCAGGGCGATTGCCCGCAAGCCGATTGCGTTTAATCCGGATGTCACTTGATCCGTCCTTTGGGACAGCTGTTGGAGGTGTCTTTGAAAAGCCACTTCTTTTTCTTCCGATGGGCCAACGGCCTTTTCCTTCCTAAAAATTCCCAAGACTTTACCAAGTAATCCCGCTCCGCCGGCCGGAATCTGAATCGGGTCAAACGGGACAATCGCGAAAAATGTTTTTTCCATAATTGGATTTTGCGAGACGAACGATTGGACGAAATCTCTATAGCCGGCTATTTGATTTTTCAGCAATTCATTGGCTTCTTGTTCCCGAAGAGACTCAAGCCGTTTCAAATAGTCTTCAATGTTAAGCCGGCGGGAGTGGATAAAAATCTGCACGGAGAAATTAAGCGAATTTAGAAAGCTTTGGTAAGCGAAAGTTATCAATCCCTGTTCTTCTTCCGATTTTAATTCAAAATTTAGCCCGCTCACCATTAAAACCTGGCGCATTGCTCCATTTTTCAAAATAATCGTGTTATCGCGGATTTCCTCTATGTCAACAAATTTTTGAGTTGCTTGGGAAGGCTGTTTATCGGGCATATATATATTATATCAGCGTTATTGCTGTTCTCTTAATTTTCTAAACTCTTCCATTTTTTCTTTCGTCAAAACGTAAGAATTTGGCGCCGTTTTTTTA
>CAYIBZ010000016.1:9720-12817 GCA_964361795.1 uncultured Candidatus Saccharibacteria bacterium
AAACTCTTCCATTTTTTCTTTCGTCAAAACGTAAGAATTTGGCGCCGTTTTTTTAATGAGCGGCGTCGGCATTTTTTCTCTTTTAGCGATTGAAGAAGTGGTTGTCAGCAATTTTGACCAGAGACTCTTAATCTTAGTTTTGCTCTCGGCCTTGCCCTCCGCGGCTTTAGCGAAAGATGGCTGTGCCCTTCCGAAGCTTTCAGCGAAGGAGGGGGGTTTGGCCTGTTCCTTTTGTTCTCTCTGCCAAAGATAAAGTTTCGGCTGCCAAAAATAGAGAAAGGCGCCCCTAAAAATCGTTGATAATGGCTGGCCGTTAATTTTAATAAAGGCGAAAGAAGCCGCCGCGATTCCTATCAGAGCGGTAATGATAAGCCAAAGCCAGGTTTGGAGTATGAAAAATAAGAAAAAGCTTGTTAATCCGGCCGCCGCTATATACAAAAACTGCTTCAAGGTTAACGGCCCGATAATTTTACTCTCTGTTTCTATAAATTGTGGAACTTGAAATTGCGCCATATTTGTTTAAATTTTTGAGTCAAGATTGTCTTTTTCGACCCTTTCCGTAACTGGCGATTGTTTTGGCACGTTGATTGGCACTTTCATTATCGGAGGTTGTCCTCCTTCGCGTGAAGCTATGGCGGACGATGGCGGCGTTGGTCTCGGAAGGATCGGCGGCGGAACTCTTAATGGCGGCAGCGGCGGCAGGCCTGTTTCTTTCAGTGTTGGAATTTCTGGCTCTGCCATCGTTGTTTTCAGGTCAATGTTCAGCTCATTTCTTAAAATCACCTCAATTGGCCGAAGAATACTTTCAAAAATTTCTTGAACGGCGCTTTTTGCTATCATCGGATTTAATTTCAATTTCCCTATTAGTTCATTAAGGAAATTTTGAGGAGCAAGATCGCCAAGGCAAAGTCTTAATATCATAGTTGGTATGACCCGTATTCTTTCTTCATCATCAAAGCTCAATTTTTTATTCAAATCGCTGATTAAATCAGTAATACGGGTTGACGACAGCCAGTCCTTTATTGGCTCCGGCAATAATTTGAAATCTTTTATTTTGGTAATTTCTCCGGCCATATATTTTTTTTAAATTCCCACATTAGGGCCCTCTTTCCTTTTGGTTTCCGCAGTTTCAATTTTAGTCTCCGGCTGCTGCGGCGTTGTTGGCTGTTTAGGCAAGCGTTTTAATGACTCATATTCTTTAGCGTATTCGGGAGCCGTTACCACTCTCTGCATCGCCGGATTATTCATTACAAATCTGACGGTAGGATGTCCCGGATTTGTTGTCTGCAGTGATCTAGCCGCTATCATGAACGATATCAGTTGCGGCAATGTGCCCTCTTTTGCCAATCTTTCCTGGTGTCCATTAGCGAAGAAACGGGCTAATTTTTCGATTGCCTGCGGTGGAAGTTCTTCCGTCTTTGATGGCCTAAATTTACTCATAGCAAACGCCATAGCTTTTTCGTCAAAGTTCTTGTCGTCAATATTCTCATCTTTAGCAAGCTCTTTCAGTTTAGGAATGCTCATAAGTTGGGGAGCGAGGTAGGGGGCGTTAGAAACGGCGTTAGTAACGGCATTTTTAACCCCCAATTTTTCTGCTAATTCAAGATTATTCTTTAAGAACGCGGGGTCGGCTTTATCAACCAGATTTCGCTTAACAATTTCTTGCGCGAAAGCGGCCCTGCGAGCCGGATTGGGCGTAAAGGCCTTTGATGCTACCAAAAGCGCTTCGTCGCTCTTATACGCTTTTGCGATATCATTTTGCTGATCAGCTACGGCTTCTTTCGGTATTTCGGCCAGATTGTACATTCCAGCGGCAACTCCCTTTAGGCCCGGCACTTTAGCCGTAGCGCCAGCCATTCCTTTGAAAAACCTTGACCGCAATGCCGCCGCCGCCAAAGGGGCGCCAACCGCCTTCCCCGCTCCCAAGCCAGCTCGCACGGGAAGCAGAGCCGCCCGGCCAGTTTTTCCGATCATCCAATTACTGGCGGTTCTGGCAAAACCCATTGCCGTATTAGCGCCGGTGATTCCGATTTTGTTAGCCGCGTAAAGCCCGCCGAAGGCTAAAGCGGCTTGGATTAAGATTTGCACAAAGACCATAACATCCGGCGAAGTTAAACCAAGCGCATTCGCGGTTCCGTTGATAATTGGCGCGGCCTTGCCGGTTCTGCCGTTTTCCACCAAAGCCCCCATCCGTTCGGCCGTAAGAATGCTTAAATAAACGAAAAACGATACCGCCGGAAAGAAGAAATTCCATTTAAGAAAATTGCTCCACCAGGATTTCCAGTGTCCGGACAATTCCGGAAAGACCGAAAACATCCAGGCAATTGGCATGATTATCAAAAGAAAGATCAGCCAGATATAGCGCGCCAACAGCATCAACGCGATCGCGAAGAAAGTTATTACCAGTACAATATTAAAAATTGTCACGGACGCCAGCAAGGCGAAAGGTTTTAGGAAATCGGCGCCGAACTTCAAGAATCCGGAACCCTCTTCCGTTCCGGGCTTTGGAACAATGGACATCATTTTCTGGATATTAAAAGCGTTGGCCAGATTGTCAGCGAAAGTTTTCCCATTGTCCGGAGTGGAAGCGGAAATAAAGAAATTTCCCAGCACATTGGTAAAATCTATGAAAACGCCGGCGATGCCGAAGCTGAAATTAATCAAGATTGCCGCGAAAACCAAATTTTTCAGCACCACTTTCATTTGATATCGCTCCCAGCGAAACATGGTCGCGAAAGCCAGTATGATTATTGCCAGCACAAACCCTAAATTGGCGACATTCAGAGATATTTTAAAGCCCTCTTGAACTACCGGATTCGCGGCGACATTAGCTCCTAATTCTATCATCAGCTGAATTAAAGAAACCGCGAAAGAAATCAAATAGCCGGCCAAATAAGTTATCCAATAACCAACTTCAAAAGCCGCTAAGTGGAAAAAGTCTACTAATGGTTTAAAGATTGCTGTCATGTCGTTTGTTTAAGCTAAGGCGCGCATTGTTTATACTGGCTATTAAACTTATCCAATTTTTCATCCGTGTGTTCTGCAATTCCATTTACTAAGCTTTGCGTGTCTTCCAATTTTTGATTTGCTTTTTCCG
>CAYIBZ010000017.1:0-12747 GCA_964361795.1 uncultured Candidatus Saccharibacteria bacterium
GCTTGATTTGACATTTGAGCTTTGAAATTTGTCATTCCAGTGCTGCGCACTGGCATCCGTGTCTTCGGTATCTTGCTTAGCCCCGGTACATTTTCGGCGCCGTCGGCCATCGAGCAGTGAGTTGTTACACACTCTTTAAAGGATGGCTACCTCTAAGCCAACCTCCTGCCTGTCTATGGTTAATAACTACCTTTAACACTTAGCAAGCCACCGCCACCATAAAATAAATTATGAAGGCGGGGTCCCGCAGGTTATGCGGGAAATTTAGGGACCTTAGACGACGATCTGGGCTTTATCCCTCGCGAACATGGAGCTTTGCCCCCATATTCTGACTAATTGGACAATACATATAGTATTCGGAGTTTAACTGGGATCGCGAGATTTCTCCCTATCAATCCCAACTAGTGCTCTACCCCTATATGCAGATCTCCAATCGCTAGTCCAAAAACTATTTCGGAGAGAACCAGCTATTACCAAGCTCGATTAGCTTTTCACTTCTTACCCCAATTCATCCGAAGGTTTTGCACAACCCACCGGTTCGGACCTCCCCCCGATTTTACTCGGAGTTCATCCTGATCAGGGTAAGCTCGCCTTGGCTTCGGGTCTTACGCAAACGACTTGCCCTTGCGGGCATCGCCTTATTCAGACTCGGTTTCCCTATGGGTCCATCCTAAACGGACTTACCCAGCCGCTTACGTAAAGTCGTCGGCTCATTCTTCAATAGGCACCGCGTCACTCCTCGCTACCGCTCGGAGTTCCCATCAACGAATATCGAATCTGTTGCGAATAAACGAATGAGTTTCATTCGTAAATTCGTTTTTTATTCGTTTTTCGTTGATAGAAGCTTTGAGCGATAGCGATAAAGCTTCGCGTCCTTGTAGGCATATGGTTTCAGATACTATTTCACCGGCCTCCCGGCCTGCTTTTCACCTTTCCCTCGCGGTACTAGTTCACTATCGATCACAAAGTGTATTTAGCCTTGCCAGATAGTACTGGCAGATTCCCTCAAGGTTTAGTTGCCTCGAGGTACTCAAGAAGTCCTGTATGCAACATATCCCGTCAATTTGGAAGCTAAAAAATGAGATAAGTTCGCGAAGCGAGCCGAAGCTTTACAAATGTAAAGCAAGGCGAGCGAACAAAGAAATTGGCCATTTTTTAGCTTCCCCGAAGGGGCGGGCTAATTTTGAAAAAATTCTTTGTTGCTCTGGCTTGAGATAAAGTTCTATCTCTTCGCCCTCGCGTCGCGAATTTTTCTCAAAATTCGCTCCGCCAAATTGATGCGATATGTTGCATACAGGACATAAGAACAAGAGTTTGCTAATTTTCGCTTACCGGCCTATCACCGTCTTTGGGTCCGCTTTCCAGCGGATTCAGCTAACTAGCAAATTTTTAACTCTTTTTTAGAAACACGAAACAGGATACTATATTGAACCCTGTTTCATATCTCTAAAATGTTCTTACCTTACAACCCCCAACGCTCCGCGCACAATTAGTTAATTAGTAATAAGTTGCTTGGTTAATTAGTCTTCGAATCGACTAAGTAACCAACTAACTAAGTAACTAACAAACTGTGTGCGAAGCACTGGGTTTAGGCTCTTGCCTTTTCGCTCGCCGCTACTTGGGCAATCTGCGCTTGCGCGCTTTTTTTTATTTTCCTCCGCTTACTATGAAGTTTCGCTTCAGCGGGTATGCTCTTCGCATTCTGCTTAAAATCCAAATGACAAAATCCCAATATCAAATAATTGAATTGTTTTGATATTCGGTCATTTGAGCTTGATTTGACATTTGAGCTTTGAAATTTGTGCTTTAAGCAAAACGCGAAGTATGAGCGGTTTGCGCTCATGGGTTTCCCCATTCGGAAATTTCCGGATCAAAGGTTGCTAGGCACCTCCCCGAAACTTATCGCAGCTACGCTACGTCCTTCGTCGCCACTTTGTGTCAAGGCATCCACCATACGCCCTTAAACGCACCCACTGTATTACAGCAAGTGCTACACCCTTCCGGGTGCTTGACCAAAATTTTATGTGACTTACCTAACAACGTATTTTTGAAAATGCGATTAACAAAAAATACATTGTTGTTATTTATCCCATACATAATTTCCATTAGAAGTTATGCGCGGGATTTATTTTTCAAACATCAGTCTTCTACGAAAAAACCGCGTCGCGCGCGGCCTTCCATCGTTAACCGGAAAAATTCGCCTATTCGGCGAGCCGCGTAATATGTTTCAGAATATGCATTCGTAAAAGTAAGTATATATACCCAGGAAAAATCTGTCAACCCCGTGTACTGGTTCAAGAAACTGCTTTATGAGTATCGCACGCGCGGACACATACCCAAACGTCACGCAGAGACAATCCACCGGTATGTGAAACAGTGTCTCAACTCGCTCTCATAATGCTGTGTTAGTTCAGTGTCATTCTGTCATTCTTGGATTGGAAAATACTATCCTGTCCGCGTACATCCGAATATATCAGGGTATGTTATAATTGCTATCGCTGATATATTATACCTAATATTACAAAATATTATGGATAGAATAAATAGAATAAAAAGAGGGGAGTTGGTAAAAGAAATTCTAAAAGGGGTTGCGGTAACGGCTGGCGTAACGGCATTTGTGGTTTTTGCTTTGGCCGCGCCGAATATGGCCGCAACTGTGTCCAAGGCATTTGTTAATTGGTATCGGGCGCAAAACAAAAGCCGCCGCCAGCAAATCCGCAAAACTTTTAAACAGCTTCGCCGCCAAAGATTAATAGAAGAGCGTGAAATCAACGGCAAAACAACCATCGTTTTATCCGAAGCAGGCCAACGACGTGTTTTGGAATATAAACTGGACGATATAAAAATCCAACCCATGGAAAAATGGGATGGTGTCTGGCATATTGTCATTTTTGATGTGCCGGAAAAAATGAAGAAAACGCGCGAAGCTCTAAGATCTAAACTTAAATTATGGGGTTGCTACCCCTTACAGAAAAGCATTTTTGTGACGCCATATAAATGTCGCGATGAAATTGACTTTGTGTCAGAGATTTTCCGTGTTAGCCCGTATGTCAGATTAATTGAAGCAAAAATATTTGATGGCGTAGAGGATCTCAAAGAACACTTTGGTCTTTAAGGTATATTATAAATGCTATAGCATATATATTATACCATGTTTAAGTATTCAGGAATTAACTGCTTAACTGCGGAATTAGTAACGAAGTCAAGTTCCCTTACCGCGTAGCACGCTAAGTGTAAGATTTCACCTTATAGCTAAACGCTTCTGCCAGATGATTTTCCGTAACTTTTTCGGAATTTTCCAAATCCGCGATCGTGCGCGCGACTTTCAAAACCCGATAATAACCCCGAGCGGATAAAAACGACTTGTCAAAAGCCGTTTCCACAAACTTCTCCCCGCTCTTATCAAGATTAATCACTTCATCGCATTCTTTAGAAGACAGCTCGGAATTGGTGAAAATATTTTTCTTTTTTAAATCTTTAAATCTTGCTAATTGAACATCCCGCGTCCGCAAAACCAATTTTCGGATTTTTTCTGTTTCCTTCGGGTCAAAATTCTTCTTCCGTAAATTTTCAATCTTGACTCGAGGCACGTTAATTTGAATATCAACTCTATCCAGTAATGGCCCGGAAACTTTTTTTTGATAGCGGAAAACTTCGTGCGCGCCGCATCGGCAATCTTTTTCCGGATCTTCATAATAACCGCACGGACAAGGATTCATCGCGGCAATCAAAGTAAATTTTGCCGGAAAGGTTAAATTATTTTTCGCGCGCGATACCACCGCCTTGCCGCTTTCTAGCGGCTGCCGCAAACCCTCTAAAAGATCGCGCCGGAACTCCGGGAGTTCATCCAGAAATAAAACTCCGCGATGCGCCAAACTGATTTCTCCCGGCTTTGGATTCTGCCCGCCGCCCGCAACCGCCACCGGCGAAGCTGTATGATGCGGCGCCCGAAACGGCCGATAATTGATAAACGAATTGTTTGCCAAAACTCCGGCCGCGCTATAAATTTGGGTCATCTCAATAATTTCTTCCAAAGTTGGCGGCGGCAAAATAGAATTTAGCGACTGCGCCAGCATAGTTTTGCCGGTTCCCGGCGGACCGATCATTATCATATTGTGCCCTCCCGCCGCCGCGATAGTTAAGGCGCGCTTCGCGTGTTCTTGCCCTTTAATCTCGGCAATTTCTGGAAAATTAACAGCTGGAGAAAAATTGATCTTGGTTTCCGGCTGGATGGAAATTGACGATCGTTCTTCCAGATGATCCATCAATTCCTGAAGATTATTTACCGGCATAACTTTCAATCCCGGAATCATCGCCGCTTCCTCGGCATTTTTGATTGGCAGAAATAAATAATTGAAACCGGCTTTCTGCGCCATCCGAGCGATATTTAATGCCCCGTTAATGGAGCGAAGTTTTCCTGCCAAAGAAAGTTCGCCGACAAAAATCTTATCGCTAGCGTCAAATTCTTTAATCTGTTTGCCGGCCAATAAATAACCCAAGGCAATGGCTAGATCATATTGCGATCCGGTTTTCTTTACGTCCGCCGGAGCAAGATTAACAACGATCTTTCTGTTTTCTTTATTCGGCGCTTTTACCCCAATGTTTTTCAGCGCGGAATTTACTCGTTCCTTTGCCTCTGAAAGCGCTTTGTCCGCTAAACCAACGATATTAAAACTATGAAGACCGACATTCAGGTCGGTCTCAACTTCAATAAGTTTGGCGTCAATACCTTCCAATTCGGCGGAAAAAACTTTGGAGATGTTAGACATCTCCGTAATAGTAGTTACTGCTTACAGCTTTTGCAATACCTGGCTTCCGGGTTAACTTTCAAAATTTTAATATCAATTTCCTTTTTACAATTAACGCATTTTCCGTAAGCTCCTATTTCCATATCGCTTAACGCTTGCCGAACATTTTCGCGCCGCTCTTTCAAAGATTGTTTGATTCCTAAGTTAGTGCTGTATTCTTCCGCTTCATCGGTTTCCGTATCAAAATGGTCAATATCTGTTCCCATTTCCGGAACTTCTCCTAATTGATTAATCTCCGCGTCTAAGTCTTTTAAAGTTTTTAATAATTTTGCCTTTAACTCGGCAATCATCTTGGAATTTAGCGCCATTAAGATAAATTTTAAGGCCGCTTTATCTGCGAGTCAACCCCGCTTTCACATTATTGCGTTTTTAAAATATTGATAATATGTCAGTTTGATTAGTTTAAGAGAGACAGCTGACGGACTTCTAACGGGGTCAAGTTTGCGATAGAATAGAAGAGATGGATTCTGTTAATAGAATTAATCAAATAACCCTCCTTTTGGGAGATGTTTTGATTTTATATGTGTCTTTGTTGCTGACTTTATTCATAAGATACGGCGGAATTTCCGGAAAAATCTTAAGCAGTCATTTAATACCGTTTACTTTCGTCTTTATGGTCTGGCTGATTATTTGGTACATCACCGGTCTATACGATCTAAGAATTCTGAAGAATGACATTAATTTCGCGAAGAAAATTATTAGCGCGATTTTGGTCAACGGCCTCCTGGCCATCGTTATCTTCTACTTTTTCATACCGGCATTTGTAATCACTCCCAGAGCCAACCTTTTTATTTTTATATTAATCTTCGGATTGGGCGCTTATATTTGGCGAACT
This sequence comes from uncultured Candidatus Saccharibacteria bacterium, assembly GCA_964361795.1. GTDB lineage: Bacteria > Patescibacteriota > Minisyncoccia > UBA6257 > WO2-44-18 > CAYIBZ01. The sequence goes on from CAYIBZ010000017.1 coordinate 5,644, forward strand.
TATTATAATACAATCTTAAGCGCCGAACCGCCGAAAAATAAAATTTTGCTTATTGGCTACAATCAAGTCGCGGAAGAGCTGGCAAAACATTTGCAAGATAATCCTCAATTGGGGTTTGAAATTAAATTTTGGATGAAGGAGGGCCTTCAAGATAAGGAGTTCAAGCATCTCGCGCAAATTATCACAGAAAATAAAATCAATATCATTACTGTTCCGGCTCATGTTAAAAAAAGCTCTAAATCAGCCAAATTAATCTATAAAAATCTTGCTTTAGGAATTGATATTTGGGATCTTTCCCGCCTTTACGAATTAATTTTCAAAAAAATACCGTTAGCCGAACTGGAAGAAGTCTGGTTTTTGGAAAACCTTTCTAAAACTAATGAGTTATATGAACTTTTCAATCGCGCGCTGGGAATCGCTTTGGCGGGAATCTTGCTGATACTGTTATCGCCAATAATCCTTATAATTGCTTTTCTAGTAGCCGTTTCTTCAAGGGGGCCGGTTATATTCCAACAAGAGCGTCTTGGAAAAAATGGCTCTCCGTTTACGATTTATAAATTCCGCACGATGCGCGCCGACGCCGAAAAAGACGGGCCAAAGTGGGCTAGCGTTGATGATAATCGCAGTACTGCGATCGGAAAAATCCTGCGAAAAACCCATCTTGATGAGCTTCCCCAGCTGATCAATATACTTCAAGGAGACTTGTCTTTTGTTGGGCCTCGCCCAGAAAGACCGGAATTTGTGGAACAATTAAAAAAGGAGGTTCCATTTTACGAATTGAGGCTGCTGGTAAAACCGGGCATCACCGGCTGGGCGCAAATTAACTATAAATACGGAGCTTCTATTGAAGAAACTTATGAAAAAATCCAATATGATTTATATTATCTTAAAAACAAATCTTTGCTTTTTGACTTCTTAATCTTGCTACGAACCGTAAAGTATTTCTTTACAACGATTAAATAACAAAACTGCGGAATTTTTAAATGTTTAAATATTTAAATATTTTTCGGGGTTTGCTTTTCAGCAACACTGGTGTTACCCAAACAATCGCCAAAAATACTTTCTGGCTGTTTTTCGGCCAGATTGCCAGCCGCTTATTAAGAGCGGCAATTGTTATCTACGCCGCTAGAATTTTGGGCGCGGCCAGCTGGGGCGCGTTTTCCTACGCTCTTGGCATCGCCACTTTTCTCACCACTTTTTCGGACATCGGCATCAACGCTTTAATTACTAAAGAATCGTCGCGAAATCCCCAATTGAAAGACCAATATCTGTCTACGGCGTTTTTTATAAAAATTGGATTGGTGATTATTTTAGTAGTTGGATTGATAATCTATTTCCCGAAACTAGTAAAGATAGAAGAGGCGGCCGCGATTATGCCGATCTTAATCTTCGTTTTTGCTTTTGACACTTTGCGCGATCTCGGATCTGCCATCAGCCGAGCTTTGGAAAAAATGCAGATAGAGGCGGGAGTGCAAATTTTCACCAATTTAGCCATAGTCGTGCTGGGGTTTATTCTTTTAAAATTCAGCAAAACCAGCGAAGCGCTTTCGTTTGCTTACGCCGTTGGAAGCGGACTAGGATTAGTCGCCATTTTTTACATCCTGCGCCATCACTTTAGAAATTTACTAAAACACTTTAATTGGCGATTGATTAAGCAGATTATTTTAACCGCCTGGCCGTTTGGATTGATGGGCTTAATGGGCGTCATCATGCTCAACACCGACATTATAATGCTCGGCTGGATGAGAAGCAGTGAAGAAGTTGGCTATTATTCCGCCGCCCAAAAAGTCATCCAACTGCTTTATGTTTTACCCGCGCTTATCGCTACCAGCATATTCCCCATCATGGCCAGGATGGCGAAACTCAACGCTATTTTTGTTAAAACAATGTTAGAAAAAACAACGGCCTTTGTGATACTAGTTTCAATACCCGTAACCGTCATTGGCATATTATTCGCCGGTCCAATTATTAATTTACTTTTCGGATCGGCTTACGCCCAATCAATTTTAACTTTTCAGATCCTCATGGCTACAATCTTGATCATCTATCCTTCAACTTTGATTGGTAATGCGATTTTCGCCTATGATCAGCAAAAAAGTTTTATTCTTTATGTTTTGGTAGCCGCTTTTGGCAATGTAGGTTTTAACTTGCTTTTAATTCCACGGTTTGGAATAGAGGGGGCGGCGATTTCAACAATTTTAGTGCAATTAATAACGAATTCTTTAATTTGGTTAAAGATGAAAAGAATAAACAACTTATCTATTTTGCCGCAAATCAAAAAAATCTTAAAAAATCAACTCTAATTCCTAATCAAACTTTTTTAACAAGTTTTGATAGGAATCCAAACCTACTCCATATTTTGCAACCTCAGGCTCTAAAGCCAAAATACGATTGTAAATAGACCGCGCCCCTTCTCTGTTTTCAATTCTCAAATAAGCGTCGCCTATTTTTGATAAATCAACGATATAATCCCAAAGAGAATGGTCTGGATGATTTTTATCAAATTTCAATTTCCGGACTTCATCTAAATTTTTGATTGACTGCCTTACAACATTTTCTTGCCCGCTGTAAATGCCAACGGTTGCTAAATTGATATGGGCGTCTCGATAGGTAAATTCAAGCTCCACCGCTTCTTCCAAAAGTTCAATTGCTTTGTTTAATTCTGCGGTTTTCAAATAATTGTCGGCCACTACGAATAAAATCTGCTGTTTTTTAGGGCTCAAGCTTAGCGCGATTTTTAGATGATCGCGTGCTTTAAAAATAAAATTCGGACTAAATCTGCTGGCTTCCTGATATAAGGCGGCTATCATCAAATGCAAACGAATTGCGCCAGGGAATTTTTTCAAATAATTCTCCATTTGCGTGATAGAATACTGCAAAAATGGCGCTTTTAAATTATCAGCGATGGATTCTTGGCTAATCAATAAATCCGCCACGCGAGCCAATTGTTCCAAAACTTCGTTATCCGCAAAAGTATTCAGTTCAATAGTCGTCTTAAATCTTTTCAAGGTTTTCTCAACTGGGTCAACACTGCTAGCGGTGCTTTGCAGTCCTTCAATGATTCCTTTGGCCGCCAAGGAAGGTTTGTAATTTACGAAATAAATTATTGGCAACATAATCAGTGACGCCGCCAGCAAACCAGCCAAAGAACGGGAGGCGCTTTTTTCCTGAATCACTGTATTCGGCGCAACGGACACGGATTGATCTTGTTGAACTAAACTGTGCGCGTAGCCCAATAGAGCAAAAAACAAAATGTAAGTATTAAAATTATCAAAAACAAAAATATTCTGCAAAAAATAAGCCACGGGGGCCACAATTAAAACAATGTTTTCGTTTGTCGGCGCTAATTTACGAACCGCTATTTTTCTAATGCCCCAAAACAACGCGGCAAAAATTCCTAAATACGACGCCAAACCTAATATCCCGCCGTTAATCAGCCATTCAAAAATTATATTATGCGGCCTGTCAAACCATGGCTCTTGATCATACATTCGCGGATCGTAATATTTAGAAAAAGCGTACAAAAAATTTTCCTGCCCCCAACCCAAGACCGGATTTTCTTTGAAAGCCCGCAGAGCCATGTTCCAAATAATGAATCGGGCCTTGATAGTTTTTTCCCCTAGAGAAATTGACGCAAACCTTGATAAGACTTCGCTATTCTGAACAAACTTGGTATCTTTCAAAGTCCAAAAAATCAGCGGCAAAGCAAAAATCAAAACTAGCGAAAAAATTGCCAACTTTTTATATTTTCCGGAAAACATTAAATACAAAACCAAAAATAAAGGAGTAGAAATAATTAAAGAAAGGGTCGCGCCTCTGCTCGCGGTAAAAAACAAAACGAAAAAGAAAAACGCCGCCGCCGCTCCATAAAACCAGCGCCATCCGGATTTTACGGCGTTGAACAATAAAATTAACGTTATGGCGATAACCAATGTCAAATAAATAGCTAAATAAGTAGGATTGCCGATCGTTCCGTCAATGCGAACATCTCCGCCTTGAATGGCTTCTTTTAAGCCAAGAACCTGAAGAACGCCATATCCTCCAACTAAAATTCCCGCCAATAAAACAGCGTTAAAAAATGCCAGCCATTCTTTCTTGGTCCGAAAAACTGTTATCAAAATCAAAAAATAAGCAGCAAGATGAAGAATCATTAAGTAACCTTCCATGCGCTCTAATCTAGACCAAAAACTATGATACGGATCAACGCCAAAGAAATTTGCCAAGCCAATGACGCCCGCAAAAACCAAAATAGCAATTACTATTGGACTAAAACGCGGGCGATATTCTTTATTTAAAATTATCAACCCGATCCACAACGCTAGCGCAATTTCTACTAATATCCTAAAAGCAAAATTTCTTGCCGTAATGTATGGAAAAAACATTGACTTAGCAATCCAAAAAGAAAGAAATGGGATTACAAAAATTAGGGCTTTCATGCCCCAAATATAATAATTATTTAAATTCCTAACATTCATCGTTTTGCTTTTTTCTTCTTGCCAATAATTTTTAATTCGCTAATGTGCCTGCTAACATCATCGTAGGTTAGTCCTTGTTCGGCCAGTAAATCTTCGTTAAATTTCCAAGCTCCCAGCAAAAGATTGTAAACGCCATGGATTCCCTGTTCTTTTGCGAAGCTCATGAAAGCAGATAAATCTTTTGGGAAACAATAGCCCCCAAAACCGCGATAGCCGCCATGATTAACATCAAGGTGAGAATCGCCAATGCGGTGATCCGCGGACATACCCATCCTCACATTTTCATAATCCGCGTTCATTTTCTCCGAAACTTTTGCTAAAGCGTTAGCCCAATTAACTTTTTGGGCAAAATAAACATTGCCGGCGTATTTAATAATTTCGGCTTCGGTGGCGGTAATCCGCACTTGATTATAAGTGCCAATGCCCCAGGGAGACATAAATGGCGCTTTTGGCAAAAGAGATAAAACCAAATGAGCGGCATCCAAACTTTTTGTCGTAAATCCGACAATCTGGCGATCGGGGCGCAACATATCGTGCCAAGCGGTCTTTTCGCTTAAAAATTCCGGATTGAATAAAAATTTATGATTGGGATATTTTTTTTGCAATGATTCGGTTGTGCCCGGCGTAACCGTGGATTTTATAACCACAATTTTTTGCCCCTTAATTTTCCCAACCGCGTCCGCCACGATTGAGACATCGCAAGAACCATTTTTAGGATTTCGCGGCGTTGGCAAGCTGACAAAAATAATTTCCGCTTTATTAATGTCGCCAATACATTTCTTTTTATCAATATCAAAAAGCATTAAATCTTTTCCCGACTTATAGCCTTTCAATTCTTCAAAATACTTTTTCAATTGGGATCCTACCCACCCCACGCCTACAATCCCTATTTTAGGAGTCTGCATAATGAATTTACAGTATATCAATAAATCTTAAAATTAGATAGCTAAAATATCTGGCGTAATTGGGTCATATTTTTTTAGACTCGCCACAATCCGCTTGCCAATAACTTCCTCATATTTCTCTGATGGTAAACCACCAGCATATTGCTGTGGACGCATCGCGTAAATCATTTCCGGACGTAAAATCGTACCAGCAGAAATATCCTGACCCGCCATCAGCGCTTTTCTAAATAGAGGTCGAAATACTTTTTCGTCCTCTTGTAACTTTTTTTCTTTCTTGCCTAAAATCATCTTAAAATTCGGATGGCTAAGCCATTTTTCTTTTTCTCTCGGATCGGCTTCCACTTTACGAACTGCAGTAACAAATTCCCGCAGTTCTTTCGGGGTGGAAGAAACCTTGTGATCCGGACCCCACAAATCGCGACGCAAAGTAAAATGCTTCTCAACCATTTTCGCCCCTAAGGCAACAGCAATCACTGATGGTTCATAACCAATGGAATTTTCGGAAAAACCAATAGGAATATCTGGCCATTTTTCTTGATAAAACAACATGGTTCCAAGATTGGCTTCCTTCGGCAAACCAGGATATTTAGAAAGACAATGCATTAGCGCCACTCGCTTATTATTGGAACGTAAAAATCTTAAACCTTTTTCTACCTCGTCAACGGTACTCATACCAGAAGACATAATAATCGGCAAATCGGTGTTGCGCATATAGTCCATGGCTGTAAAATCCAGTATATCGCCAGAACCAATCTTCCAAATCGGCATGCCTATCTTGGCTAACTTAAAAGCGGCAGCTCGACTCATCGGGGTAGAGAAAAAAGCAATGTTAATTTTCTCGCAATACTTCTTAAGCGGCTTCCAAAATTCTTTTATAGGCGTTGCCATTTCATTACGAGTAATCCAGGCTCGTCTGCCACTTTTCCAGTTAGGAAAATGGGGTGAATCAACATGAATATTCAAAATCTCGTCTTCGGCCACATGAGTCTGGAATTTAATCGCATCGGCGCCAGCTTCTTTCGCCAGTCGCGCCAGTTCCATCGCGTTTTTTAAATAAACCTTGACTGACTGTTCTTTTTCCGTATGAATAAAATTCTTACCGGCTTCGGCTATAACAAAGACACCGTTTTGTATCTTGTTCCAAATAGCTTCGGTAGTATAGTTCATATAATTAATAAAACTGCTGGGATAATCTTGTAGTTTCACCTAGAAATAAGATACAGACTAATTTTACCAACTACAAATAAATTCTCCTTATGAAAAAGAACTGGCTGACAAGCAACGTGACAGTGGCAAAATTTATCTAAAGATATTTACAATAAAATTCGTGAAACCTCTAAGCGTTGTTCTAAGCTCTGCAATAAAGTGGCGGCCGTATTGGACGCTAATCGCGCAAGTCTGACTGCCAGAATTCCAGTAATGATTAGAGGGGCAGTTTGGATTAAACGACGTTGGAGTAGTTGAAGTGACACAAGCAGTGCCGTTCCAGGATTGGCCGGATGGACAAGTGGTGGTTGTTGATGTTGACGAAGTAGTAGCATCGTTTACGCATGACGATCCCTCCAAATGCTGTCCTGATGGGCAAGTAGTTGGCGTAGTGGTAGTTGTAGTGGCATCATTTACGCATGATGACCCTTCTAAATGTTGGCCAGATGGACAAGTAGTCGTGGTTGTAGTCGTAGTCGTTACGCACGCGGATCCATTCCAATATTGTCCTGACGGGC
>CAYIBZ010000018.1:0-5322 GCA_964361795.1 uncultured Candidatus Saccharibacteria bacterium
ACGCCCAATAAATCCGGATAACGCTTGACGCCTTCGTATTACCGCGGCTGCTGGCCCGGTTGCCACAACATTTGGCAACAAGGTTGGACTATATCACCACCCCGACATTTATCGGGGGCTCTGCGTGTTAGCCATCACAGTGTGATGACTCCGACCATCTTTCAGGTCAAGTCTCTGAGGGGTCAATTACGACTTCCCTGCTGATTGTTTTGATGAAACGAACTTCAAAAGCTCGTCGCCGCCATCAAAATGTTCCAGCATATAAGCAAAGTTATTCAATGTGGATTGCTCCACAAGGTCGCGCCAGATCAGCCCTCGCACCACAATGTTGTGGCACCGGGCTGGCACGAAGTTTGCAGCGTCTTATTCCATGGGTACTGTCAGACGCACCTCACTAAAGTTCGGTGCTTCAAAATTTACAATTTACAATTTCCAATTATCAATCAATGACTTAATGTTTCAATGACCAAATAATCGGTCTTGAAAATTGATGCATTGAAAATTCAGTGAAAATTGAAAACTGAAAATTGATCATTGGAGCATCTCGCCTTAGTGAGATGCGCCTTCATCCCCATGAAAAGGAGTTTACAATCCGAAGACCTTCTTCCTCCACGCGGCGTCGCTCGATCAGGCTTTCGCCCATTGTCGAATATTCTCGACTGCTGCCTCCCGTAGGAGTATGGACCGTGTCTCAGTTCCATCGTTGGGGAACAGCCTCTCAGCCCCCCTACCGGTCGTAGCCTTGGTAGGCCATTACCCTACCAACTAGCTGATCGGACCTAAGCCCATCTTTGAGCGAATTGCTTCTTTACTGGCAGCCAATTTATAACCGCAATTTACTCAAAGATGGAAATCACAAATCACAAGCACCAAATACCAAATAAATCACAAATCACAAGCACCAAATACCAAATACGCGTTTGGAATTTTGGATTTTTGAATTTGGAATTTGTTTGGAATTTAGCATTTGGAATTTGGAATTTCCTACCTTGAAAATTGTAGGTATAAATTGACTGCCAGACCATCAGATATTACCCCGAGTTTCCTCGGGCTATGACTGACTCAAAGGTAGGTACTAGGGTGTTACTAACCCGTTCGCCACTAACCGTTCGCTCCGCTCGCTACCGCGATACTAATATACTAATTCATACTAATGATACGAATTCGTATAATTGGTATGTCATTCGTATATTTGCATCGCTTCAGTGAGCGAAGCGAACGATCCGTTCGACTTGCATGCCTTATCCACGCCGCCAGCGTTCATCCTGGACCAGGATCAAATCCTCAATAAAAAGAGTTTTCGCTAATAATGCAAATACTTTTAAAAATAATGCGAATTCGCATTATTCAAGATTGATTCGCATTATTCGCGATTACTCTAAGAAATAAATTAGGACAACTATAAAATTTTTGAGTGATAATAAGTATTAAATTTTCGAGGTTCAATCATTAACATCGGTATTAAGCAGTGTAATAAAAGAAAAACCCCCAGTCAAGAGGGGGTTGTTGAAGAATTCTATCTCCCTAAACGGTCAAACAGGCCATTGGTATTTCCGCTAAAAGTCGCGACTTTTTCTATCAATTCCAAAAATCCTTGTCCAAAAGCGTAATCCGAAACTTTTTCTTTGATATCAACCGATCTTTTGCCCCGGAAAATTACCTTATTGCCCTTAAAGATAATAATAATGGCGGCGTCTTTTCCTTCGCGAAACATATCTCTCCGGCTCCAGTAAATTCGATCAGTAGTAGTGACAATATCTCTGAAAGGAATCAGGAACATCTCATAATCGTTCATGGAACTCATAAATTCGTCCACTTTGGCCTTATCGGTTCCTGCCGATTGAAAAACATTGGAACCGAACATCGCCTTAATCGCGTCTGAACCGACACTTTGCTCAACGTTACTGACGCCCTTTAATTTAAAACCAATCCTTTCCAAATCTTCTCTGGTAGTTTGATCGGGCCTGATTTCTTGATACGCGGCCATCATTTTTTCCAGGTCGTCGCCAAAAAGTCCGGTCTTTCTAATATCTTCACGAATTATCGTGCAGTTAGAAAAACAAAGCAGGGCGGCCAGCGGGAGGATGTGTTTCGCCATCAGGGTTGCCTTTCTTGGTTGCGGATTTGAAAGAACTTGCAGTCCATAGTACGCTATTGAAAATTTAAAGTCAATTCGATATAATACCTTAAATATGAAAACAGATATTCATCCTAAATATTTCCCAGAGGCGAAAGCCAAATGCGCTTGCGGAAAAACTTTTACAGTAGGTTCAACAAAACCGGAAATTGAAGTTGAAATCTGCAGTAATTGCCATCCTTTTTACACCGGCAAAGAAAAACTTATTGACACCGCGGGTAAAGTTGAACGCTTTAAAGCTCGCCGCGCGAAAGCCGCGGAAGTTACAAAAATCGTAAAGAAAGTTCGCGTTAAGAAAAACGCGAAAAAGTAGCAATTAATTTTTGCCTAATCTTTTCAGTGTTCCCATGTTTCAGTAATCCTAAATAAGATTGCTTTGTTTCATTTTTAGGATTTTTAGCAAGTCGTCTCATCATTTTTCGTTTGGTAGCAGTCCGCAAAACTCTATGATCCGGAAAATGAACCCAGCCAAGATAATCTACTCCGGAAGCAAGAGTTTTGATAAAAACTTTCTGAGGATGCAAGGATAATCTAAGTTCTCTTTTTAGAAAATCTCCTATTTTGGGAATTAAATCCTCCAGCGATTCTTTTACACGTGAAAGAATCACAAAGTCATCGGCGTAGCGGATGTAGTGTTGGATTTTCAGTTTATGTTTAACGAATTGATCAAATTTATTCATGTAGATATTAACGAATAATTGTGATGTGAGATTTCCTAATGGCAAGCCACAGTTTGGTTTTTTTGAAAAACTGCTAATTACCATTTTTAGCAACCAAATAATATCCGAATCTGATATGTATCCAGAGAGGATTTTTAAAATGATTTCGTGATCTATATTCTCAAAGAATTTTCTGATTTCGCATTTGAGAATCCAGCAGGTTTTGGTATTGTTTTTATTGACTTGATAAGCAAAACTGCGAAATCTGTTGATAGCTTTGTGAGTTCCCTTGTTTACACGACAAGAAAAGGAGTCAGATATAAAGGTTCGGTCAAAAAACGGATAAAGTATTCTGTAGATGGCGTGGTGGAGAAGGCGGTCTCGGACACTGGCTTTATGGATATGACGGGGTTTCGGGTCGTTAATGTGAAAAGCGTAATAATCGCCATGTTGGTAGGTTTTACTTGCTAAATCTTGATGGAGTTGTAAAATGTTATCCATCAAATCAATTGAGAAAATCTGAACATCGCGCCTGTTGCGCTTGCCTTTGATAAATTCTTGCCAAGCCGATAATAGATTCTCTACTGATATAATATCTTCAAATTTATGAGTCAATTGAATTTTCATAATTTAGACAATAAGACCCCCCCCCTCGGGAAATTTATCTAAAAATTCTGTACCAATTCTTCAAAAAATTATTGATGTTTATAAACTCTGGCATAGCTGGCTTGAACATATCCCGAAACTTTCAAGATATACTATGGGTGTAAAAATTGATGCGCTCTTCTTAGAGATCGCTGAAGAAATCTTTTCTACCGCATATGCTGGCGATAAAGGAAAAATGAAAATAATCCTTAAAGCTAGCAATAAATTAGATCGCCTCAAACTTCTCCTTAAAATCGGATGGGAGGTAAAAATGTTGGATGATAAAAAATATATTGCCATCTCCATCCCCTTAAGTGAGATAGGAAAAATGATTGGGGGATGGAAAAAACAACTAACAAAATGAGAATTCCAGCGAACAACAAGGAAACGATAGTAATCATTCCACTCGTTCTCGAGCCAATTCAGGTTCAGATTCCGCTTGTCAGTGTTGTTCCAGAGATATGGGACATTCCGCTTACCATTCCAGTCCTGCCAAACAGAGTCGAGGGCAACAATAGGATACTTGCGCTGCTCTTCGGGATACTTCTCACCGAAGGCGAGGAGTTCGGAGAGATTGGCTGGGCGATAACCTCGATTCTTGAGTTCGGAGATGACGGCTTCGGAGCTCATCTGCTTGTTGAGATGGATGAGTTCGAGGTCTACCTTCTCTTTGCCTTCCTTTTTGTCTCTCGAGAAGTGTTTCTCGGTGATGTCGGAATTGACCCAGTCGTACTTGCCGGCGGCGATCAGCTCTTTGAGGGAGAGGGTGTGGTCGATGGTGGCGGGGAAGATGGAACTGGCGACCGGACTGGCCTTCTGACTGCCACGGCTCATCCAGAATTCCACCAGACGATCTCGGAATTCAGGATCGTCGATGGGCAGCTGCCAAGCCTCGAAAGTCAGACCCGCCTCTTCCAACCGACGCTGACACTCGGCGAATCGGCCAATCACATGGCTCGCTGTCATCGCTTTCGGGTTCGCAACAGGATTTCCCATCGCATACCCACCTTTCTGAAAGTACAGGCCGCGATACCTCGCGGTCAGGCCCCTGAAGGAATCTTAAGATTACGGCAATTATAGCAAACCTTTACTAAAAAGTCAAGCTCTGCTAAATTAAGTTAATTATGAACAAAATAATTCTCGAAGTCAGAGCCGGTACAGGCGGCGATGAAGCATCTATTTTTGCTGGAGATTTGGTAAGAATGTATCAAAGATATGCCGCAAAGCGCGGCTGGGGTTTTGCTGTTTCCGATTCCAGTCCGAGCAATATCGGCGGATATAAAACTTTTATTGGCAGAATTTCCGGCGAAGGAGCTTATGAAGCTCTGAAACAAGAATCCGGCACTCATCGCATCCAGCGAGTCCCGACAACTGAAAAAGCCGGCAGAATACATACCTCTACCGCCACTGTCGCTGTTTATCCGGAAATAGAACCGAAACAAATGGAAATTAACCCCAATGACATTGAGGTGTCTTTTTCACGCGCTGGCGGGCCCGGAGGACAAAATGTCAACAAAGTTGAAACTGCCGTTCGCGTCACCCATAAACCTACCGGTATTGTAATTTCTTCCCGCGCCGAACGTTCCCAACATGCCAACCGAGAAGCGGCAATGACGATCTTGCGCGCCAAACTTTTTGAAATCCAGCGCGCGAAAGAAGAAGCCGTTTTAGGGGCTACTCGCCATGAACTCATCGGCACCGCCGAGCGTTCTGAAAAAATCCGCACGTATAATTTCCCGGATGACAGAATAACCGATCATAGATTTAATGTGAAAGTTCACAACGTTGAGGAAGTGCTGGATGGCGACTTAGATACGCTTTTGGATAAAATCAAAAAATCTCAACAGAAATAAATCTTCATTGCAAATCCTGCTCTTCTTT
>CAYIBZ010000018.1:5422-11396 GCA_964361795.1 uncultured Candidatus Saccharibacteria bacterium
TCCTCTTCCGGTTTATTTCTTTTTAAGCGCATTCCTTCATCTACAACGTATTCCCATTTGCCCAAAGAAAGCCCTTCAACTGTCGCGCTGTCGGGTATGTTCTCGGCGGATATTAGAAGATTCTTCCCGCTTTTGGTCGTTTTGATCGCTTCGTTTAACAAGTGCGCCGCGAAACCAAGCACTCCGGCATGATCCTTAAATTCACAATCTTCCTGCATCTTAGTAAGCATCTCGTCAAAATCTTTTCCGTAAATAATTGTGAGTTTAATCTTGCCGCTTGTTTTGCCAGCCGCGGCGGCATCTTTGCTTTGTTCATCGGGGATGATATATTCGCATTTCCAGCAATATTTTACTGGCTGATTATCGGTATTAATGCCAATCCTAAGTTTCATGCGGCAACGTTCGCAGAACAGTTCAATCTTGCCCCTATCTCTCAAGCTAAGCAGTTTGGCGGCTCGTTTCGCCAGAAACCATCTGAACATCTTTATTTCCTTTTCAAAGTTCCGCTTCAGGGTACAATTTAAGAATTGAGAGTGTCAATATCCGCTTGAATCCGCTCGGCTCTTTTAACTACGGGATCGCCGTATAAAAAGCGATAGCGAAACCAGCGCCCGCCAGCGTAATACTTTGCCGCCGCGCAGCGTTCGCGCAAAAATTGATAAGGCAGAGTGCCTTTATTTTCTTCCGCGTAGTTGAGACAAGAACTGGAATTATAAGCGTCGGCTAAATACAAACCGGAGGCGACAAAAGCGTCGCCGTGGCTCCAGGGATTTGTGGGATTGCTTCCGGTAATTTCTGAAATTTTAGATTGGTACAATTTCCAGGTTGACGGAATAAATTGGGCCGGGCCCATAGCGCCTCCGTAAGCGCCATCCGCCACAATCGGGCAAGAAACTTTAACCGGTTCCGGCGGCTGTTTGCCGACGGCTCTTAAATCGTTTAAAATCGCCAGAAAAATTGGCAAGTCGCGAGTCGGGTGCATCGCGGTCCGGTAGTCGCATTGGCCAACGTTTCTGCCAAGGGCCGATTCGCGATCAAGCACCGCCAGAATCAGCGCGGCTCTTATGCCAGTGGCCCGCTCGGCGACTTTCGCGAATTCGTAAGCTTGCTCAAAAGTTAAACTGCCGCCGCCAATAAATTCAAACAGCCGGTTGCGGATTTGCGCGGCGGTTTTTTTAGTTTCTTTCAATAACGATTGGAATCTGGATTCCTGCCCCTTAGTCTGCGTTAATAAATTGGCTTTCTCATTTTTGACGCCTTGAACGCTTTTTCGCTGAGAATCTTGATAAGCTTTCAGGGCCGCGGCTTCGCTTCGTTTTGCCGCCAAATTTTCTTTTTCATCAATCAGCTTGGTCCGCAATTGGGTAATTTGCGACACTGTTACCGATAGACTGCCCTGCAGAGAAAGCAGATTATTGGCGTTGTTAAAAAAATCAGATAAACGAGGATTCTTCAAAAGAACTTCTATGAGTCCGGCCCGGTCGTTTTCATAGAGATTGCGGATTAAATTAGCCAAAGCGTCTTTATTTAGCGTAAGCTTGTTTTCGGTAACTTGAATCTCGTTTTTATTGTCCAGGATTTCGTTGTCTAATTTGGCCAAAGAAAGATTGACGGCTTTTATTTGAAGATTAATCCGATTGATTTTGGTATTAAGGCCGCTGATTTCGTTTTGAAGAGTTTTGCCCTGCTTTTTGTAAATTTCAATAGCGGCCTCATGCTGGTCAATCTGTTTTTCTAACTCCATTAACTGATTTTCTAAAGACTGCCTTTCAGCGGAATTTTGCTGGGCAAAAACCGAATTAACCGCTAGCGACTGGCCGCTAGCGGCTAGAAAAAAGAAAATTGCCGAAAAAACAATGCCTAAAAACCGCATACTCTCATTATACTTACTACTTACTACTTACTACTAGCTACTTAGTAGTAAGTTATTTCTTTTCTGGTTTGCCCGCTGGAGCTTCAGCGGAAGGAGCGGCAGTTTCCGCTTCTTTGGCTCTTTCAGCTTTCTTTTCTTCTGTTTCAGCCTTGATGTCTTCAACTTTAACTTCGGCGGCGAGTTTCTGTTCCTGCTCTTCGGTCATCGGAGCAATAATGGTAGCCACCACTGCTTCTGGTAAAGCCAGCAATTTCACATCAGCTGGAACGGCTAAATCTTTAACATAAACACTGTTGCCGATTTCAGCCAAATTGTCAGTGTTAATTTCCAGCGAATGAGGCAAGTTGCCCGGCAGGGCTTCAACCTCAATTTCCTGCATTGATTTAACTAAAATGCCAATTTTTAATTTCACGGCCAAGGGTTCGCCAAGAAAAGAAATCGGGATTTTTATTTTAATTTTTTCATCAAGTCTAACCTGATAGAAATCCACTGACATGACTTCATCGTTAATCGGATCTCTGTGAACGTTGAAAATCATAGCTGGCCTTTTATCTTTTTCTACTAAAACATTAATCATGGCGCTTTCGCCTGCCTGTTTGAAAACTTTTCTAAAGTCTTTTGAGGGTACGGATAAATGCAAATTTTGAACGCCTTTGCCGTATAACTCGGCCGGAATTAGGCCCAGCGCTCGCAGAGATTTCACCGCTTTTCCGAATTTTTCTCTTTTTTGAACTTGTAATTCCATCCCGTTTAGAAGTGGCACAAAATTTGTAATTTAACCTTTAACATAGTTTTTCTTAATATCTTCCCGGTTAGATAAACGGCCGATCGCTGGGGCCACTTCTAACGGGATCCATTGGGTTCAATAGTAGCCGATTTCGCCTTTTTTGACAATGGCCCGCAAACGCCTTGCGTTGCCATGCTTCAAAATTCCTACGTTTTTGGTATTAGCTTCTCAAGTTGTGCTTTCACATGTGAAAGCACAACAAAGTCGTCGGCATAGCAGAGATGGTGCTTGATCTTTAATTTATGCTTCATAAACTTTGAGTTTTAGACTTGCGAAGAGAGAAGACAAGGGCGTACTCTGGAAACCAGTCGTTCGTAGGCCTAGCCCATCTGAAGTCGAGCCACAGACCGTCTCCACGGCGACTCAGCTCGAAGACGTTCGGAAGGCCACCGCGGTCGGTAATCTGTTTCATGGCGATATAAATCCATTCATTTAGGGGTTGGTTTTGATGTTGTAAGCGGTAATTCGGTCCGACTTCGGCAGGGCAAAGTTCTAGTCCAAGTTCTTGGGCTTTTTTGTAGATTTCATCGGTTGTGTGATATTTATTGTCCGGAAATAAATCTTTGACTTTGAGGCGGACGGTGGAGATTTGTTCTTTGGTTTTGAGGATAGTGAAGTCTTTGCTCCTCATCATATCTTTGGCGTAATTGCTGGTGTTGATTCCCCTATCTTTCATTTCCTTTTCCAATTCTTTTTCGGTTTTTCCTCCGATTTCAATCTCTTTTTTCTCAATTCTGCCTTCGGGGAAGGAGGTGTAGATGTGCTCAATGTTGAACTCTTGGATTTTGTCAAAGATACCGGGAACGAGCGGGCCGACATAGGCCTTGATCGTCTTGCCCTGAGCTTGTCGAAGGGTGATTTCTTTTGGGTTACGGGCGATTTGGTCTTTGGTGGCTTCAAAGATAATCAGCATGTCTTCTTCGGGGTTTCTTTGGGAGCGGAGTTCTTGGATGCGGGGGTCTTTTTGATAGCCGAAGCCTTCTATTGGAGATTTGAGTTCGTAGAGGAAGATAAGGTCGTCTTTTGCAAGAGATTCGTTGCGCTTGGCTTTGTTTTCAATGTCGGTTAAATGCTTCATGTCGGCTGTTTTTTTCTTGTAGGCGTCGCCTATTACGCCGAACTCTTTGAGCTTTTTCTCAAGGATCGGACCCATATAGGGATCAAGGTTTTGTTTGTAGGCAATGCCTCTTGGGTCCTCGGCTATTTTGTCATGACCAGACATCCGAATAGCGACGCGGGGAAGGGTTGGTTCGCCTTTGTCGTCTAGGGAGTAATAAACGTAAAAATCGCCGCCTTGAAGATGAGTTTTGGCGGTATTGAGTCCGGCAGTGCACCAGCCGGTGCCTTTGCCTCGAATAGTTTTGACGAGTTCTTTGGGGTTGGATCCTTGAGCATATTTCACCCACTTTCCTTCTGTCACCGGCAACAGATGCTTTGGGATAGGAGTCATCAGTTCATTGGCCCAGCCATAGAGCTTGGCAAAGTCTTGTTTTTGGAGGAATGTTAGAAACGCTTTCCGTTCCTCCGGCTGGATGTCGTGCTCAAACTCAATTCCCTTGCCTTCCGAGTTTTTGATTGTCGCGTCAACGACATAGCCCAACGCTTCGTAATTGATGTCCGGGAACGGCTTGACCGTGCCTTTGGAACGTTTGGGAAATTCTATGTATTCCTTGCCGTCTTCTTTTTTCTTGACTAACTCTTGAAGACCGAGAACGCTGCGAAAAACCCAGTATTTGAGGTTTCTGGGGATATGGTCGGAATCGGAGGAAGCAAAATAGTCCACCCATTGTTCCAGTGAGGCGCGCTGGTCGGTTAAGACGGATTCGGCGGTTTTTCGTTTTATTTCTTCTTTTTGTTTTTCGGTGGCTTGAGACCAATCGGCGGCTTCTCCCCGGCGGCGCATTTCTTCTTCCTGCGCTTTCCAATAACTTTCGGGGATTTCTTCGTACTTGGTGGTGTACTTTTCCAAAATCTGGTGTTTGATCAGTTCAAATCCTCTTTTGTCTTTGATGATATCTTCCAGCCGCTCCAGATACGCTTCAACTCGCTCTTCCTTGGTCTGGGGGCCTTTTTTGCCTTTTTGGAGCTTTTTTTGAACGGCCCGTTCAACCGGTTTGGAACCGGGGAGTTCGGGATATCTTTCGGGAAGGAATTCGGGGGTTTCCATATGAATAGATTGTATCGTAAAAACACAAAAAGAAAATGCCCTATACTACCCTTAAGGGTAGTGCCTACTAACATCCCATACATAACAAAGACATAATAAAGAGTTTACGCGTCCCTTACATAACTTGATTATGCGAGGGATTTATTGGGTTCGCTGGTAGCCGATTTTGAGTTCTTTGGCAACAAGTACTCCCATAGTAGCTGAAAAAGAAAAAAGCGACTGTTAGGTCGCTTTATGTTCGGCAAGATAATTAAGAACATCGTTTGGTACGCACAAAGTTCTGGCTTTGATTAGAAGATTGATAAGACAGACTGGACAATGAACACACCAATCATACTTCTTGTCAATCAATTCTCGGCCGCCATCTTTTAAGTCTTTTGCTTGAACTTGCAATATACTTTTACAATCACGGCAGAGAATTACTCTACCCACATACTGATTTCTATAATGCCTTCCCTTACGCAAAATCTTCATCGCGCACCTCTTGAATGAACCTTCATTGCTGTATAACATCCACCCAAAATTACAAGTTACAAAATTTTATTGAATAACTTTAGTTTATGCTCCAGCACTTTTTTCATTTCTTCAAGCGCCGACTCGGATATTTTATAAGGCGCGATTTCATCGGGTTTTTGCTTTAATCCCGCCTCCATCCCCTTTCGCCAAGCGACCCGAAGTTCGGTGCTGATGTGGATGATGGTTACGCCGGCGTCAATGGACGCCCGCAAATCTTCATCGGTATTGCCGGAGGCGCCGTGAAGGACGAGCGGCACGCCCGCTGCTTCGCGAATAGCTTTTATTCTTTTAATATCCAAGGCCGGCTCCGGGGCGCTGGCAAGCATGCCGTGTACATTTCCCACTGCCGGCGCCAGTAAATCAATTCCGGTTTCTTTCACGAACCGCGCCGCTTCTTCCGGCTTTGTTAAGTCTTCAGGTTTTATGGAAACGCCCTCGGGCAACTCTTCGCGAACCACCGAACCGCTACCGATATATCCCAGCTCACCCTCCACCAAAATTTCCGGATTCACCGACTTTACATAATCCGCCACTTCTTTGGTTTTTTTGACATTTTCTTCAAATGGCAATTTTGCCCCATCAAAAAGAATGGCGTCATATCCCGCCTCCACCGCCTCTTTCACTTTTTCCA
>CAYIBZ010000019.1:0-11259 GCA_964361795.1 uncultured Candidatus Saccharibacteria bacterium
CATCGTCCGGAGGCACGGCCAGCTCGAGGTTGAGCTCGCGCCGTTCATCCCGATCCGATTCTCGTCGTCGTCCCGGCTCGTGCAAGAATCCCGCGACAAGTAGCCGCAGGACAAAGGCAAAGCCCGCCTACTCCACCAGCTGGAGGATACGGCGAGGCAAAGGGGAGAGCCTAAAATCTCCCCACCTTTTCCTAGCCCGCTATTACATGTAATAGCACTATGACAAGTCATAGCGCGCTATTATTTAGAAAAATAGTGGGTTGAGAACAAGGTAACAAGGTATTGACCCCGTTAGAGGCAGAGGCGCTGCGAGCCCTCGCGGCCTCTAACGGGGGGGTTGACAAGTTCCAAAAAGTGCGCTATAATAGCAATATTGAAAATTAAACGGTCCCTTCAAATGCTCACAATGTCTTGCGAACATTTGAAGGGACCGTAGGGCGTGGTCGCTTGCATCTGGTTACCAAAACGTGAGCAGTTCCCCTACGGTCCCATTAGTTTGTTCTTTGTGAAGTTGTTGTTTCGCGTGTTGGAAATAGGCCTCGCCTTGGCAAGTTGTGCTAAATCAGTTCAGTTCAGTGCCTAGGCGGGCCGTTTCCACACAAAATCCGGTGGACCGGTAACTTGTCCCCGTTGTCAACAACGAGGAGTTGCTGGTGGTGCCGGTCAGGTTTGAGTCCCGAACCGGGACGGGGCTAAAGCGCAACCGCTAGCGCGGCGGATGCGCCTCCTGTCGAGTCTTGGCGTTTCGCTGGGTGTGCACGCCCAGTTGCCAAGCGCTCGAAAAAGCCCAAAATTGTTTGCGCAGTACCCCTGAGGACGTGTTCCTCGGGGGCTTTTTAAAATTTACAATTTACAAACAACAATTTTCAATAAATTTCCAATGAAACAATTTACAAATCATTTGAAAATTATAAATTGATAATTGATAATTATATGTAATGGCCTCCATTGAAGACCTAAAAAAAGATTTTTCTAGATTGATCAAGGAAGAAAAATTATCCCACAGCTATCTTTTGTTTGGGTCCGAATCTGGCGCGGAGAAGTTTTTATTTTCCAAAGAACTGGCGAATTTTTTGGAAAATAAAAAATGGCAAGTCAGCGAACGGCCTCTATTAGATGCTTTAATGCTAAGCGCGCAGAGCGATTCCGGCATTGAAATGGTTAGGTCGGCCGCCAATTTTTTGTGGCAGAAACCAGCAGTATCAACAAAACGAACTTTAATTATTGATAAAGCGGATCATTTAACCTTGCCGGCGCAGAACGCGATTTTGAAAATCGCGGAAGAACCGCCGCGGCACGCGCTTATTATTCTCAATGTTAGGAATTACGAAACATTACTGCCGGCATTACAATCAAGATTTCAGAAGATATATGTGAATAGCAATTTTCAATTTTCAATTTTTCCAGCCACGGCGGGACCCCGCTGCGGCGGTGGCAATTTTCAAAAAAAAGATGAATTTAAAATTCTAAAATTTATGAAAGCGGCAACGAGCGAAAAAAAAGAAATAATCAAAAATTTGGTTGATGAAGAAAAAGAAAACAGCGGAATGATAGAAGAATTTGTAACAAGCTTAATTGCCGAATTGCGAAAAGACCCAATCAAAAACTACCAAATGTTAAAAAATATTTTGGAGCGGTGGACTTTGATTAATCAATTTAATGTTAATAAAAGATTGCAACTGGAAGCCGCTCTGATAGAATAATAAGGAGATGTCTCCCGTTAGAAGTGGCGCCCAATGTGGCCGTCACTGCTCAACGAATGGAAATAGAAAAATTATGATATTCAAAGGCTCGATTCAAAATAGGTTCCACTTCTAACGGGATGGACAAAGCATTTACCTTAGTTGTGTTTGTAGTTTTCGCCGGCATTTTGTTATACTTTTTGCCAATAGTTTGCAGGCCATAGCCTTGTTGCGATACCAATATGCGAATGCATACTAATTATACCAATATTTGTATAATTAGCAGACATTAGCGTATTGGCATCGCTTTGTTTACGCATATGGATATACCAAAAGAACTTGATTCTAAATTAAAAGTTTTGATTGAATCCTTAAAGCAGGAGCTTTCTAATATTCGTACCAACCGGCCCAGCGCCAAATTGGTGGAAAACGTTAAGGTGAATTATATGGAACAGCAGTTTTCTATTAAACAGCTGGGGTCAATTAGCATTGTCCCGCCAAGAGAAATTGATATCAGTTGTTGGGATAAAAATGCCGCTGGGTCGGTCGCGAAAGCCATTGAAAATTCCGGATTAGGGGTGAGCGCCGCCGTGGACGGCAGTTTGGTGCGAGTTAATTTGCCGATTTTAACCAATGAACGGCGGACGGAACTAACCAAGTTGGTAAAATCCATGACAGAGCAAAGCAGAATTAAAATCAGAGCTTTGCGTGACGATGCCAATAAAAAAGCGGAACAATCTTTCAAAGAAAAACTAATTAGCGAAGACCAGAAATTTAAGACGCGGAAGCAGGTGCAGGATGCCGTGGATAAGATCAATCAGGAAACCGAAACTTTGTTGTTAAGTAAACTTAAAGAACTAAGCGAATGAGCATTCTCCTCATTATTATTGGCATTTCTGTCCTGATTCTGATTCATGAAGCTGGCCATTTTTTGGTTGCCAAAAAATTGGGCCTCTTAGTGGAAGAGTTTGGTTTTGGATTCCCGCCCCGGTTGTGGTCAAAAAAAATCGGCGAAACTACTTACAGCTTGAATCTGCTGCCGTTCGGCGGGTTTGTAAAGATTCACGGCGAGCAACAAGCGGATCAGGCCGACATTCCCGAACGAGCTTTTTTTACGCAAAAGGCGTGGAAGCGATCTTTAATTATTGTGGCTGGCGTATTTATGAACTTTATTTTGGGCTGGCTGTTGATGTCGCTGATATTTTTTGTCGGTGTTCCTAAAACGGTTCTCCTCTCTCAAGTGGCCGCCGGCAGTCCGGCCGATTTAGCAGGATTAAAAACCGGCGACCGAGTCGCGAATTTTGAAAAATCTCAAGATTTTATTGATTTTGTAAATAAAAATCGCGGCCAAAAAATTTCGTTGACAGTCCAAAGAGGAAGCGAGAGTTTGAATATCGCGCTTACCCCTAGATTGATTGTTCCGGAAGGCGAGGGTCCATTAGGAGTCGCGTTAGTGGAGGCCGGCGTGGACAAGCGTTCATTTTTCGCGAGTTTATATGAAGGGTTGAAAAATTCTTTGCTGTTGATGTGGGGAATTTTACTGGGACTCTTTAATTTAATAGCCAGTTTAGTTACTCAAGGCCAAGTTTTGGCTGGATTTGTCGGGCCGGTAGGAATTTTTGGGGTTGCCAATCAAGCCGGAGAATTGGGAATGATTTATTTAGTTCAGCTTTTAGCCCTAATCTCGCTAAATCTGACAATTTTAAACGTTTTGCCTTTTCCGGCGCTGGATGGCGGCCGCCTGTTCTTTATTTTGCTAGAAAAAATAAAAGGTTCGCCGCTTTCTCCCAGCTTTGAACGTTCCGCCAACGCGGCCGGATTCGTTTTTTTGCTATTCGTGATGATCGCGATCACGGTCAGAGACATTATCGCCCTTTTATAATTCATGCGTCATTTGGCTGTTGACATCGGCACGACCGCGATTAAAATCGCCGAGTTTGACGAGACTGGCAGTTTAAAAAATTACGTGATTGTACAGCGGCATCAGAGGCCGTTCCATTCAAGCATTCATAATTTATCTTTGGAAGACGCCGTGCCGGCTATCAAAATTGGAATTCAAAAAGCGGGCATTCAGGCAATGAGAGCCGCGGTCGCCGTTCCCGCATTCGCGGCTTTTACGTCAATCAGCAATTTTATTCCAATAAAATTTTCTTCTCTAGCAACGGCTCATTTTGAAACGGAACCGGGGAAAAATTTATCCATCGCCGTTCCCGCCGATTTTCTTATCAATTATCAAAAAATTTTTGCCGGCGCTGGAATAGATATTATATCTTTTGAACTTGAGAATTTAAGTTTGGCAAGATTATTAACGCGGGGAAAAAACGAGGTTGTGATGATCGCGGATATTGGCGGGCGTTCCACTCATTTCACGATTGCTCAAAACGGCTTGGCTAAATTCATTTCTCACACGGATTTCGCCGGAGTGTCTTTGACGGAATCGCCCAATCTGGGCAGGCAGATTTTAGATGTTATAATTAGCGAAAGCGAAAGGACGGCGCGGTGTTTCAAGAAAATTTATAATCAGGAAGTCCAAGAAGTGATGCTTTGCGGCGGCGGAACGAAAATTCCCGGGGTCGTGGAACATTGGAAAAATGAAATTAATTTGCCGGTTAAAATAGTGAAAGAATTTGATCCCGCGCTAGCGGTGGCCATCGGGCTTAAACTTTGATGATTTATGCCATTTTATTTTTATTTGGATTAGCGATTGGGAGTTTTTTATACGTCATCGCCTCCCGATACAGGAAAGAAGGAATAGGAGGCCGATCTCATTGCCCGCAGTGCGGAAAAATTCTTGCTTGGCACGAATTAGTTCCATTGGCCAGTTTTTTAATTCAACGGGGAAAATGCCGCCATTGCGCGCACAGGCTGTCTTGGCGGTATCCGGCTTCAGAAATTCTGGCTGGGTTAATCTTAACGCTGATTCCGTGGCAATTCGGTTTTTCCACGGAATCAGCGCTTTGGATTTTGGCTTTATTGATTCTGCTTTTAATCGCTTTTATTGACCTTCGCTTATCTATTATTCCTGACGGCTTGAATGTGTCATTAGGGCTGATCGGCGTGAGATTTCTAGCCGTTCATGGCTATAATAACGCAATCGGTTTCGGCGTCGGCGCCTTAATTTTTGGCTTGATTATCGCGGCTACCAAAGGCAAAGGGATGGGAATGGGAGATTTGAAGCTGGCCGCTGTTTTGGGATTGATATTTGGCTGGCCCAAGATTTTATTAATCATCATGGCCGCGTTTTTAGTTGGAGGAATTTGGGCGGCCGGAGTTTTGCTTTTGAAGCATAAGTCGTTGAAGGACGCTATACCTTTTGGACCGTTTTTGGCAATCGCCAGCGCTTTTGTTTTATTTTTTGGCGATGTTATAATGAATTGGTTAGGTTATGTCTCCCGTTAGAGACACTTATAATGGAGGATAAATTTAAATTATATAAAAAATGGTTTTGGGTTGGCGTCGCGGTTGGGTTTTTAAATCTTGTCGCCGGTTTGATCTACGCGGCGGCTTTGATGACCGAACCGGAGCATCGCAAAGAGGGGATTATTATTTTAATTTGGACTTTGGCCGTCTTTACCATTTTGGCGCTGACTTTGGGTCCAGCTTTACAGGCGCGGTAGAATATGCTAAAATAGCTCCAGTACTTAGGAGGCGTAAATGGCGCGATTTGCCGTGATTTTAACGTTTATTATGGCATCGTGCGCTGTTTCTTATTTGAATGTTCAGGAAAATCCGATGGTCATTGGAGATCTCAAGGCCTACCGAGGCGAAAATTATACCGAACCCATCCTTGATAGCGAGACTCGCTCTCAAGAAGAGGAACAATTAAGACGGAAGCTGACGGAAACTTTGACTAGTTTAGGAGTAAATACTGCGTCCGATCCGGCCGCTCCCGGAACTCTGTCTCTGGTTCTGGAATTTTGTCCCGATGATTTTAATTCGGAACTGCAATCTTATACCGCTCTGAAAGTCCGAGTGACGGCTTATTGGGCAGGGGAACAGGTGAAGCAAACTGAAGGCAGTTTGAATCTTCTAAGTCTTGTCGGCATGCGTACCAATCAAGAAAAAGAGAAAGCAGTTTATGATTTTTTGGAAGGCCTTCTAAAAGATCTGACAGAGAAGGTGTATGGCAAGACCCGGTTCCACAATGTCATTGTGGCACCGGGTCTTTTTAGTTCATTAAATATGATAAAATAGTATTCATGAACAAGCCGGAGGCCAAAGAGCGCGCAGAAAAGCTCAAAAAGGAAATTAATCGCTACCGCTACGCCTATCATGTTTTGAATAAATCGCTGATTTCCGATGAGGCGTTGGATTCTTTGAAAAAGGAGCTTTTTGATTTGGAACAGCAATTCCCGGATTTAATAACGCCGGATTCTCCGACCCAAAGAGTGGCTGGGGAGCCATTAAAGGAGTTTAAAAAGGTTAAGCACGAGGAGCCGATGATCTCTCTTAATGACGCTTTTTCCGAAGAAGATATGCGCGATTGGCTTAAGAGATTAGAAAACTATCTTGGCCGCGAAGTGAAGAACGAATTCTATTGCGAACACAAGATTGACGGGCTAGCGATTGAATTGGTTTACGAAAACGGAATTTTTGTTCAAGGTTCTACGCGGGGCGATGGATTGGTCGGCGAGGACATTACGCAAAATTTGAAAACCGTTGAAGCGATACCGCTTAAATTGGAAAGTTCAAATTTCAAAATCCAAATTCCCAAGCATCTCGTTGTTCGGGGAGAGGTGTTTTTGAATAAAAAAGAATTTGAGCGAATCAACAAAGAACTAGAAAAAAAAGGCGAGAAAACTTACGCTAATCCGCGGAATTTGGCCGCTGGCACCGTTCGTCAATTGGATCCGAAAATTACCGCCGGCCGCAAACTAGATTCTTTTGAATACGCCATAGTGACCGATACGGGCCAGAAAACTCACGAGGAAGAGCACAATCTTTTGCATTCTTGGGGATTCAAAATCAATCCGCATAACAAACGAGCCGCTTCAATGAAAGAAGTTTTTGAATTTCATGATTATTGGGGAAAGCACCGAGAAAAAATTCCCTATGAAATTGACGGCATAGTAACAATCGTTAATGACAACAAAACTTTTGAAACGGGCGGCGTGATTGGAAAGGCGCCTCGCGGGGCGATCGCGTATAAATTTTCTCCCAAAGAAGCGGCCACTATTGTTGAGGATATAAAAGTTCAAGTTGGCAGAACCGGCGTTTTGACTCCCGTGGCGATATTGCGGGCAGTACAGGTTGGCGGTATCACTATTACTCACGCGACGCTTCATAATTACGATGAAATCCAGCGGCTAGGGCTGAAAATTGGGGACACCGTAATTGTTCAGCGAGCCGGAGATGTTATTCCACAGGTCACTCAAGTTTTGAAAGATTTGCGGACCGGCAAGGAAAAAGAATTTAAAATGCCCGCGGCTTGCCCGGTAGATGGCTCAAAAATCGTGAAAGACGGGGTAGCCTATCGGTGCGTAAATAAAAATTGCGGCGCCCGCCAGCGGGAATTTTTATATCACTTTGCGGCGGTTTTTGGAATGGATGGCGTCGGCCCGAAAATAATAGACCGGTTTTTAGACGAGGGCTTGATTAGCGACGCCGCCGATATTTTTACCGTTCAGAAAGGCGATGTCGCCGCGCTGGAAAGATTCGGAGAAAAATCGGCGGAAAACATAGTGAACGAAATTGAGACGAGAAAGACAGTGTCTTTGGAAAAATTTATTCACAGTTTGGGAATCCTACACGTAGGAGAAGAAACGGCGCGGTTATTGGCTCGGCAAATAACCGCAAGTTCAAAGTTCCCGCCTGCCGGCGAGGCAAGCAAAATTCAAAGTTCAAAAATTTTGGGATTGCTGAATTTTTTTACAAATATTTCCATTACGGAACTTCAGGAAATTCAAGACATCGGGCCGGCGGTGGCGCGGAGCATTTATGATTATTTCCAAGATAAACGGCACAGGGAATTTATGAAAAAATTAGATATGGCGGGGGTCGTTATTGAAAGCCAAAAATCAAAAATCAAAAGTCAAAAGTTAGGAGGGTTTTCTTTTGTTCTCACCGGCACGTTGGAGTCAATGAGCCGCGATGAAGCAAAAGAAAGAATTCGCGAATTAGGAGGCGATATTAGCGAGTCGGTTTCTAAAAAGACCAGTTATGTCGTGGCTGGCGCCGAACCGGGATCAAAACTGGAAAAAGCCAAAAAACTGGGAGTGAAAATTTTGGAAGAAAAAGAGTTTTTGAAACTGTTGACTTAGTCCCTAATTAATGCAATAATTAGTTAAGTTTTTTTGAGGAGTCAGCGTGAAATTATTTGAGATCCGAGTTGAACGAAGAGGTGATTTGCTGATTTTTGAGGCATGGCGCGAAGGCGAGGAAGAGCCATTTTATAAACATCAAACTGAATTATCTAAAAGCTATCTAGACGCGCATCTGGCGCTCTACGGCGCCCTAAGGGCATTTGAACAGGAAGTTCACGGTTATATTATGAAAGAAGTGGACAAGAAATTCAGAACCGCTTAAACAAGCGGATTTTTTTTGCTATATTTATCGTATGGCGGAGATTAATAAGAAATCTTTGGAACATTTGGCGGATTTAGCCCGGCTGGAGCTTCACGAAAAGGAAAGCGATAAATTTTTGAAAGATTTGTCGGAAATTTTAGGCCATTTCAAAGAATTGGAAACTTTGAATACCGATGGAGTTCAGCCAATGACGGGAGGCACGGAATTGAGAAATATTTTAAGGGAAGATGAGATTTTGGATGATCGTCTTGGGCCCGATAATGTTGTTGACAGTTTCCCGGAAAAAGAAGGGCGGCATCTTAAAGTACCGCCGGTGTTCTAATGACCCACCTTCACGATCTCACAATTAAAAAGTTTCACGAAGGCCTTTTGAAAAAGGAATTTTCCGCTTTTGATATTACAAAAGAGTTTTTTGATTATATAGAAAGTAAAGACAAAGAAATTGGCGCTTATTTGAATTTGGCGAAAGACCAAGCCCTAAAGCAGGCCGAATTGGCCGATATTGCCGTGGCTAAAAATGAGCCAGTCAGTCCATTGGCGGGCGTGCCGATGGCGATTAAAGATAACATTTTAATAGAAGGATTGCCGGCGACCGCGGCATCTAAAATTTTGGAAAATTATACAGCGGCTTACGACGCGGCTGTGATTGCAAAATTAAAATCAGCCGGAGCGGTGTTTTTAGGAAAAACCAATTTGGATGAATTCGCGATGGGTTCTTCCACGGAAAATTCCGCTTTCAAAAAAACCAGAAACCCCCGTGATTTGGAACGAGTTCCCGGCGGTTCTTCCGGCGGTTCGGCGGCGGCAGTAGCCGCTAACATGGCGGTCGCGTCATTGGGTTCGGACACCGGCGGCTCTATTCGCCAGCCGGCAAGTTTTTGCGGAGTGGTGGGCTTGAAACCAACCTACGGAGCAGTGTCTCGGCACGGCCTCATGGCTATGGCTTCCAGTTTGGATCAGATTGGCCCGTTTACAAAAACCGTAGAAGACGCGGCAATCCTATTTCGGGCAATCGCCGGACAAGATCGCCATGACGCCACCAGCGCGGCTCCGCCAGCCGGCAAATATGGCGAAGAATTATTGTCTCCAAAATTAGAGGACATCCAAAAAATGACTGTCGGCGTGCCTTCAGAATACTTTATTGAAGGATTGTCGCCGGAGGTTTCTAGAGCCGTTGACGACGCGATGAACGCTCTGAAAAGCCTGAAAATTCAATTCAAGCCGATTAGCTTGCCGCATACTAAATATGCTTTGTCCTGCTACTACATTATTATGCCGGCAGAAGTGAGCGCGAATTTGGCCCGTTTTGACGGAATCCGTTATAGTGAAATTGGAGGCCGAAAGAAAGCGAAAAATCTTCTTGATTTATACAAAAAAACCCGAAGCCAGGGTTTCGGCGCGGAAGTTAAGCGGAGAATTATTTTGGGAACTTTCGTTTTATCTTCCGGTTACTATGACGCTTATTATTCAAAGGCGCAGAAAGTCCGCCGTTTAATAAAACAGGATTTTGACAGCGCTTTTAAGGAAGTGGACGTTATTTTAACTCCGGTCGCGCCTACTCCGCCATTTAAATTTGGCGAGAAAATAGACGATCCATTGGCGATGTACCTTTCTGATATTTTCACCATTCCGGTTAATTTAGCGGGTTTGCCCGCCATATCAATTCCGGCGCGAAAAGAGGGATTGCCGGTGGGATTTCAACTCATTGGAAAGCCTTGGCGGGAATCGGATATACTGGGAATAGGGCAATATTACGAGAAAATTTTCAATTTTTAATTCTCAATTTTCAATTGCAGTATGCAGAAGTTTTTTAATCAAGTTATAGACGCCGTGTTGGATTTTCGGGAACGGTATCTTGATTATTTTGAACCGGCATTGCCATGGATTAAAACTATCTCCTTTCTTTTTTCCGCGCTGTTATTAAGTTTGATATTTTATTGTATTTTTAAAACTGGATATTTAAACCGAAAAGTTGAAAATTTTATGGATTGGGCGGGTATGGGCAATGTTGGCCGAAGAAGGCACTTAAGGGCTTGGCATAAAATCGTGAAGCGTTTGCGGCTTACTGACCCGGCTGAATGGAAACTGGCAGTGCTTGAAGCCGATAAAATCTTGGACGAAGCAGTTAAAGACAGCGGTTATAGAGGAGATACGGTTGACGCGCGCTTAAAACAAGTTGACGCGTCCGTGTTGCCGTCTATCGCGAAAGTTTTGGCGGCCCATGAAGTGAGCAATAAAATATACAGCGATTTAGAATTTCAAATTAATAGAGAAACAATAATTGAAACCTTAAAAGTCTATAAACAAGCCTTCCGGGAATTGAGCTTGTTGGATTAGCGGAATTTTTGTATAATACCTTTAGTTCTTTTCTAAAGAAGGCCAAGAAAATGTTCTGTAAAGAATGCAATCGGCCGCGCGGAATGATGGTTTTAGGGCAATGTGAATGCGGAAAGCCAAAAAGCATTCTTTTGAAGAGCTGTGATTTTTGCTCGCGCAAGAGCCGGCTTTGCCAACTTTGCGGAAAAGCTGTTCCCAAGGTTCCCCGAAAAAGGAGGGTGTTGTGATACGCGAATGCCCAAAATGCAAGAAGCGCTATGGCGGCAGTTTTGTCGGCGCGATGCATTATAGCATGACTAAAACGAAAATCGGATATTTTGGCGGATATTGCGAATGCGGGGAGAAATTAGGCGACGGGTTTGAATGGCACGGGGTTTTAGAAAATGTCCGGAAAGTCTTTCATAAAGACGATCTTAAATGGCGGGAATCATTAAGCGACAGCGAGTACCGCAGAATTTTTGGAGGCCCGCGAAATGTTTCTTTATACATCTTTGACTATAATGAATCATTTTTAGCAAAGAACAAAAACCAAGCTAAGAAAAAATTCTTAAAATTGCTTAAGACGATGCGGCGCAATGTTGAGCGCCGAGCCAGATTAACTTTTGCGTCATTTTTTGATCATGGACCGGAGGTGTATGTAGCGCAATATCGTATGGAAACTGCCGGCTCCATGGACCAAGTTGTTTCCTACCTTCGTTTAAAGCGAAAAAAATTA
>CAYIBZ010000020.1:0-3283 GCA_964361795.1 uncultured Candidatus Saccharibacteria bacterium
TTGCCGATTCCGGCAATAACTTCCTGATCCATTAAAACTTGTTTGATTTTACGGTTCTCGTTTTTAATAATTTCCGCGAATTTCGGGTAAGTGAGTTTTGAGTCCAGCGCGTCCGGGCCGAGATTTTTAAGTTCCGGTAAATTTTCAATTTGTTCAACCGGCCCCAAAATCGCTTTCGCGAATTTCCGCAAATCCGAAAGCGCGAGCATTCGACCGTCGTCTAAATACAAAATTAAATGAATAAATCTATTATACGGATCCGTTACAGCCGCTCTTGGCTCAAGGGGAATGACTTTACATTTTACATTTGACCTTTGACATTTGACATTCCATCTGCCTACTAGCATATGCCCCGTCATCTTTTGATGAATTAAAAGCAAAAGGCCGCCTTTGTCCGCCGTAGCTTTACGCGAAGGATGGGCGCTTAAATAAATAAGGATATTCTTGGCTTTGCGGGCGGCTTTTAATATCTTTTTGCCTTTAAGAGATTTTTCAAATTCCGCGACGTGTTTGTGCGCGATTCTATTGCGGCTTTGATCTAGCGGGTCTTTCACCATTTTCGGCCAATCCAGCCACACACCGGTGATTTTCCTGCCGACAACCTTGCGATTTAAGTCATCAACAACCGTTTGTACCTCTGGCAATTCCGGCATGTTACTTCAAGGGAAGCGCGACAAAAAAAGCAGACCCTTTCCCTAATTCCGACTCCGCCCAAATCTTCCCGCCATGTTTCTCTACAATCTTCTTCACGATATAAAGCCCAAACCCGCTCCCGCTAATAGGTAAATTCTCAACATTGGAAGCTCTAAAAAATTTGCCAAAAAGTTTGCTAATTGCTTCCGGCGGTATCCCCTTTCCGGTATCTTTCACGCTCACCAGCAATTCCTTTTCTTTCGGTTCAATTTTAATTGACACTGTTCCGCCGGAATTATTATATTTAATCGCGTTGCCGATAAGATTTGAGAATACAATTTCCAGTTTTTTCCGGTCTCCATTGACCATTGGTTTGCCAGAGGCCGGCTCCAGAAAAATCTTTACATTATAAGCCATTCCAACCGGCTCGGCTTTGGCAATCTGTTGAGAGAGCAATTCTGTAAGGTCAACTTGCTCTATTTTATATTCCAGCCGCCCGCTTTCCATTTTTGATAAGTTCATTACGTCATCAACCATTGTTGAGAGCTGATCGGCGACTTGAGAACCGGTTTTCATTAAATCGGTTTGCTCTCCGCTCAAAGATGTTTTTTTCAGCGAATCAAAAACCCACCGAATCGCGGTTAACGGCGCCCGGAATTGATGAACCACTGCCGTTAAATCATCTAAATCAATTTTTTTCTTTTTTCTAAATAAGCTAAACATTGGCCCAATTTTTGCCGATTGCTAAGTTGACCTTAATGGGGATCGCCAAAGTGTAAGCGCCTTCCATTTCTTTTTTAATCAAATCGGCCGCTTGCTTAAGAATATCATCCTCAATTTCGAACAACAATTCATCATGAATGGAAAGCAGAAGCCGGATTTTTTTCATGTGCCAATTTTTTTGCTTGAGAATCTCCATTGTTTTAATCATCGCGATTTTTATAATATCTGCCGCCAATCCCTGGATCGGCATATTAATCGCCATCCGCTCGGCTTCAGCGGCCAGACGCCTGTTGGGCGACATTATATTTGCCAGCCAGCGCTTGCGTCCATTTAAAGTTTCAACATAACCAGTTTGTCGAGCCATGTTAATCGTCTTTTCCTGCCAACGTTTGATGTCGGCAAAATCAGAAAAATATTCCTTAATAAATTTTGACGCTTCCGCGCGATTCAAGCCGCTAGTCCTAGCGAAAGCGTCCGGACCCATCCCGTAAATAACTCCAAAGTTTAAAGTTTTCGCTAGTTGGCGCATTTCCGGAGTCACTTTTTCCACTGGAATGTTAAAAACATTGGAGGCGGTCATTTTGTGGATATCCAAATCATTTTTGAACGCTTCAATCATTTTTTCGTCTTGCGCCACCGAAGCCAAAACCCTCAATTCAATTTGAGAATAGTCCAAAGCGGCAAAAGAAAATCCCTGTTCCGCGACAAAAGCCTCGCGCAATTTTTTACCCCATTCCGATAAGATCGGTATATTTTGTAAATTGGGATTTTGCGAACTAAGGCGCCCTGTGCTTGTGCCGGTTTGAATAAAGGTCGTGTGAATTCGGCCGTCTCTGCCAATCAGTTCTCGCAAGGGATCAATATAGGTAGATTTTATTTTAAATAACTCTCTATAGTCTAAAATCGGGGCGACGATTAAATGGCGATCTTTAATTTTAGTTAATGCTTCAACATCGGTGGAAAACGCTCCGGTTTTTCTGCGAGGTATTCCGGCAGAATCAATTTTTAATTTTTCAAACAAAATTTCCGAAAGCTGTTTCGGCGAGTTGAGATTAAACGGCAAGCCGGCCAAACCATAAATTTTTTTCTCCAATTCAACGATTTCTTTGTTTAATTCCTTTGAGAGCTTATCTAAAATACGCGCGTCGGCCTTAATGCCGATTTTTTTCATGTCTTCCAAAATCGGCGCGAGCGGCAACTCAATTTCCCGATAAATTTTATCCAAACCCAGTTCGCCTATCTTCTTTTCCAGCAACCCCAAATCATCCGGCAACTGTTGCGCTTTATCGGGGTCCAAAATCCATTTGGCAAGTTCTATTTTTTTTCTATCTGTTGCCATTTTGTGTATTTCCCACTGCTATCACGCGTGATAGCAGTGGGATTTTGGTATTTTATTTTTTTCTGCGACGCAAAGAAAAATTATTTTCCCGATTTGAATTCAATAATCCCATACCAACCGGGCGTGGAGGATTCATAAATAAATCCCAGATATCTACATCGCCAAGAATTTCTTGCCAGAAAGATTTTTGAATTCTGAATCCATCGCTGTATATTTTGGGGCCGCCGTAAAATCTCCGATAACTTCTATAATTAGCTTTGCTTCCGAGAATATTTTTCCTAATTGTACTAACGGTATTTGGGGAAAGCCAAAGAGCCTCGCCAGTTTCCCGGTAGGATTTTCCCATTCGCGCAAAAGCAATCACGCCTAAACGTTTTAGGATTATTTTTTTCTCATAGTCGCTGATAAGGCTTTCCAAGATTTTCTTCACTTCTTCCTTAGAATGGGAAGTGAAAAGTTTGTTGATAAGCTCGCGCCATAAATCTTCCATCCATTTTTCGGCTTTTTTTCCGCGAATCGGCTCGCTTGGTTTTTTTATTTTCATGAAAAGCATTATATCACACTGCTATCACGCGTGATAGCAGTGAT
>CAYIBZ010000020.1:3383-9196 GCA_964361795.1 uncultured Candidatus Saccharibacteria bacterium
TTTTTATAACCTCCCAATTAAGCTCTTAAATCCCATTTTTTCAAAATAGTTTGCTAAATTATCTCTATCTAAAGGCATCGCCCTTAGTTCTTCTATCGCGTCCAAATACAGCGGCGCGTCTCTTTTGATAGTTGCTAGTTTTTTTGACATTAGAGCAATTTCTTTTTGCCCTTCCAGTTTTTTGGCGATTTTTGGATTAATAATCGCCAAGTTTTCAAAAATTTCTTCAACCGTTCCAAAGTCTTTCAATAAAACAACGGCGGTTTTGGGGCCAACTCCAGTCACGCCCGGTATGTTATCGGAAACGTCACCTATTAATCCCTTGTAGTCCGGCAGTAGATTCGGCTTCAGGCCATACTTTGCCTCAACCGCGCCTTCATTATATAAAACAGTCTCGCTCATGCCGGTTTTGATAATCTGGCCCAAAACTTTATCGTTTTCCACCAACTGCAGAACATCGTGGTCTCCGGACAAAATAATAATTTTTCCATCGGCTAACGCCGGATTATTTTTCAATCGCTCAACTAAAGTTCCCAAAAGATCGTCGGCTTCAAAACTCGGCATTTCAAAAGTTTTGATTTTAAAAATATCAAAAACCTCCCGCGCTTTTTGCAGTTGAGAAATCAGTTCATTGGCGGTCGGCGCCCGATGAATTTTGTATTCCTTAAATGCTTCTTTCCGAAAAGTCGGCTCTGGCCGGTCAAAAGCGGCCGCGATATAATCCGGCTTTTCTTCTTTGAGAATTCTTAATAACGTTCCGGCTAAGCCAAATAAAGCGTTTGTCGGCTGGCCGTCATTTGAAGTTAGGGGCGGCAAGGCGTGGAAAAAACGGTGAATAAGCGCGTGAGCGTCAATAAGCAAAAGAGTTTTCATGTTGTCATCATTATAGCTATTTTTGGCAAAAAAATCCGTTGAGTCAGACTCAACGGATTAGAAAGCGCGCTCCTTGAAAAACAACGGCCATAAATATCGGACCGGCGCCGCATCCCAAAACAATCATGCCTGCCAACGGCCACGAAGAAAAAAGCAATCCGATGCCAAGAGCCATCGTAAGATTCGCCGCAATGAGTAACGCTATGACGCGCTTCGGCACAGCATCCTTTCAGCGCGAATCCGCGCCGTGGCGACTTCCCACTCCGACGGAGCAAGTATTATCTCTTTTTGCGCCGGCTTAGCCGTTTCCTGAATCGGTAAAACACGCGGGAATTTCGCCGGTTCAAATTTCGCGGTTGCCGCTAAAGCGGCGGATAGAAATAACATTCCCAGCGCGCCGCAAGCAACTACAGTTGCCGTTGACGCCCCGCAAAACCGCATAGTAACCAACGCTATTCCCTTTGCGCTCCAGCCAAACGAAAAAAGAAGAGCCGGCAAGCGCAGCCGCCTGTCGCGCAACATGCGATCCGCCATACTGCAAGCCGCTTTGATGCGCCGCGGATCAGATTTGGCGCAAAGCACAAACACCATAGCCAGCGCGTAAAACGCCAGAAAAGCCGCCACGCACCAAAGCGCCATGAGACAAAGAAAAATCGCCACTGATACCATAGTCGCCTTTCAAAAAAACTAAGATAGATTATGTAACACTTATAATCTAAAGTCAATAATCCGCTGAGAAGGGGTTTTGCCGTGGCTAAATCTAATCCACAACGTGTCTTTTGGCAAAATCTGTTTAATTTTATCCGCCCACTCAATT
This sequence comes from uncultured Candidatus Saccharibacteria bacterium, assembly GCA_964361795.1. Classification (GTDB taxonomy): domain Bacteria; phylum Patescibacteriota; class Minisyncoccia; order UBA6257; family WO2-44-18; genus CAYIBZ01. The sequence continues at coordinate 5,074 of CAYIBZ010000020.1, forward strand.
AGTAGTATGTAGTTAGGAGTATGTAGTAAGGATTCAAAATCTAAAGGAATAAGTTCTTTAGGAGAACTTATTCTATAGGCATCAATATGATAAAAATGAGTTGCTTTGTCATTAGTTACTTGGTTACTTGGTATTTTATAACTTCGGAAAATTAAAAAAGTTGGGCTCATAATCCGTTGCCGGATTCCCAACGCTTTCGCGAATCCCTGAACAAAAGTAGTTTTGCCGGCGCCGAGCTCGCCGGTCAAGGCAATCACTCGCGCGTGTTTTTGGCGCGGCCGCTGTCGCAGTATTTTATGGGCCAATTCCGCCGCTATTTTTTTTGTTTCTAGCGCGCTATGCGAAACCATCCGTTCATTGTACATGAAAAAACCTCATTCGCAACGCGAATGAGGCTAAGCGGCAATAACGATGCGAATGAAGTAATTACCGCGGGTTGTAAAATATATGAATGTAAAATTATATCTGCCAGAATAGGATTCCCAATTCATCAATGGAACTTTATAGCCATCTGAATCAACATGTCGCGAACCGGCGCACAAAAAAATTTTGCCATTCGTAGTATATTGTCCGCTCTTCCAAAAATTAAATGTATCTAAAATAAGGCATTCTTCAAAAGTAATAACCTTAATGCCTTCATTTTGAAGATTTTCTGCCGATCTATTATTAGTGACGTCACGGACAATATCGGGGTCTTTAATTAAAATAATGTAATCGCCGCCTGTTCTGCGATCTGACCTCAATTTAGAGAAATCAAAATTGTATTTGCCGACATTGTTGAGCAGTTTTTTGTTTAGTAACGCGAAAATAGTTTCAATGCTAACCTCTCTTGCCATAACAAGGATTTTATTAAAATCATCTTGCGGGACCGGAATCCGAAGATTAGAAAAATCTTTATCAAGATTGAAAACGGCTTTATAAAAATCCGTCCAAATCTGAAGTTGGAATTTCAAATCCGGTATCGCCTCTTTCGCCGCGGAATGAACATCGGGACCATTTTTTTCCAATTCAATTTCTTTAATTATTTCATCATCGGTCAGAAGAAGATAAGCGATGCTAGTAGCGCGCCTTCGCTCGATTTCCGTTTGGAGATCCGGAGGTATATCCATTTATTTCCCTTTCAAAGTGCGCAGGTATCATACAATGAACAGTTAAATCAGTCCAGCTGGCGGATTCAAGCCAAGATGCCTATATGCCGCTTCCGTCGCCATTCTCCCGGCCGGCGTACGATTCAAAAGGCCGATGCTCATCAAGTATGGCTCATAGATGTCTTCAATATTGCCCCGGTCATCATTGAGAGCGGCGGCTAAAGTGCTGGCGCCAACCGGCCCGCCCTTGAATTTATGGATAATTGTTTCTAAAAGATGCCGATCGTGCGGCTCAAGACCCAAATCGTCAATTTCTAAAAGCTCTAAAGTCTTTTTTGCCAACTCAATATCTATCGTTTCTCTGTTATTGACCTGCGCGTAATCTCTGACTCGCCTTAATAACCTGTTGGCCACCCGAGGAGTAAACCTTGAAGCCTTGGCGACAACGCTGATTGCCTGCGGCATCATCTTGATCTTCAAAAGTTCCGCCGAACGCCTGACGATCGCTTCAATATCCGGCAATTCATAATAATCTAATTTGAAAGACGCTCCGAAACGCGACCGTAACGGTCCGGAAAGCAGATTCGCTCTGGTTGTCGCGGCGATTAAAGTAAAAGGCGGCAGGTCCAAAGTCAGCATTCGCGCGGCCGGACCCTTGCCAACCATGATATGAAGCTTCCGCATTTCCATTGCCGGATACAAAACCTCTTCAATGGTCTTGTTGAGGCGGTGCGCTTCGTCAATAAACAAGGTATCGTTCTTTTCTAAGTTCGTCAGCACCGCGGCTAAGTCTCCCATTTTCTCCAGCGCCGGCCCGGAAGTCACTTTAATGTTTGACCCAAGCTCTTTAGATACCAAATAAGCCAAAGTTGTCTTGCCCAAGCCCGCTTGTCCGTAAAAAAGCAGATGATCGCACGGCTCTTGACGTTTCCTAGCCGCTTCTAGGATAATTTTCAGATTGCGCTTAACCTTATCCTGTCCAACATAATCGTTCCAGCTGGTTGGACGGAGAAGCGAATCAATTGTTTGATCATCTGGAGTTATATTATGAGTTTTGGGCTTAATTTCCATAAAAAGGCGTTGGGATTGACTTTTGTCTATTTGTATGCTATAATGGCCGTGGTTGAAAATATTGATCTGTGGGCGGGAATTTCTTTTAGATACTTCGGATGGTCTGGCTCCGGCTGGGCCACTCCTCGAAGGAATTCTAACCTCTTTTAAATTTATTTTAGAAGAGTCACACTATTTTGTCTCCTATGAGGCATTTTGCCCACAGATCAATGCTTTCAACTTCGCCAATCTTGCCAATCTTTAAATATTTAAATGTTCAGCGGTCCAGTCGCCCCTTCCACCTCTTCAAAGGTCGTCATGCCGGCAATCACTTTCAAGATGCCGTCCTGCTGCATCGTGACCATTCCTTGTTTCAAAGAGGCTTGATGCAGATCTCCTTCGCTAGCTTCCGGCTTAATCAGCTTTTCAAAACTTTCATCCACTTTCAGTAATTCAAAGACCGCTACCCGTCCTTTGTACCCTAAGCCGCCGCATCGCGGACAGCCAACCGGCTTATAAATCCTAATTTCCTGAAATTCTTTTTGGTCAACTCTTTTTGGCAGTTTCGCGAGAAACTGTTTAATTTGTTTTTCCAGTCCGGAACTCGCTTTCTCAAGCGATTTGCATTCGCAAAGCCTCCTAATCAAACGTTGGGCGATGATTAAGTTCAGCGCCGGGCCAATCGTTACCGGCTTTACTCCCAAATCCAGTAAACGGGGTATCGCGCCCGCCGCCGAGTTGGCGTGAACCGTTGAAAAAACTAAGTGGCCGGTTAACGCCGCCTGCATTCCAATTTCCGCCGTTTCTTTATCGCGAACCTCGCCGACTAAAATAATATCCGGATCTTGCCTCATCAAAGACCTCAAGCCGCTGGCAAAAGTATACCCTGCTTCCGGTTTAACTTGAGTTTGCTCAATGTCTTCTAAACGATACTCAATCGGGTCTTCAATGGTGATAATTTTGGTCTCCGGAGTCCGCTTATGAAGCAGAAAGGCATAAAGAGTGGTAGTTTTGCCGGACCCAGTCGGGCCGGAATTTAAAATCATGCCGTTCGGCTTTTTTAATTCTTCTTCAATAATTCTCAAATCATCTTTTCTTAAACCCAGTTGGGCCATGCTTAATTGAATAGCCGATGGATCTAAAACGCGCATCACGATAGTTTCGCCAAATTCTGATGGATTTATTGAAACACGAATCTCAATTTGCTTAGCATCCAAGCCAATCGTGAATCGGCCGTCCTGCGGCGCGTCCTGCACATTGAGTTTCAGATTAGAAAGCAATTTAATGCGAGAAAGCAAAAATTTATAAATATCCGTGGATAAGCCGGGAACAATATCATGGAGTAAGCCATCAATTCTGTAGCGCAAACGGACGCCTTTTTCTTCTGCTTCAAAGTGAATGTCTGAAGCGCGATTCGCCATCGCGCCAGCCAGCGCCACTTCCAAAATTTGCCCCGTGTGAAAAGTTTTTAAATCAAAATTTTCAATTTCTTTTTTGACTTTTTCCAAATCTACCAAGCTTTTATATAAACTTTGAAATCTTTGTTCTTCAATATTTACCTTTCCGGTAATTTCTTCCGCGACAGCGACGACATATTTATAATAAGTCCAGGCGTAGGTCAAAGAACTGGCGGAAACTATAAATATCTTTGCCGCCAAGCTCTTACTCGCCAATTCCTGAACCAGCTCTTTTACTCCGGCGGCGCCCGGATCCAGAACAGCAAGAGCCAATTCTTTCCCTTTCAATTGAAAAGGCGCCACCCTCAAACGGCGCGCCCTTTCTTCAGCAACCAGCTTCAACGCTTCCACCTGAATTGGGGCGGTTGCTAAGTTTAAGTAGTTCAATCCAGCTTTTTGAGCCTTAGTTTGAGCGTCTCTCTCTTCCGCTTCGCGGCGGATTTTCAATAATTGCTCGTCTAAACTTGGTTTGGAGCTTGGATTCATCCTTTTTGGCAGATAAGTTGTTAATCTTACTATCAGTGTAAT
>CAYIBZ010000020.1:9296-10634 GCA_964361795.1 uncultured Candidatus Saccharibacteria bacterium
GAATCCCGCCCCAGCCACCAATCGTGGGCGAGTGGCGAAACTGGAAGACGCGCTGGCCTCAAAACCCAGTGGTCCCAAAAACCTTGAGGGTTCAACTCCCTCCTTGCCCACCAACCAACAAGTCCGGCAAACTCACCGTAATCAAACTCAAAACAATCCAACCGCTTCAACAAATATTGAAACGGTTTTTTTATTCCATTGCCGCGCTGGAGCGTAACAATGGCTTGAGACTAATGGATGAGACTGTATGTGTCCTTGCTTCGCAAGTATAAAATTTATAAGATAATGGCATGTCCGGACATAATAAATGGAGTCAAATACAGCATAAGAAGAGCGTCACCGACGCCAAACGCGGAGCGTTATTTTCTAAGCTTTTAGCGGCCATCTCTGTTGCCGCCAAACAAGAATTAAATCCCAGCGCCAATCCTCGGCTTCGTTCCGCAATAGAGAAAGCGAAAGAAAACAAAGTTCCGCAAGAAAATATTGAAAGAGCAATTTCTAAAGCGGCGGAGCAAAAAAACCTTGAAGAGGTGCTGATTGAAGCTTACGGACCGGAAGGCGTTGGGTTAATCATTGAAGCAATCACCGACAATAAGAACCGAACAACTTCAGAAATCCGTCATCTTTTGGATGAGAATGGCGCTAAAATGGCAACGCCGGGAAGCGTGCTTTGGTCCTTTGAAAAACAAGGAATGGAATGGAAAGCCAAATTCCAGCAACCTATTTCGGAAGAAGGAAAAATAAAATTACAGAAACTTATTGAGATTCTGGAAAATCACGATGACGTGCAAAGAGTAATCTCAAATTTTTAACTTATGCGTATCCTAGGCATCGATCCCGGCAGTTCCAGAATCGGCTATGGCTTAATAGAGGATGGCGGCTCTTTAAGTTTGATTGACTATGGCGTACTGGAAGTGAAAGAGAAAACTCTGTCTGGAAAAATTCTTAACTTGGCCGGCCAATTTGAAGAGTTGCTTAAAAAAACCAAGCCGGACTTAGCCGGCATTGAAAAACTTTATTTCGCGAAAAATATCAAAACGGGCATAGAAGTTGCCCAAAGCCGCGGCGTTCTAATGCTCGCGATATTAAAAAAGAAAATCCCGGTTCTGGAATTTGATCCTACCCAGGTCAAACAAACAGTCACGAACTACGGCCAGTCGGATAAACTTGCCGTGGCTAAGATGGTGAAAAAAATCCTCAATATCAAAGAATTGGCCGGCTACGACGACGCCAGCGACGCGATAGCGATTGCCATTGCCGCCGCTTTCAGTAAAAAGTGGAGCTTGCCCCGTTAGAAACCTGTATGTGGTATGTTTATGTCTTGGAAAGTAAAAAGAA
>CAYIBZ010000021.1:0-3447 GCA_964361795.1 uncultured Candidatus Saccharibacteria bacterium
GATAATTGATTCATTGAAAATTCATTGTAAATTGAAAATTGTAAATTGTAAATTGATAATTGAAAATTGCGCCAGATTAATGTATAATCTGTGATATGGTTGTTAATTATTGCGGCGAAGGGTGTTTTAAGGTTCAAACCGGCGGCACCAGCATTGTGACGGATCCTTTGCCAAGATTTAAGGGAGACATTACATTACAGACTAAATTTTCAATTTCCAATTTTCAATTTCCAAGTAAGGAGATTGTTGGCGAGGGAGAATATGAAATAAAAGGAATTGATATTACGGGCTGGCAATTGAAAGAATCGTCCGCTAAAGAAATTAAAACCATTTACTCCGTTAAGGCCGAGGAAATGAATTTAGTGTTTTTGGGAGAAATTTCTGATAATTTAGAGCCGACTTTTTTAGAAAAATTAGGAACGGTGGATATTTTGTTCCTGCCCGCGATCGGAAAGCCGTTTATCAGCCAAGAGGCGGCGGCGAAATTAATCAAACAAATCGGCCCAAAAATTGTCGTGGGCTCTCATATTAAGAAACCGGAGGATGCCAAAAAATTTTTCCAGGAATTGGATCAAAAGTTGGACGTACAAGAAAAATTGGTTGTTAAGAGAAAGGATCTGCCCGCAAAAATGACCGCGCTATGCTTGAAAGCGTAAAAAAGTTCATAAAAAAAGTTCAAAATACGGAAGATAGAGTAAAAAGAAACTGGGTGTTTGCTTTGAGCGGAACAACAATGGCGATCACGGTGGCATTATGGCTGGTTTATGTTAATCTAACTGTTAAGAATGTTAGTCCAGCGGCCGAAAAAGTAAAAACAGAGACCGCCAAAAAAACCGGCTTTATCAGCACTTTCGGAGCGGGATTAAGCCAGATTGCGGCGCAGATTAAAAGCAAATTATCAGTAAAAAACAATATCTTTATCAATAGGCCAAATATAAATTTTCAATTAGAGGGGTTGGAGGAAATTAAACGGACGAAATTACCATAAAATATGCCGAACGAAGAAAAGAAAAATGTAATAAAAAAAGAGATAAGCGAGGAACTTCAGGAATCCTATTTGGATTACGCGATGTCGGTTATCGTCAGCCGCGCTTTGCCGGATGTCCGCGATGGCTTAAAGCCGGTACAGCGCAGGATTCTCTGGGGAATGTGGGATGGCGGCTCCACTTCTGACGCTAAATTTAAAAAATCCGCCAATATAGTAGGAGAAGTTATGGGTAAGTATCATCCCCACGGCGACGCGGCTATTTATGAAACCATTGTTCGCATGACGCAAGATTTCTCTTTGCGCTATCCCCTGGTTCAGGGCCAAGGAAACTGGGGTTCTATTGACGGCGATTCGGCCGCCGCTTTCCGCTACACCGAATGCCGACTTTCTAAAATTTCTGAAGAGATTCTATTTGATATTGAAAAGGAAACTGTGGATTGGCAGCCCAACTATGATGGAGCTCGCCAAGAGCCAAAAGTGACGCCGGCAAAATTGCCTAACTTGCTGTTAAACGGCGCGGTTGGCATTGCCGTCGGCATGGCAACCAACATCCCGCCCCATAATCTTGGAGAATTAGTGGACGCGACTCTGCACCTTGCCGATAATCCAGAAGCCACCGTTTCCGATCTGATGAAATTCGTTCAGGGTCCGGACTTTCCAACCGGAGGAGTCATTTACGATAAAAAAGCAATCGCGGAAATGTATGCCACCGGAAAAGGCGCGGTTACCACCAGAGCGCTGGCAGAGGTAAAGGAACGCGCCCGTTCGGCGGAAAAAAAGGAGCAGTTTAATATTGAAATAACGGAAATACCCTATCAAGTAAATAAGGCCGAATTGATTATAAAAATTGCCGAATTGGTAACGGATAAAAAAATAGAAGGAATACGGGATGTGAGGGATGAATCGGATAAAGATGGCATCAGTATTGTGATTGAATTAAAAAACGATGTCGCGCCCCAAAAAGTTTTGAACCAGCTTTATAAATACACGGACCTTCAAAAAGATTTTCACGCCAATATGATTGCTTTGGCGGATGGCATTCAGCCGCAGGTGTTTAATTTGAAAGATATAATTGCCGCTTATATAGCCCACAGGAAGAATATCGTCCGCCGCCGAGCCGAGTTTGAACTGAAAAAAGCCGAAGAAAGAGCGCATATCTTGATGGGTTTGGCGAAAGCTCTTTCGGTTATAGACAAAGTAATTGCCACGATTAAAAAATCCGCGGATAAGGAAGAGGCGCACAAAAATTTGATAAAGAATTTCCAATTGACCGCGATTCAAGCCACCGCGATTTTGGAAATGAAGCTCCAGACTCTGGCGGCTTTAGAGCATAAAAAAATTGAAGATGAATTGAAAGAAAAACAAAAATTAATCGCCGAATTGAATCTTTTGTTAAAGAGTCCGGCAAAGATTTTGAAAGTCATTAAGGACGAATTGGCGGAATTGAAAAATAAATATGGCGATAAAAGGCGGACAAAAGTGGTCTCTTCCGGATTAACTGAATTTAAGGAGGAAGATTTGATTCCTCAAGAAGAAACAATTATTACTTTCTCTAAAGCGGGATATATCAAACGGGTGCCGCCAACGGCGTTTAAGAGCCAGCATCGCGGCGGAAAGGGGTTGATTGGTTCTGATGTCGGCGAAGAAGATTTTCTAACGCATTTCATGACCGCGAACACGCATGACGATATTTTATTTTTCACTGACAGAGGCCGGGTTTTTCAAACGAAAGTTTATGAAATTCCGCAAGGCAGCCGCACATCTAAAGGAAAGCCGATTCACAATTTCTTGGAAATTCCCACCGAAGAAAATATCAGCGCGATTATCACCTATAACGCCAAATCCCTCGGCGACAAATCGGCAAAATTGTATTTAGTGATGGCGACAAAAAACGGCATGGTGAAAAAGACTCCGCTGGAAGATTTCGCCAATGTGCGCCGGACGGGCATTATCGCTATTGGCCTGAAAAAAGGAGACCAGTTGAAGTGGGTCAAACTTTCTTCGGGAAGCGATGAAATTATTGTAGCAACAGCCAACGGCCAAGCTATTCGCTTCAAAGAATCCAACATCCGGTCAATGGGCAGAACCGCCGCCGGCGTTAGAGGCATTAGATTGAAGAACAAAGACGAGGTAGCGGCAATGGACATTATTACCAAAGATCTTAGGGGCGCCAGACTGCTTTCCGTGATGGCCAATGGGTTCGGCAAACAAACGCCAATTTCTCAATACAAGGTGCAGGGACGGGGCGGAAGCGGAGTAAAAGCCGCCCAAATTACCTCAAAAACCGGACCGCTGATCGGCGCCTATGTGGTAGATAAAGCGGAAGAAATTATGACGCTGTCGGCTAAGGGCCAGATTATCAGAACCAAACTTGCCACCGTCCGAACTGCCGGCAGAGCGACTCAAGGAGTCAGGATAATGTCTTTGAACGCCGGCGATAAATTGATAGGAGTGATTTG
>CAYIBZ010000021.1:3547-5135 GCA_964361795.1 uncultured Candidatus Saccharibacteria bacterium
GTGTGCTATAATAAATGAATGAATCTTACTAAGGGGCAGATGGTGATTTTGGGGCTGGCTTTTTTGATAATAGTGTTTTTTGTTCTTGTTTTAATCGGGATTGTTCCAGGATTAAGGAAAGGAACCGGCGATAAAATTACTTTGACAGTCTGGGGGCCGCTGAAAGACGGCAACACTATCAGCGCGTTGGCCGCGGATTACAGAAAAATCAGCCCGAAAGTAGATGTCAAATACCGCCAATTTGATCCGGCGACATACGAGAACGATCTTTTGAACGCTTTGGCGTCTTCCAACGCTCCGGATATTATAATGTTCCATAATACCTGGCTGCCTAAACACGCCGATAAAGTTTTGCCGGCAAATGAAGAGCAAATTTCTTTTGAAAAGTTCAAGAATCTATTTCCAACGGTCGCTCAACAAGATTTCGCTCCGGACAACGCAGTTTACGCCCTGCCTCTATATATAGATACTTTGGCGCTCCTGTATAACGAAGACATTTTTGACAATAAGGGCTTAGTGGCGCCACCGGAAAATTGGGAAGAACTGCAAAATCCGATCGCTAAACTTAGAGAAATTGATAAATCCGGGAAATTAGTCAAAGCGGTGGCGGCTATTGGCGGATCGGATGAAAGCGTAAACCGGGCAACGGATTTGCTGAATTTGATTATGCTACAGGCGGGGACAAAAATGGTTGACGATAAATTTACCGCGGCCGTTTTTAATTCCCCTGCCGGATTGGAGGCATTGGAGTTTTACACTAAATTTTCAAATAAATCTCATCCGTTTTACGCTTGGGACGAAAATTTCGGATATTCCGTGGACGAATTCGCCAATGGCCGCGTGGGAATGATTTTTGATTACGCCCAACAGCGCGATTTTCTTAAAGAGAAAAATCCTTTTTTGCGATTCAGAGCGGCAATGATGCCCCAGCCGAAAGACGCCCAGCAAAATATCAATTTTGCCAATTATTGGGGAATGGCGGTAGCCAATAAAAGCCAAAATCCGGCCGCCGCTTGGGAATTTATGCTTTATTTAAGCGCCGACCAGAACGCCGCGTTCAAGTATCTTCAACTGACGAAACGGCCGCCGGCTTTGCGAAATTTGATCAATGCCAACTTAACTAATCTTGATTACGGCGTATTTGCCAAACAAGCTTTGACCGCCCGATCTTGGCCGCAAATTGATAACGCGGCGGTGGAAAATTCTTTCTCAAAAATGATAAAATCAGTTATCGGCGCTCAACTTGGTTCCGACCAGGCATTGGAACGAGCGGAGCATGAAATAACGCAGTTGATGCAAAAACGAATACGATGAAATTTTCAATTATTGTATTGCTAATAGAAATAATTTGTTTATTATTTACTAACGTATCTTTCGCGCAGGAAAATGTGAAATTACTGGGTTATGATCTTGGCTGTGAAGCGGCAAAACCGCCGTCTGACGGAGGGTGCGGCATTAAAGAATTTTTGGGGTTTGTGCGGTATATAATCGGGTTTCTTTTGAAACTGGCTTTTCCACTGGCAACCATTTTCATTGTTTATGGAGCTTTTGTTATAATTACTGCAGCGGGTTCTCCTGATAAACTTAA
>CAYIBZ010000021.1:5235-10514 GCA_964361795.1 uncultured Candidatus Saccharibacteria bacterium
TACGGCGCTTTCCAAATTCTTACTGCCGCCGGAGATCCAGAGAAATTTAAAAACGGAAGAAAGACTATTCTCTTTGCGGCTATCGGCTACGGAGTTTTATTGATTGCTCACGGGATTACCTTTATAATTAAAGAGATATTGGGATTCCAGGGATAATCCCGGAAAGGTCGGGAAGAATTTCTAAACTTATGAAAAAAATAGCCATAACTTCGTTAGTAGCGCTTTTGCCTTTTTTGGCTTTCGCGCAAGCGCCAGCGGGACCGTTAACTACGGTAACCAGCTTAAGCGATATTATCAGGATAATAGAAACGATTGTTAATTGGATTTTTGCTTTTCTGATGCTTTTAACAACCGTTTTCGTGCTTTATGCCGCTTATCTTTATTTAACAGCTGCCGGCAACGAAGAAAATGTTAAAAAAGCAAAAGATGTAATTCTTTATGCCGCTGTCGCGGTAGCAGTCGCGTTGCTATCAAGAGCGGTTGTGTTTATTGTGGCCGGCATTGTTAGATAAATTGTAAGTTGCAAACAAAAATATAAACCTCTCCGATGTATATCGGAGAGGTTTTAGTTTCACTTGGGTTCAAGTATGATAACGGCGGTACCTGAAGAACCGCGAAGACGAAACGAATTGTTTAGGATTCGTCCTACATTGACTACTGTGCCATTTTCGGATCTTACGGTGCGACCATCGACAAACTTATATTCATGCCAACCCAGAGCATCCACCTGAAACCTATGATTGGGAGGCAACTTGACCCATTCTGACCAACGTACCGGGTCCAACTCAACCCTGATCTCTTGGGTTTTGTATGAGGAATGAATTGGTTGGTTGGTGATATCGTGCCTAGAGTAACTCTTGAAAAAGTCGGCTATGGAATCGTATTTATAAGCTACTAGAATGAGAAGGGAATTTGCGATTAGAAGAAACCAGGTTAAAGGTGATTTATGGAATTCCTTCACTTGCCTTTCCATTGACTTTCTCCTTTCTTACTTCGGTTCCAATGTGATGGTGGCTGTTCCAAGACAACCACGAAGGCGGAAAATGTTATTGTTAATTTTACCAACCCACTGTGGTTTGCCGTTTAATGCCTTTACTACACGGCCGTCCCAAAATTTACATTCTATCCAGTTAGGAAAATCAATCTGAAACCAATGATTGGGCGGCAACTTAACCCACTCAGACCATTTGACCGGATCAAGCTCAACAGTAATCTGCTGAACTTGCGGTTTCTGTTGTTCTTCCACTGACTTGTGGGAAAAATTGAAAAAGGAGAAGTCAGCGCAGTAAATCCACAACATGATAGATCCGCTGAAAATCAATACCCACGTTGACGGCCGTTTGCGGTTATTTACTTCTGTCGTTTGCCCGGCCGATTGCTTTTCAGCCATTCGCTTATCCTCCTTGCCAATTCTGGCATGATGTTCTCCATGGCCTTGAGAGTGTCAATGTCAAGGCCAACTTTCTTGTGTTCCGTCTTGATAATTCCAAACTGCCTCTGGGTAATTTCCAGGGCGGTCTGGTAATTAAGGTCTTGTCCGTTCTTTTTGGCTTCTTCCACTAAGTCGCGGGCGATTTTTTGGAGATTTTTCATCTCCAACTTTCGCCGATTGTTTTCTTCCTGCTGAATTTCTTTTTTGAGTTCGGCATCTGCCAAGGCCTTGGGGTATTCAGGATCGTTGATGATGATGGAAATGAGATCAATCCCGTAATGCCGTTCCAACGTCTGGCCATTCACGGCAAGGTCGTTTTCAAAACTAGCGGTCATCGCGTTATTGATGGCGGCAATTTCCTCGTAAACCTTGTCGCGGGATTTCCGATTTCTAACCTCAATGGTGCAAAGCGACTTAACTCTGTCCTGAATGGCAGACTCTATCTGATCTTGCTTAAAGCCAAGAAATCGGATGATGCCGGTTTCGTCTGGCTGATACTCAACGTTAATGTTGAGCTTTACCACGTCTCGGTTCATTGCTTCTGCGTTCATTTCAAGTGAAATGTTGCCGCGCTTTAACGAATGGACGATCCCGGCTGACTCAATGGGCCAAAAGATGAAAGCCAAGCCCGAACCTGCGGAACGAACTGGTTTGCCAAATCTGGTAATAATTATCGCTTCGTACGGTTGTACCGAAATAAAGAATAACTTGAATAGACCAAGACCGAGAAGAAGGATCGCTATCGCCAAGACTATGGTCACTGTTCGCCTCCTTTCTTGAACCTTTAGACTGTCAAACTACTGGTTTACATCCTACCATATCTACAATAAAAAGTCAAATTGGCGTGGTGCATTCAAACTTGAAGTGCAACACTTGTTAACTCCGTGAGTTCAAGAAACAAGGAATTATCTGACACGGTTGTGTTCTATCTATAATCTTCAACTATGACGTGTCATAGTACTATGACACGTCATAGTTGTCGGTATTTACTTGCTCTCCTTGAAATCGCTAGAATTTCTTATCGAACTTTTAAGGCCGGTACCAGTTGGCCTCGGCGGGTTTGTAAGTAACTCCCACAAGTCGACGCCCTTGAAAATATCCAAAAAAGACCCGCCCTGCTCTATCCTGATGGATCCGCCGTATTTAGATTTCCGTGGGGAAGCGCGATAACTCTTGTACGCGACCGTCATATCAAAGGAGTTTTTCCTAATTGCACTGATAGTTTGCGGCGATACCCAAATAATTTCACCGATTTTTTTGTAAGACTTCCCTAATCGAACTAGCGCGTTCACAGCCAACCTCCGCAATATAGTTCTCTTTTCGTGCTCACTCATTAAACTCTCCAGAGTTCGCTTCAGTTCCTTTTTGGATTTCATATTTGAAACTTTTGTCAGTAACTCATCCCAAAGAACCTCCATCCACTGCTCCGCATCCTTTCCTCGCAATTGATCCGCTGAAACTCTTTCGTCTTTGTCATTTTTGTTTTTCATATTTTGGCATTATGGCATATCACTATGACGTATCATAGCGGCAGTATTATTACATGCGATAGTAGCGGAAATGAAGCTCCCCGCCCCGCCATAGGCGGGGCGGGGTAACAGAAATACCAAAGAAAATTTTTGCGGCTGCAAGGCGCCAAATAATATCCGGTTCCGGTAAATCACCGACTGCCCAAAAAATATTCATCATCAACCAAGACAAATCGACGGAACAAACTAGAAATGTGACTGTTTTTTCTCGATGTAGAAGAAAATGGCGATGGCAGAGATGACTGCAATAACAGAAGAAAGATGCATTAAAAAACGCCACTACCCCATGGGATAGTGGCGCAAAGTCTAGATTTTCTTTCGTTTGTCTATGATTTGCTTAGCGGTAGAGCGGAGCGCGTCCAGCGTTGGCCGATCCAGACCGTATTGCCCGATATTCTTTCGCGATTTGCCGAACTGGACCTGCACGGCATTGAGCGCCGTTTCGTAGTCCAGAAATGTGCCAAACTTTTTCGCGTCCTGCATCAGAGCGCGCGCCATTTCCCGAGCGTTTTCCATCTCGGAACTTCTGGCTTCGTTAAGCCGCCCAACTACTTTGCGTTGAATGGCCGCGTCCTTCAACTCTTTCGGAGTACCGGCATCGGTAATGACGACCGCCATCAGTTCAATGCCGTAATAATTTGGCAGAAATTCAGAATTATCCGCTAAACTGTTCAAGAAAGTTTCTCTGGCTTTTGCCGAGATTTTGTCCAGACTATCAAGAACCTGGTCGCGGCTTAGGTATTTTCTGATGATGATTGTGAGAGTTGATCTTATTCTTTCCGTTAGGAGCGCTGCCAATTCTGCTTCCCTGAAACCCTGATACTTAATCAGCATTTCCGCCTTAGGAGAGAATTCGTAAATCACTTTTAGATTTGTATCGTTATTATCTTGTGATTCAAATTCTCCCGAAAAAGAAACTGTTCTCTTGGAAAGATCGGTAACCTGTCCAATCCACTCAAACGGCCTTAGCAAAAAACGCAGACCGGGGCCGACAGAACGGCTTGGCTTGCCCAGTAAAACAATGGCGGCGCCGGTGTAGGGCGAAACAAAAGTTGAAAAAATGCGAAACAGTCCATAAATTAATCCTATGGAACACAATTCCCATAAAAACGGCACGCGCGCCTCCTTTCTTGGACTTTTCTGACTGTCAAACTTCTTGGCCAATTATACCATATTGTTGTTAAAAAATCAACTCCGCGTATGTATGCGGAGTTATAAAAATTTCAGCAATTCCAAAATAGAATAAAAAATGACAAGCCTGACTCCAAAACTTACCGCGAAAAAAGCTGTCAGGATTAAAGAAAGATTAATGAACGGCTGCCAAGGAGATTTTTTCTCAACATTTTCTAAGACAATAGAAACTTTTCCGCCTCTGGCTGGCTCGCATTTTGCGGCAATTTCTTTAACTTTGTCTAAAAAAGAATGGTCGTATACGCGAATTTCAATATCCTGCCATTGCCTCCGGCCAATTATTGTAAAAATTAATGGCGAAAATTTTTCTTGATGCCACCCCCAAAATAATTTCAGAAATTTTCTAAATCGGAGCGGTTTTTCAAAACGCAATTTTGGAAATTGGTGCGTTAACAGCCATTCATCGGCTCTAGACGCCAGAACCAAATCAGGACAAGTTTCTTTGGCTATATTGACGATTTTTTGTTCGCGATGCGCCGGACTTTCTATGACTTTTATAGCCACTCTTCCCTGCCTTCGGCAGGCAGGCCTCCTTGACCGCCTCTGGCGGTTTGTTTGAAGTACTGATATTATTTTATCGTAATCCTCGTCCAACAAAAATCATTTTTGTGGATAAGATGTGGATAAATGCATGGCTTAGAATTATTATATGGGTAGGTGGTGCAACTGGTAGACACGTACGGCTTAGGACCGTATGCCGTAAGGCTTGAGGGTTCGAGTCCCTCCCTACCCACTACGAAAAATATCTTAAATCTGGTATCGGAAAAGAATTTTTGAAGTCTTTTGTGGGTTCAAATCCCGCCCTAGGCACTAAAAATTAAGGACTGCGAATTTCTAGAGTAAGTGCCTTAGAATTCGTTTGGGCGGAAGAACAAGAGTCCGTTACTAGTATAGTGAATGAATTAGATGCTACTGTATCCGGAGTTCCGCTGATTACGCCGGTTGAGGCATTAAGAGACAGGGCCGACGGCAGAGAACCGCTGGATACACTCCAAGTTAGAGATCCTTGGCCGCCGCTTGCCGCTAAAGTTTGGGAATAAGCTGTTCCTCTGGTTCCGTCAGGCAATGGAGAACTGGTAGAAATAGTTGGTCCAGCGGCGCAAGCAGTGGAACCGCCTGTACCGGCT
>CAYIBZ010000022.1:0-7006 GCA_964361795.1 uncultured Candidatus Saccharibacteria bacterium
CTTCTGGAACTCCGGAAACAAGCGGCTATGGAATCTGGGGTCCGAAAACTCAAGCGAAATTTGAAGAAATTGGAAAAGGTGTAATTCGGGGATTGCTTCAGCAAGGCGCCGGAGCTTCAGGCGTAGTGCCGCCCGGGCTTTTGATTACTCCGGACTTGCGTAAAGACAGCGCAACAACGAGTATTGCGACAGGAACTCTTGCTGTTCCCGTGATTCCGACTCAATCGGCCACCACAACCTCGGCAACTACGACGCCAGCGATTCCTGCCATACCAGCTACTCCAGCAACACCTGCCACGCCAGCTCAGCCAACAACAACCACAACTACTGATACAACCCCGCCAACTGCTTCTATATCCAGCAATGGAGAAATTTCTTATTCTTCGTTTGAAGATTTTTCGGTTGCCAGCTCAGACAATGTAGGCGTTGTAGGGATTCAATTCAAAAAAAATGGAGTTAACTTTGGATCGGAAATCATCGCTACCAGCACTGCTAGTTTACCTAGTACTTATGAATTTACCTGGGATGCTACCAACGAAGCCAACGGCTCCTATATTTTTTCCGCTGTTGTCAGAGATGCAGCCGGCAACGCGGTTACTGTTTACGCTAACACTGTAACTTTAAACAAAACTTCAACTTCGCAATCTACGGCTTCTACGACTTCAACTGCCACTACTGATATAACAGCGCCGACTGTTTCCTCAGTGACAACTGTTGATATCACTACTAGCGGCGCTACTATCACTTGGATTACTGATGAGCCGGCCGATTCACAAGTAGAATATGGCTTAAATAATCTCTTGGGGAATTTAACGACGCTTAATACGTCATTGGTCACTAGCCACTCGATAACCCTAACAGGCTTGAACGCGGGCACCACTTATCATTACAGAATTAAATCTAAGGACGCAGCTGGCTATTTCGCCAATGCAATTGATTATACTTTTACAACCACTGGCTCTGCGCCGGTTGATGATTACACACGTCCAATAATTTCTTCTGTAACAGCTACAGATATCACCAATAGCGGCGCTACTATCACTTGGATTACTGATGAACCATCAACTTCACGAGTAGAATATGGACTAACAACCTCTTATGGAAGTTTTACGTCAACTAATACTTCATTAGTAACAACTCATTCGGTAACTCTAACCGGTTTAAATCCCGGAACAGTTTATCACTATGTAGTGACATCCAAGGACTTGCCGGGAAATTCAAGGGATAGCGGTGATTACACATTTACGACTTCTCCGTCAGTAAGTTCCAGTACCACTACAACCGCCACAACTACAATGCCAGTTGTACAAAATAATCTCTCTTCCGTCTTAGATTCTTTAATTTTGGTCCTCCAAAAACTCCAAGTTTTACTGCTAAAACCTTGAAGTTCATGGCTCAAAAAGTTGAGTCGTTTTACACTTGTCCGATGCATCCGGAAATCCAGCGGGAAACGCCGGGGATTTGCTCGAAGTGCGGAATGGCGCTGATAGCGAGCGCAGACAAACACGCCGGGCACAGCACAGAAATGTTTTTGCGGAAGTTCTGGGTGAGCTTAGTTTTGACAATTCCGGTTGTGCTATTGAATTTTTGGGCAATCAGTTTTCCCGGTTCTGGCTTTGCTCCGCTAATTCTTGGCTCAATTGTCTTTTTCTACGGCGGCTGGGTTTTTTTGACTGGCGCGTGGCGGGAGTTGAAAGCGCGCTTGCCAGGAATGATGACGCTCATCGGCGTTGCAATCTCGGCGGCATACCTCTGGAGCGTTTACGCCGTCCTAGTTGGGGGTGAAACTCTTTTCTGGGAACTTACAACTTTAATTACCGTCATGCTGTTAGGTCACTGGATAGAAATGCGGGCGGTAAGCGGCGCGCAAGGAGCGCTTAAAGAACTTTCTAAGCTTCTTCCGGATGTCGCGGAGGTAATCCGAAACGGTCAAACGCAAATTATCCCGATCGCCGAGCTAAAAGAAGGCAATGTGGTCTTGGTAAAACCCGGCGGCAAAATTCCCGCTGACGGAACAGTAATTGACGGCAATTCCGAGGTTAACGAATCAATGGCAACCGGCGAATCAAAACCGATTCCAAAGGTTAAAAACAGCGAGGTAATCGCCGGAACTATAAACGGAGACGGGGCCCTCAAAATAAAAGTCGCGAAAATCGGCGAACGGACTTTTCTTGCCGGCGTAATGCGCCTGGTCGCTGAAGCGCAAGCTTCCAAATCGCGCCTTCAGATTTTGTCCGATCGGGCGGCATTCTATCTTACTGTCATCGCTGTCGCAGGAGGACTTGCAACATTGGTTTCTTGGATTTTTTTAGAATCCGATACCGGATTTGCTATTGAAAGAATGGTCGCTGTTTTGGTGATTGCTTGCCCTCACGCGCTCGGACTGGCCGTACCTTTGGTAGCGTCTATTTCTACCACTTTGGCGGCGCAAAACGGATTTTTGGTCCGGCAACGCCTTGCTCTTGAAGCGGCGCGGAATATAGACTTTGTTCTTTTTGATAAAACTGGAACGCTCACCAAAGGCGAATACGGCGTAACCGATATTTGGCCGGTCGCCGCAAAAGATGAAAATGAGGTTTTAAAGTTCGCGGCCGCGGTTGACGTGAATTCGGAGCATCCGGTTTCAAAAGCGATAGTCAAAAAAGCCAAAGAATTAAATCTTGCCATTCCTGAAGCAAAAAATTTTAAACGTCTTTCCGGCAAAGGGTCGGAGGCGGAGATGTTTGGACAGAAAATCACTGTAGGCAGTCTGGCTTTAGCCGAAGAATTAAAATTTACCATCCCTAAAGAGGTGGAGACGGAAAATAAAAAAGGCAAAACGATAATTTATGTCGTCCGGGAAAAAGAAGTGCTGGGTATATTGGCGCTCGCTGATTTAATCCGCGAAGAATCAAGAGAGGCGGTTTCTTCCCTTCAAAATTTAGGAGTAAAAGTCGCAATGATTACCGGCGATTCGGAAGGCGTTGCCGCTTGGGTAGCGAAAGAATTAAGAATTGATGAATATTTTTTTAAAGTTCTGCCTGGCGAAAAGGCAAAAATTGTAAAACGGATTCAAGAAGGCGGGTTTGAAAATTCCCGTCCGTGGCGGGTAGCTATGGTCGGCGATGGCATCAACGACGCGCCAGCATTAACGCAAGCCGACCTCGGCGTCGCCATCGGCGCGGGCACGAATGTAGCGATTGAGTCGGCCGGCATCATTTTAGTCAAAAACGACCCACGGGATATCGTAAAAATTATCAAACTTTCGCGCCTTACCTACACGAAGATGATTCAAAATCTTTTTTGGGCGACCGGATACAATATCATCGCTTTGCCGCTCGCGGCCGGCGTTCTTGTCAGTCAGGGAATCCTGCTCCAACCGGCGCTCGCCGCTCTATTTATGTCCTTAAGCACTGTGATTGTTGCGGTAAACGCGGTGTTTCTAAAGAACAAAAAACTCTAAGATTGCTATAATAAAGACATAAATGAAGTTGAATAAGACAAAGAAATTTTTCAATACCGCTGGAATCCAGCGGTATTTTTCAAAAACGATTAATCGTGTTATAATAAAGTACTCTAATGACAAACGATAATGTTATTTTAAGATTTAATAAGGCCAGCTTTAGTTATGGATTTAATAAGCTTATTTTGAAAGAGGCCGATTTTTCACTGAGAAGAGGGGCAAAATTCGCGCTCATGGGACAAAATGGAGCGGGAAAAAGTACGATTTTTAATCTCATAGTTGGAGCGCTTCAGCCAGAAGAAGGCGCGATTGTAAAAGATAAAGAAATAAGCATCGCTATCTCCCGCCAAGTCATTCCCAAAGATCAGCTTGACCTTACAGTGCGAGAATTTTTTGAGCGTGTCTTTTCAAAAAAAGTTTACGATATAGATCCGCGAATTGAAGAAGCGCTGGAAATCGTTCATCTGGAAGCTTCTCTTCAAAAAAAAATCCGATCGTTTTCCGGCGGCCAACAAGCGCGGCTTCTCCTCGCTTCCGCGCTTATCCAAAAACCAGACCTTCTGCTTTTAGACGAACCGACCAATAACCTTGATTCTGAAGGCCTAGCCCATCTCGCGCAATTTCTTAAAGACTACAAAAACACCTGCATTGTCATATCCCATGACGCGGAATTTTTGAATTCGTTCACAACCGGAGTCCTTTATTTGGATGTTTTTACTCATAAAATTGAACAGTACGCCGGCAATTATCACGATGTTGTTAAGGAAATCATCGCTCGCATAGAGCGGGAACAAAGAAAAAATGTCCGTTTGGAAAAAGATATTGCCAATCGCAAAGAGCAGGCAAATTTTTTCGCTCAAAAAGGCGGACATATGCGCGATGTAGCAAGAAAGATGCGCGAAAAAATTGAAGAACTGGAAGAGGAAAAGGTAGAAGTCCGGCAAGAAGATAGAACTATTCGCAAGTTCTTCATACCCTGCCAGGAAGATATTGCCGGAGAAATTCTCGCTATAAAATCAGTTTCCATTATACGCGGCGGAAAGCCCCTAACGGTAAAAACGAATATATCGCTTAAGCGGAATAATCATTTATTACTTGCCGGTCCAAATGGCATTGGCAAAACAACGTTTTTGGAAAACATTGTCTCCGGAAAAGCCGCCGGAGTAAAAATAGAACGAGGAATTCGCCTTGGATATTACCGGCAAGATTTTTCCACGCTAGACCCTCAAGAAACGGTTTATCACTCGCTGGCGGAAGTTGCCAGAGAAGACGCGTCCGACCATTCCCTCCGCTCGGTAGCGGCCGGATTTCTTCTTAATGAAGACCTACTGAAAAGCGCTGTTGGCAGTCTTTCTGAAGGGCAAAAAGGGCTGGTGATGTTTGCTCGTTTGGTATTGCAGAAACCCGGAGTTTTGATTTTGGATGAACCGACTAATCATATTAATTTCCGGCACTTGCCAGTTATTGCCGAAGCGCTGGATAAATACGACGGGGCGATGATCTTGGTCAGCCACGCTCAAGACTTTGTAAAAAAGATCCGCATTGATGAAATTTTGGATCTGACATTGATTTCGAAAAAATAATGATATAAAAATCCCCCGACTTTCATCGGGGGACGTTGTTTTCACTTTTTGGCGCCTGATTTCACTCCCAGGTCAAGAGCGAGATCCTTCGCTGTCTTGGCGGTCAGAAGATCGATCAATGACTGCGGGCCAGTCATCGGAGCGGAGCCACTGGCGCCGCCAGAACCCATCACGACGCTGGGAACCCACGAGCCAGTGTACTTGGCAATCGCTTCCGCGTAAAGCCGATTGACTTCAATATAGGCATCAAGCTTCTGCTTGAGAGCGCCGTCGGCTTCCATGATGAGATGCTTCTTTTCCGCCTCTCCCTGACCTTCAAGAATATTGCGCTGTTTCGTAGACTCCGCGGCGTCCTTCTGGAGTTTTGCCACCTCAACTTCTCGTTGAGCATTGGTCTCGGCAATCAGCTTCTGCTGTTTGGCAACGGCCAATTCTTTGGCGGCGGCGGTTTCGGCAACTTCCTTTTCCTTTTGCGCTTCAACAACCGCGCGAACCTTCTTCTGTTCCTCTTCGTACTTGGCTTCCATAACCTTGGCCTTGCCTTCCGCCTCTCTAGTGAGCGCGTCCTGCTCGGCTTTCTGCGCGTTGGCGCGGGCGGTGGAAACTGCCATCAACGCCTGCTGCTGCGTGGCGATCTGTTCCTTCACCCGGTCGGAATAAATGAACTCTTTGACTTCAAAGTTAGACAAATTAATGCCGGTGTTATGCAAAGGATTTGCCTGGCGAAGAATGTTCCCCTTTTCATCCTTGCGGATGATTTTAACTGTCTTGGTGACCATTTCTCCGGAAACTACATCTCTTTCCTTGCGAGTTTCTTCGTCAGTTTCGTAAAGGCCGGTCTGAATTTGATCCCAAGCCCAATTGATAAATTCCGGCCGCTTGTCCGAGTAAGACTCGCGAGCGGACATCAGGTTTGCCGTACGATTCAAAGCGTTCCGGATAATTGGAAGAACCAATTTATCCTCTAGTTGATTATGAGTCCGGAAACCGGACTTAATAACCAGATTAAGCGCTTCTTGCTCGGTGACCGGCATCATTACTCGGCAAGTGCCGGAAATTCTGCACATTGAACCGTCGTTGAAAGTAACTTCAATGCTGTTGTCACCGGCACCTCCCTCATCTTTGTCGGCGGTAAAATAATAAGTTTCCGCCGTCGGCCAAGAAGTAATATCGCCAAACCACTGCCACCAGAGACCGGGCGTCATCTTGACTGACATGGTGCCGGTGATGGCCGCCTGCTTAACTTGATAGGTGCCGGCGCTAACCGTCTCAATGATCTGACTGCTAAGCGCGACGGTAATCGCGAGAACCGCTACCGTTACTCCAAGCAGGATTGCGCTCCGCGGCTTCATGGACTGGTCTCCTTTCGCTGTTTTTCCGCGTTTTCCGGACTAACTAAACACTACGACCCAATTTATTTTTAAGTTCTTCAAGTCTGACGCTAGCCAATGTAAGCTGTTGGTCTAAAATAGCGATGTCTTGGGCGCTTTCACAGTTCACTTCAGCCCTTCTTAAGCTTTCTCTTGCCTCTTTTAATTGTTGAATGCGCTTTTCTAAACGGTTAATTTCTTCGGCGGGATTAATTTCCTCTTCTGAAACGTAACGCTTCAGAAGAGGATTAGCGATTAATTTCCAAACCAACATAGTCAAAACAACAAAGATTGCCAGCTCAAGAAGAACTTGCGCAAACATAGCCGCCTCCTTTCGAATAGCTCTCCCTCGCGAAACCCCCAGATTTAAATTCAGGGCGAGACGCGAAGAAGAAGGTGACTGCCGCCTCTTATGAAAATGAACTGGCTAAACACTAGCAAGTAGGCAAGGTTTTGTCAATGTTGTGAAAAAACACCCCGATTTTATCGGGGTTTTTCGTCTTTAAATTGGTCTTCTTCCGTTGAGCCCTTCATGCCAAGAACCGAACTTTCTCCTCCAGAAACAACGCTTTCTATGTCGTCAAAATATTCAACGCCAACAAATTCCTGGT
>CAYIBZ010000022.1:7106-9503 GCA_964361795.1 uncultured Candidatus Saccharibacteria bacterium
CCAGAAACAACGCTTTCTATGTCGTCAAAATATTCAACGCCAACAAATTCCTGGTGCTTTACCGCTTGATAGCCGTGTTCATCTCGAGCCCTAAATTCTGCTTCTTGAAGATCCAGGTAGGCGGACATTCCTTGTTTAAGATAGTCTAGCGAGAACATAAAAGTGTAGTAGTTAATCAGATGGAAACTGGCCAAGGTAATGAATCGAAACTGATAATTCAGCTCTCCTAATTTTTCCTGAAATTTCGCGGCAGATTGCTTGTCCATAAATTTTGACCAGCGAAATGAGGGCGAACAATTGTAAGCGAGAACTTTTCCGGGATACTGCTCGTGAATCGCGTCGGCAAATTCTTTTGCCTGGCCAATGTCCGGTTGAGCTGTTTCCATCCAAAGAACGTCGGCATACGGAGCATAGGCAAGCCCTCTGGCAATGGAGGCTTCCGTGCCGCCATTGTACTCATAGTATTCTTTATCAAAAGTGCGCTTGCCGGTTAAAAACTGCTTGTCTCGTTCGTCCCAATCATTAGTAATCGCTCCCGCTTTTTCCGCGTCGGTTCTGGCAATAATCACCAAAGGCACATCCATGCCGTCAGCAATTCGCCGCGCGGCAACCAGTTTTTTAATAAATTCACCGATGGGGACAACTACTTTGCCGCCCATATGCCCGCATTTCTTAACCGCGGAACGCTGATCTTCAAGATGAATCGCGGCCGCTCCGGCCCGAATCATATTTCGGACAAGTTCGTGGGCGTTTAAGTTTCCGCCAAATCCGGCTTCCGCGTCCGCGACAATCGGAACGAACCAATCAACATTTCCTTTTTTAAGGCGATGCTGAATATGGTCCATTCGCTGAAATGCCTGGTTGATCCGGCGAACATTATTGGGAACGCTTGACGGCGAATAAAGGCTCATGTCGGGATAAGTTTCGCCTTCTATATTCATATCGGCGGCAGTTTGCCAACCGCTGATATAAATGGCTTGAATGCCGGCTTGAACCATCTGGACGGCTTGCAAACCAGTTAACGCTCCGAAAGTGCTCACGCCTGGCTGCGAATTAAGCAGTGTCCAAAGTTTTTCCGCGCCGCGGCTTGCCCAAGTATATTGAATCTGCAGAGATCCGCGAAGGCGATAAATATCTTCGGCTGTATATGGACGGTTAATTCCTCGCCAACGTGGCGAATTTTCCCAGTTCTTTTGAAGTGTCGCAATTTTTTCATCAGCCGTAGGACCCATCCGTGATCCTCCTTTTAAAGAAGCTGTGTATATATTAATAAAAAATCCCCAATTAATCAAGTGGGGATTTGCTTCTTTCTAATTGCCGTAACACGCGATAAGCGGGAATTGTCAAAAATTCCACGAATCGCTTTGAAGTTGCCACTTCAAGAAACAATTGCTTGGCTTGGGAATCAGGAATGCCGTTCATAATATCCATAACTTGTTTTTTATTAATCCGGCCATGTTTCAGCCATTGCCAAATCTGGGATCGAGAAATTTCCGCGGTCGCGGCGTCTTCCATTAAGTTATTGATGGCGACAGCGCCGTTTCCTTTTAACCAAGAATCCAGATACTGCACTCCGACTTTTACATTGGTCTCAATCCCCTGTTCAGTAATCTCGCCTTCAGGAAGAAGCCGCAAATCTTCTTCAGTAACATTGACATCTTCACGAAGAACGTGAATTAGATTCTGCGCACTTTCGTCGCCAGGCCCTTCAGTTAATCCAAGATCAAAAATTTCCGTCGCGGTTGTAACATGTCCAGGATGAGCGACCCAAGTGCCGTCATGTCCGGCATTTACTTCTCTAGCTTTATCGGCGCGCACCTTCGCCGACGCAATCGCGTCCGCTTCAGGATTATCTTTAATCGGAATCTGCGCCGCCATGCCGCCCATAGCGTGAGCGCCACGGCGATGGCAGGTTTTAATCAAAAGATCGGAGTAAGACTTCAAAAAAGCCTTGTCCATTGTTACGGAAGCGCGGTCCGGTAAAACAAACTGCGGATGATTGCGGAACTTTTTGATGAAGCTGAAAATATAATCCCAACGGCCG
This sequence comes from uncultured Candidatus Saccharibacteria bacterium, assembly GCA_964361795.1. Classification (GTDB taxonomy): domain Bacteria; phylum Patescibacteriota; class Minisyncoccia; order UBA6257; family WO2-44-18; genus CAYIBZ01. Next base: position 9,151 of record CAYIBZ010000022.1, read on the forward strand.
CAGTTTAAGCCCGCGGAATGCGCTTGCAGAGCAAACAACATTTCATCCATTTCGTAAGCCGCCGAATGAGTTTCAAGCAATTGTGTTGCCTTGATAGTTCCATATGGAATGCCCAGATCTTCTTCGGCGCAATAGAAAACGAGTTCCCACAGCGCTGATTCTTTGTAGCCTTCCAGCTTAGGAAGATAAAAATATGGCCCCGTGCCGCGTTCAAGAAGCTCTCTGGCGTTATGATAAAAATACATGCAGAAATCAAACAACGACGCTGACACTGGCCGGCCATCAATCAGAACGTGCCGTTCCAGTAAATGCCAGCCGCGAGGGCGAAACATTAGAACTGCCGTTTGCTGATT
>CAYIBZ010000023.1:0-2691 GCA_964361795.1 uncultured Candidatus Saccharibacteria bacterium
ATTGAAGAATTTAATTTAGAAAATCAAAAATCCGTTGATGATCTAAGAGATTTTATAGTCAACCAGTCATTATTTGAAAGCTTCAAACTTGGATTATTGAATAGGTTGGGAGAGGCCGACGCAAAAATCATAATTCCTATTTTGAAATCCGCTTTAACTTTGAAAAATGTTACTTTGATTATATCGGAGGATAAAAAACTTCTGAAGATATACGACTTTTTGATGAAAGATTCTTTCTTGGCAGAAAGTTTTGATCAGCCATCAGATAAGGAATTAACTTCATTTATAAAAAAGGAAGCCGCGCGCCGCGAATTAAATTTATCCCCAGCAGTTCTTCAGTCTATTTTAAAAAATTCCAATGGCGATTTCTGGGGCATAATCAATGAGCTGGATAAATTGTCTTTGGGAGGCAGAGTGGAAGAGCATTTTAGCGGCGGGAATTTCTTTGAATTATTGAATAAATTAAAAGGACAGGGACAGCCGGCGTTTCGCTTGCCGGCATTAGAAAGACTGTTGGCTTCAGAAGACCCGGCGATGATTTTTAATATGCTATCCGCTGGCGCTAAAGCTTTGGCGAGACTAGCGGATTACGATGTCGCCATTAAGTCTGGAAAATTGGAATACGAGGAAGCTCTATTGGATTTGGCGCTTAGCGGCCAATAATTTTGTGAGACGAGACTTTAATCGGGAGGCGGTGTTCTTTTTAAGCAAATTATTCTTGGCGGCTTTATCTAACTGTTGATAAACCGCAGAAAGCGCTTCCGTGGAAGGCGATTTTTTATATTTCTTAATCGTTTCTTTCAAAATTTTTTGCTGAACTAAGTTGCGAGCGTGCCGGCGCTTGTTTTGCCTTAAAGCTTTTTTAGCTGATCTTGTGACTGGCATTTGAGAAATATCTTAACGCAGATCGCGGGTTTTGACAAGAGGATCCCGTTAGAAGCGGAGCCCAATGTGGCCGTCATTGCTCAACGGATGAAAATATAAAAATTATGATATTCAAAGATTTGATTCAAAATGTATTCCACTTCTAACGGGATAGATGGGTTTTTGAATTGCCGTTGGCGACACGCCGGATTTCTGATTAAACCTTTCCTGAATTTGGCGGCGGCGAATAGTTTCCGAAATGGCCTTTTGAATTGAGCCGGTTAAGAAGTCCGCGTACAAAATGACTTGTCCGTTAATTGATCGGGCCGCTCGGCCAGCCATTTGAATCAATCCTCGGTAGTTTCTTAGAAACCCTTCTCTGTCAGCATCCAGAATTGCCACCAAGCTTACTTCCGGTAAATCCAATCCTTCCCGCAATAGATTTACTCCAACGACGACGTCAATTTCTCCGCGGCGAAGGGCGTCCAAAATTTCCGGCCGCTTAAGCGTTTTAATTTCCGAATGCAGATATTTTGTTTTGATATTGCGCTGTAGAAGAAATTCGGTTAGGTCTTCCGCTGTCCGCTTAGTTAGCGTAAGCGCGAGAACGCGCTCGTTCTTGTCAATGCGTTTTTTGATTTCGGAGAGCAAATCTTTGACTTGTTCTTTAACCGGACGCACCGCGATTTGAGGATCCAAAATGCCAGTGGGACGCACTAATTGCTCAACGATTTGTTGAGCGTTTTCCATTTCCAACGGGCCCGGGGTGGCGGACACATAAATGGTTTTCCCTATTTTTGACTGAAATTCAGAGAATTTTAATGGACGATTGTCCAGAGCGGACGGCAGGCGGAAACCATAATCAATTAAAACGCTCTTTCTCTGCCTATCTCCGATTTCCATGGCTTTAATCTGCGGAATGGATATGTGCGATTCATCTATAAAAAGCAAGAATGGTTTTGGGAAATAATCAATCAAAGTCATAGGCGGTTCCCCCGATTTTCTGAATCCTAAATGACGGGAATAATTCTCAATGCCATTGACATAGCCTTTTTTGGAAAGCATTTCTAAATCAAAGAGAGTTTTTTTCTCCAATCTTTCCGCTTCTTGGAATTTGTTGGCGGATTGCAATTCTTCTATCCTTTCTTCCAGTTCGGTTTTGATATTGCGGAGGGCGAGTTTAAGTTTGCGCTGGGGAGTGACCCATAATTTAGCCGGATAAACGTTAAGAGAATTTAGAATATAGAATTTAGGATTTAGGACGGCAATTTGTTTGATCTTTTTGCCTTTGGAAAATTCCATCTGAATAATCTCGCCGGTTACCAAGTAAATCTCTAGGCCAGTTTTTAAAATTCGATACTGACCGACTAGCGGCAATTTGTCGTTTTTCTCATATTGAAGAAATGCTAATTGTCTTTCCAGGTCTTTCATTTGAATGTTTTGACCAATGCGAAGTTCTAGCCGCGCCCGCTGATATTCGTTAGGGTCGCCGATTCCATAAATACAGGAAACTGAAGCTACTATAATAGTATCTTTGCGGGAAAGGACGCTTTGGATAGAGGCATGGCGGAGCTTGTCTATTTCTTTATTGATTCGCGCGTCTTTTTGAATGTAAGTGCTGGTTTGAGGAATAAAAGCTTCGGGTTGGTAGTAATCGTAGTAAGATACGAAATAGTGGACAGCGTTGTTTGGGAAGAATTGTTTGAATTCTTGGTAAAGTTGGGCGGCGAGAATTTTATTTGGAGAGATGACTAGCGTCGGCAAACCGGTTTTTCCGATGACGGAAGCCATGGTGAAAGTTTTTCCGGATCCGGTCACGCCCAAAAG
>CAYIBZ010000023.1:2791-4591 GCA_964361795.1 uncultured Candidatus Saccharibacteria bacterium
CAGGCGGCGTGGGATACAAACTTTTTGTCGCTCAAAATGTCGCCCAGAGTTTACCGCAAGTCGGCAGTCCGGTCAAAGTTTTTTGTCATTTGCATATCAAGCAGGACGGCCAGGATCTATACGGATTTTCTAATGAAAGGGAATTAGCTCTTTTTGAACGGCTTCTTTCTGTCAGCGGCGTTGGCCCAAAATCAGCTTTGGGAATTCTAAATATCGCCAGAAGCGATCAGCTTATCGTGGCGATCAATGAAGGTAAAATAGATCTTTTAACCAGAGCGTCCGGCGTTGGAAAAAAGACAGCCGAACGAGTTGTGATTGAATTGAAAGGCAAGCTGGATATGACAGGCATCGCGTCCGCGCAAACGTTGAATTTAATGGAGTCGGACGTTGAATTGGAGGAGACTTTAACTAGTTTGGGTTACACCCGCCAGCAAGCTAAATCAATAGTTTCTAAGCTTGACCCTATGACTAAAGGGTTCAAAGAGCGATTAAAAGAGGCATTGCGGAAAGCCAAATCCTAATGAAGAGTTTTTACCATTATTTTCTAGCATTTATTGGAAATATTCTTTACGGTTTTCCTTCGCGGAAAATTTTTGTATTGGGAATTACGGGCACGAAAGGAAAATCCACTACCGTGGAACTGATTAACGCGATTTTGGAAGCGGCCGGGAAAAAAACCGCTTTGCTTTCTTCAATCAGGTCTAAAATAGATCAAGAATCCGAAAAAAACCAAACCTCCATGACTATGCCCGGCCGGTTTGCGCTTCAGCGATTTTTACGCCGTTCGGTGAATACCGGATGTGAATACGCGATTATTGAGGTGACTTCGCAAGGGGTTCTGCAGTATCGTCATCGATTTATTGATTGGGACGGCGCACTTTTTTTGAATTTGCATCCCGAGCATATTGAGGCCCACGGTTCGTTTGAAAATTACCGCGATGCCAAAGCGCGTTTTTTTAAAGATGTTGCGCGGTTTTCCAAAAAGCCGCGGAAGTTTTTCTATATTAACGAAGCCGATCAAAATCAGAACTATTTTTCTAATGCCGCCAGTGATACGGGCAAGATCGCCTGCTTCAGCCGCGAAAAATTTATTGAAAACGAACTAAACGGCGGGAAAGAATTCATTGGCGACTGGCTTTCCAGCGATTTTAATTTGGAAAACGCGGCCGCGGCAACTTCCTTCGCGCTATCCCGTGGAATAGCGTGGCCAGTTATTAAAAACGCCTTAACTAATTTTAAGGGCGTGCCGGGCAGGATGGAATATGTTCAACGAGAGCCGTTTGCGGTGGTGGTGGATTATGCGCATACGCCCGACAGCTTGGAAAAAATCTATCAAGCGCTAACTAGCGAAAATCCAAATTCCAAAATCCAAATTACAAATGAATTTCAAATTCCAAAATCCAAAAGCGATTTGATTTGCGTACTGGGGGCGGCCGGGGGCGGTCGGGACAAATGGAAGCGGCCGGAGATGGGAAAGATCGCGGCGAGATACTGTAAAGAAATTATTTTGACTAATGAAGACCCATACGACGAGCCGCCAGAAACTATTTTAGATCAAATAGCGGTGGGCGGCTCGCAAATTCTCCCGCCAGCGATTCAAAATAATTATGGAAGGCGGGATCCCGCCAGCGGCGGGACAAATTCCAAATTTCAAATTCCAAAAGTGGAAAAAATTGTTGATCGGCGGGAGGCGATTAAGACGGCGCTTTCGAATGCGAAAGCGGGCGATACCGTTATCATTACTGGCAAAGGGAGCGAGTCGTGGATGCATCTGGAAAAAGGCAAAAAAATTCCGTGGAG
>CAYIBZ010000023.1:4691-8855 GCA_964361795.1 uncultured Candidatus Saccharibacteria bacterium
CACATCGGCCGCCTGCCGAAACTTTATAAAGACGGTTTTCGCGGAAAAGTTTATTCTACTTTTCCGGCTAAAGATTTTGCTCAAATACTTTTGCTTGATTCCGAGCACATTTTGATTCAGGAAGCCGAGCGGTTTAAACTGCCGAGCATCTATGGCGTGCGGGAAGTGGAAGAATTAATGGCGCATTGGGAGGGCGTGGAATATCATAAGATGATTAAAGTCGGGAATTGCTCCGTTACTTTTTACAACGCGGGGCATATTTTGGGATCATCTTTTATCTTAATAGAAACGGAAGGGAAGAGTATTGTTTTTTCCGGAGACCTTGGCAATTCTCCAGCTCCGATAATCGGCGCTAGAGAACCATTGCCGGAAAACGCGGATTATTGCTTGATGGAATCAACTTATGGAAATCGTTTTCACGAACCCGGAGAAAAACGAAAAGAAGTTTTGGAAGATATGATTGAAGACACGGTAAAATCCGGAGGAGTTTTAATGATTCCCGCTTTCGCGATGGAGCGCACTCAAGAGCTTTTATATGAAATCAATGAGCTGGTGGAAAATGGACGAATCCCCAGAGCTCCGGTTTTCATAGACAGTCCGCTCGCCATCAAGCTCACCGAAATTTACAAAAAACACTACGATTATTTTGACGAAGAAACTAAAAAAATCATCAAGTCTGGCGACGCCATCTTTAATTTCCCGGGATTGAAAATGACGCTGACGACGGAACAGTCAAAAACGATTAACGATGTTCCGCCTCCGAAAGTCGTTATCGCGGGAGCGGGCATGTCCAATGCCGGAAGAATTTTACATCACGAAAAACGCTACCTTTCCGATCCTAATAGCACGCTTTTAATCGTGGGTTATCAAGCCAAAGGCTCTTTGGGAAGAAAAATTTTGGATGGCGAAAAAATGGTCAGGGTTTTAGGCGAAGAAGTGCCGGTGCGCTGTAAAATTCGCTGGATTAGCGGTTATTCGGCGCACGGCGATCAGCCGCAGCTTTTGGAATGGCTGAGGCCGGCGCGAACGAATTTGAAAAAAGTGTTCCTGATCCACGGCGAAGAAGAAGGCATGGAGGTCTTGGCTCAAAAAATCAAAGACGAACTGGCAGTCGCGGCAGAAGCTCCCGCGGAGGGCGACTCTTACGAACTATAGTATAATAAAGAAATGCCAAACAAAGTCAGCAAGCTAAATCCTCGTTACCACCTCAAATATAAAATCTGCATTTCCGGCGCGGCGGAAACCGGCCATTGCGCTATTGATGCTTTAGAAAAAGCCGAACAGTTGGGCATGGAAGTGGCGAATGCCGGAATGGTTTTATTGACCGGCGCGACTACTGGGATTCCGTATTGGGCGGCTAAAGGCGCGAAAGAAGCGGGAGGCATGGTGATTGGCCTTTCGCCGGCGGCGTCGGAATTGGCTCATATCAAAAGTTATCAACTGCCTACTGATTATCATGATTTAATTGTCTACACGGGATTTGATTACGCCGGAAGAAACTTATTGCTAACTCGTTCATCGGATGCCGTGGTGGTGGCTTGCGGAAGAATGGGGACGTTAAATGAATTTACCATTGCCTTTGAAGACAAAAAACCAATCGGCGTCCTGTTAAAGACCGGCGGCATGGCTGATGAATTAGAAGGGATAGTGAGCAAGGCGCATCGCGGACCCGGCAGAGTGATTTTTGACGCCGATCCGAAAAAACTTTTAGAGAAATTATTGGTTTTAATAGAAAAAGACAAACAAAAAAATGGTCGATAACAAAATATTGAAAAATTTAAAGATTTAAATATCAATCATGGCAGTTAAAAAAACTAAAAAATCAACAAAACCAAAAACCCCGACTGTTAAAGAAAAGACAGAAAAGCCCATTCGACAAGCTCCCGCCGCCGCTAAAGCTAAGGCGGGCAGGCAGGGTAAGCCCATTGGCGTTGTTACTCACTATTACGGAAATCTTGAAGTGGCGATAGTGAAATTCAAAAAACCGGTGAAAGTTGGCGCGAAAATTTGTTTCAGCGGCGCGACTAGCGATTTTGACCAGATTGTTGAATCAATGCAGTACGAGCATAAGCCGGTAACCGCGGCAAAAAAAGGCCAAGAAGTGGGAATTAAAGTTGCTGGAAAAGTGCGGGAGGGCGACGAAATTTACGAAGTAAAATAAAATGGCCGATTTTTTCAGTCCAGCAACGCTGGAAATTTTTGGCCAATTAGCTTTGGCAGTTCTACTAGGCAGTTTGATCGGCGTAGAACGCGAATTGGCTAGAAAAACCGCCGGTATGCGCACTTTTGCCTTAGTTGCCTTGGGATCGGCTTTATTTTCGCTGATTTCCCAGATCGCGTTTACAAAATTCTTGGGATCCGGATTTGACCCTTCGCGCATTGCTTCACAAGTCGTAGTGGGAATCGGATTTATCGGCGCCGGATTAATCGTGTTAGACCGTTCCCATATAAAAGGGCTCACGACGGCCGCCGGTCTTTGGGTCTCTGCCGCTATCGGGATGGCGGTGGGATATAGACTTTATTCTATCGCGGTGTTCGCTACCCTTCTTACTATTTTCGTTCTAGTGGCTATGTGGTTTATTGAGCATAAGATTGTCAAAAGAATTCTTGGTTCTTCTGGAGAGAATGAAGATCATGATTAAAAAAGATTTTTGGCTGGCGGTCGGACTTTTGGCGGGGGCCATTATTGGAGCCGGAGTGTTTTCTTTGCCGTTTGCTTTTCAAATTTCTGGATTAAGCATCGGCTTTTTTTATTTATTTTTAGCGGCGGCGGTTTACATTGCCATTCATTGGATGTATTCCGATATTATTTTGAGAACCGAAGGAGAACATCGGTTTGTCGGTTACGCGAAAATCTATTTAGGAGAAAAGGCGGCTTGGTTCAGCATGCTGATGACAATAGTGGAAATGATTTTCGTGATGACTATTTATCTAGTCTTGTCCCAAAGCTTTGGCAATTTGATTCTAGCTTCTGGAGAAGGCATCGCTAAATTATTAATTTTTTGGTTTTTAGGATCGGTTGCTGTTTTTGCCAGCGTCAAAAGAATCGCTTTATTGGAACTGTTGATTGTTGGCGGAATTTTTTTAATTATGATTGCGATTTTCGGGCTGGGGATTTTGAATGCCGAAAATTTGCGTTCTTTGAATTTTAATTACAATTGGCCAGCGGCGCTGCTGCCATTGGCTCCGGTTTTGTTTGCCCTATCAGGCAGGGTGGCTATACCGTCTTTGGTGAATATTTTAAGAAACAAAGAGAATGCCAAACAACTGATCTGGAAATCTATCGCTGTCGGCACGATAATGCCGGCAATTCTTTACGGCTTGTTCGCGGTTGGAATTTTAGGATTAAATCCCTTGCCCTCGGAGGATTCGGTTAGCGGCTTGATTGGCCAAGTTCCAAATTGGATTTTATTTATAATAGGGATTTTAGGCCTGTTGTCGTTGTGGAGTTCATATATTGTTGTCGGTTTGGACGTGAAAAATATCTTGTTTTTTGACCTTAAGTTTTCCAAGACCGCGATCTTTTTGATGGTGGTGACGGCCCCTTTGCTTCTTTACTTAGCCGGACTGCAAAGTTTTTTTGGATTAGTTGGATTCGTGGGCGGAATTTTCTTAGCTCTTGAAGGAATTTTTATAACTTTGATGTGGTTGAGAGCCGCCAAAAGAAAGTTAACATTGCCGATTGTTTTATTGCTGTCGGTATTTGTTGTTGCTCTAGCATATGAGATAATTAAGTAAAATGACTAATCCTAATAACGCGAAATTACCCAAAGCTCGCAATGAAGAAGAGGAATTCGGCGGCGGCAAGAAGGGCTTGGTGATTTGCAAGAAATGTTCTAACGCTTATTTCAAAAAATCTTGGCGGCATGATTTAGAAGGAGTAAAAGAAATTAATAAAGATTTGCCGATTCATTTTGTGCTTTGTCCGGCTTGTCAGATGATTGAAAACCGCCAGTATGAGGGCAGGATAACGATGAAAAACGTTCCGGAAAAGATTGCCGATGAACTGGATAAGATGATTCGGCATTCTGCCGATCAGGCCTACAGCGTTGACCCGCTGGATCGCCTTATTGACATTAAAAAATCTGGAAATGTTTGGGTAGTTACTACTACGGAAAACGAATTAGCCAACAAACTGGGCAAAAAAATCAAGCAAACTTTTCG
>CAYIBZ010000024.1:0-1263 GCA_964361795.1 uncultured Candidatus Saccharibacteria bacterium
AAAAAAATCCGGGGACTTTTTGCTGTGGATAACTTCGGTTACATAAGCTGGCGGAAAGGGGAATAATTGACAAGACTTGGTATGTAACACAAAATCAATCTATGACAGAGAAGTTTCCAATACGGCCTGAAGAGCCGCAAAAACCAACTTTTGAACAGTTGGTTTTGTTGGAAATGGAAAAATTACGTAAAGAACGCGATGAAACGTTGCATAGTAAGGATACCTCAAAAATGATGGGCGGTATGCATTTGCCGCCAATGTCCGAACAAGGTCTTAGAAAAATGGCTGAACGCAACGTTTCGGCGATGCTCCGTGAGAAAAAACGCCAGGAAGCAATTAAACGGGAACAAAAATACATTCAAGCGGAGGGGCTTACGGAGGAAGAGTTGGAAAAAATAGCGAAGGAGAGAATAGAAAAGAAGGGGAATTAACTCATCTACATAACGTTTGTGATCTAAAAATCAAATACTTGACGTACTACAGAAGCGGATGAGCGTCCAGTTTCCCCATATGTTTTTCGGCGGCAATCAGGATTTTTTCCATCCATTTAATGACTTCCAGCGGATATTTTCCGATAGCGGTTTCTTCGGAAAGCATCACGGCGTCGGAGCCATTCATAATCGCGTAAACGACATCGGTTACTTCCGCGCGCGTCGGCGTCGGGCTGTTGACCATGGAAATCATCATTTGAGTCGCGGTAATCACCGGCTTGCCGACGGCTTTGCATTTTTTGATAATCATTTTTTCCACAAAAGGAATTTCTTCAAGCGGAACTTCATTGCCCAGATCCCCTCGCCCGATCATGATGGCATTGGATACGTTAATAATTTCGTCAATATTGTCTACTCCCTTTTGGCGTTCAACTTTAGCTATGATTGGCTTCATTTTTCCTAAATCCGCCATCGCCTCCTTTAGTCGCAAAACATCCTTGGCTTCGCCGACATAAGACATCACTACATAATCAACATCCTGCTCTAAGCCGAATTTCAAATCGCGGATGTCCTTTTCGGTAACAACTTCTTTAACGTTTTTCGCGATATGATGACCTTCTTTTTCCTGAACCCGCGGGCCAGAAAGATCCTGAATAATAGGAATTCTCCGGCCGGTTCTGGCCGCGGCATCGCGAACGGACTTAATATAAGCCGCGTGTTCGTCATAAGTTCCATGAGAAAAATTCAAACGGACAATATCCATTTGATGCTCGGCCATTTGGACAATCAAATCAGAATCTTTAGTGGCCGGGCCGATAGTAGCGACTATTTG
>CAYIBZ010000024.1:1363-8675 GCA_964361795.1 uncultured Candidatus Saccharibacteria bacterium
TTTGGACAATCAAATCAGAATCTTTAGTGGCCGGGCCGATAGTAGCGACTATTTGTGATCGGCTATTTCCCATAGTCTATTATATTTAGCGACTCTTTCTCCGCGGCGCGGAGCGCCAGTTTTCAAGCCGAAAGTTCCGAAAGCGTAAGCCAAGTCGGCGATAAAATCATCGTTGGTCTCGCCGCTCCGATGGCTGACAATGCATTCAATGCCATTTTCTCCGGCTAATTTCATCACTGCTAAAGTTTCGCTTAAGGTTCCAATCTGGTTTGGCTTTATGATAATGGCGTTGACGCTGTTTTTGTCTATTGCCTGACGCAATCGTTTCGCGTTAGTAACAGTTAAATCATCTCCTACTACGTATCCGTCTCTCATTACAGCGCGCAATTGGGTAAAACTTTCAAAATCATTTTCTTCAAACGGGTCCTCAATAGAAAAAATGTTAAACTCTTTGACTAAATTTTTAAAAAGCTCCATCAATTCGTCTTTTCCAAGTTTTTGGCCGTCAACTTCGTATAAACCTTTTGAATAAAATGACGAGGAAGCGGTATCAAGCGCCAATCGGACTTTATTTTTGAGGCCTAAACTGCCAATAGTTTCGGCTAAAATTGCCAATGGTTCGCGAACGGTTTTAGCTTCCGGGACATAACCGCCTTCGTCGCCAATGTTAGCGGAAAACGGGCTGTATTCTTTAATCAGCCGATCTTTCAGCGCCCTTTGAATGTCGGCGCCCATTCTTAGAGCCATTTCCACGTCTTCAACCATCGGAACAACGAGATATTCTTGAAAAGCAATGAAACTGGAAGCGTGTTTTCCTCCATTGATAAGATTCATGTAAAGATACGGAACTCTATGAGAAGATTTTATTTTGGCCAGGGTTCTTAGATATTCATAAACTTCCATTTTTCCCGAGAAAGCGGCGGTTTTCGCGCAGGCGATGCTGGCTCCCAGGATTGAGTTGGCGCCAAGGCGAGATTTATTATCGGAGCCGTCCAGTTTAATAAGCGTATTATCAATTTTATTTTGATCATTAACGTCTTGTCCTTTGAGCGCTTCGCGAATTTCCGTGTTTACTAACCTAACCGCGTCTTTGGCGTCTTTGGAAACGGCTTCGTAAGCCCCAGTACTCGCTCCAGCCGGCACGGAAAATGTACCGCAGTGATCGCCGGTCCAAACGCCAACTCTGATTGTGCGATTCCCCCGCGAATCTAAAATTTCTCTCGCTTCAACATTACTAATTTTATGGGCCATACGGTACAATTGTATCATATGGCAGTTGTTTTAGTAATTCTGGATGGAGTGGGAATTTCTTATGAGGAACGGGGCAACGCGATCATGGCCGCGAAAAAACCGAATCTTGATGAAATCAGCCGATATTATCCCGGCACGGCTTTGCAATCTTATGGAATGGCGGTGGGAGTGCCATGGGGAGAGGTGGGAAATTCGGAAGTTGGCCATTTGACCATCGGTTCGGGGCAAGCGGTATATCAAGATTTGCCCAGAATTAACGCTTCCGTTCAAGACGGTTCGTTTTTTAAAAATCCAGCGTGGCAAAAAGCGTTAGAGCACGCTCAAAAAAATAATTCAGCGGTTCACTTAATGGGATTAGTTTCTAATGGAGGGGTGCATTCGCACATGAATCATTTGTTCGCGCTTTTGAAATTCTTTTCTGAAAAAAAGTTCGCCGGGCCGGTTTACATCCATGTTTTTACCGATGGACGAGACGCGCCGACGCAGTCCGCGCCAGTTTTTATAAAAACTCTTCAGGATCGCGTAAATCAATATAAAATCGGGAAAATTGCCTCAATCGCCGGAAGATATTACGCCATGGATCGGGATAAACGTTGGGAGAGAATCCAGATGGCCATGGACGCCATTTTAGGGAAAGGCGAAAAAGCGAAAAGCGCTGAAGAAGCGATTCAAAATTCTTACGCGCAAAAAATTACTGATGAATTTATTAAACCAATTGCGATTTCCGGCAAACAAGGCGATCCGATAGGCGCGCTTGGAGAAAATGACGCGATGATACTTTTTAATTTTCGCCCCGACCGCGCCCGCCAATTAACAGAAGCGCTTTTGCTTGTCAAAAAAGACTTTAAAAATCTGTTTCTTGCCTCTATGACGCAATACGACAAGGATTTTAAAATTCCGATTGCTTTTCCGATTGAAATCATTGAAAATTCTCTGGCAAAATTAATTTCCCAAGCCGGAAAAAAACAGCTTCATATCGCGGAAACGGAGAAATACGCGCACATTACTTATTTTCTCAATGGCGGAGTAGAAGAACCGTTTTCCGGCGAGGAACGAGCCTTAATCCCCTCTCCTAAAGTTGCCGGCTACGATCAAAAACCGGAAATGTCGGCTTATGAAGTCGCGGAAAAAACTGTTGAGGCGATTCAAAGCAAGAAATATGATTTTATCGCGCTGAATTTCGCCAACGGCGACATGGTGGGACACACGGGCAATCTTCAAGCAACAATAAAAGCGGTTGAAATTTTGGACGAATGCTTGGGCAAAATAAAAAACGCGGTTCTGGAAACAAACGGCGCGATGATTATAACGGCCGACCATGGAAATTGCGAAGAAGTAATAAACTTAGAAACTGGAGAAATTGACACGAGCCATTCCACCAATCCGGTTCCGTTTTGGATTGTGGAAACAACGATAAAAAAAGATTTTGGCGAATTAAAAAAAACCGATGTGCCAACGACAGGCATTTTAGCCGATGTCGCGCCGACTATTTTAGAACTTCTGAAAATTTCCCAGCCGAAAGAGATGGTTGGCAAGAGTTTGTTTGGGAAAATTGGAAGATTGGCGATTTAGTTCCAATTAAAGTCTCAATCAATATTCTCACCATTTTCTTCTCCTCCAACACCCTCTCCTCCTCGCCACAAGATATCCGGTTGCTCAACATCAGCAGCTCGTTCATGGGCAATTCTCGGACTCGTCCTCTACCAGCTCGGACTCAAACATCGACTCGCCTAATTTCTGTCAAGAACCCTTCTCCATCTTCACGTCCATCGCCAAAACATTCGCTTTGGTAAATTCCACCGGCAGAGATTGGAATGGCTGATAGCCGTCGTGGACGGCGGTGATATAATATGATCCCGATTCAATCAAGAAATTAAATCGGCCCAGGTCGTCAGTGACATGAGTCGCTAAAAGCCAGGAACTGTCGGCGGAAAACAAGCGAATAACAGCGAGCGATAAGGGGACGTTGGACTCGCTCTCCAGCGCTCGGCCAAATGATCGAGTGTGCCGTTTTCTTAAAATAATTCTGAATAGCCAAAGCAAAAGATAGACGGCAAAAATAATAAAGTTTAATAAAGTTGTCACAATAACAAACGCCAGCAAACTTAATAAAGTGCCGACAATAAGCAAAATGGCGCTAATGGCATTAAAAACTCTTCTCAAAGATTGTTTTAGCTTCGCGAATTTAAAAGCCGAAAGACCGATGTTGGATTGCAAGGAAACGATGGGAACATCTAAAGCGATGGTTTGGTTGGGATCGGAGATGGTTATCGGTTCGGTTTGTTTTTCATGGAAACCATGATAAGAGACCTTAATGTAATATTGGCCCGGCGCGACTAAAAATCCGAAGCGGCCTTCTCGGTCGGTCATTTGAGTTTCTTTTATTTTTTTAAATTCCGTATCCAGCAAACGAACGATCGCTCCGTAAATCGGCTTAGTGGTCACCGCGTTGTAAACTTTTCCCCAGGGCTTTCGTTTTTTTGACAGAAAAAGACCCAGGCCTATGTAGCTCAAAAAATTCGCCAGTTCCGAAGCCAGATAGCCGCTGGCTGAAAAGGCGTTAGCGGCTAAAGAACCAACCGTAACCGCTCCCAAAACTATGGAAACCGGAACGGCAATGCCCTGCGCTATTTCCTCAAAATTGATTCCCACGCCATCCGCCACTAATACCGCGGTCCCGATAGTAATCGTGAATGGGTCAACGTCGCCTTCAAAATTTTCCCCGTCAGACTGCCATTTGCCGGACAAACGGCCGGTCACCAAATAGGTGCCAAAGGGGCCGTCAAGAGTGAAATTGGCCACTCTGGATTCTTTGGCTTCAAAATCGCCCACATTAATTGATAATTCCCGGGCAATTTCGTTCCAAATAATATCTTCTTGAAGATTGATTGGGGTAAGATTGTACGGAATATAAAATTTCAAGACAACTTCTTTCAACGCTTCGTCTGGATTGTCAATTGTAACCGAAACAATTTTAGAATCGGCTAACGCCAGCGAGGCCGACAAAATTCCAAATAATAAACCGCAAACCGCGAATATCAGGAGCTTATTTTTCAACATCCTTTTAATTATACACTATTAACTTCGGCGCTTGCCGTGGAAAGCGGAATGCACTTCCCGCAAATGGCGATTGGTGACATGAGTGTAGACTTGAGTCGTGGAGATACTGCTGTGGCCCAAAAGTTCTTGGACAGAACGCAAATCGGCTCCGTTCATTAAAAGATCGGTCGCGAAAAGATGGCGCAATCCGTGAGGAGTCAATCTTTTAGTAATTCCCGCTTTCCGGGCATAGTAATTTACCAGCCGCTGGACTGCTCTTGGGGTAATTCGGCCAATCACTTCGGGTTTGGATTTATTTTTAGTAAGACTGATAAACAATGCTTCGTCGGCATCTCCGCGCTTAGCCAGATAATTTTTGATTGTCTGCCGGGCAGAAGAAGATAAAAAAACCAATCTTAATTTTTCTCCTTTGCCGCGCACCGAAATTTCTCCCTGATCAAAATTGAGATAGCGGCTTAATTTGCAAAGTTCGGAAAGACGCAAGCCGGTGGAAAAAAACGTTTCTAAAATCGCGCGATCCCGCAAACTCCGCAAATCGGCGCCTTCCGGAGCGTTCAACAATCTTTCAACTTCGCTGGAATCCGCTACTTCAATCTGCCGCTGGGGAATTTTTGGCAGTTCAATTTTGTCGGGAGAAATAACTTCGTAATCCTGCTTGATTAAATATCTCAAAAAATTACGAAGCGCGATGATGTAATAAGCTTGGGTGGATTTTTTCAAATTTTCTTCGCGGGCGAGGGCAAGGCGAAAATCTTTTATTTTTTCCGGAGTCAATTCTTTGAGGGCGGTTATTTTGCCTTTCTGAAAAAAGGCGTTAAGGTAATGTTCGTAATTTCTTCTGGTGCGCAAAGAGCGGTTTTTCTCTATTTCCAAATAATCCAAATAGTCTTTGAGAAGTTGTCGAATGTCGGCCATAATGGTATTATAGCATGACTATGAAACGTCCTCCGATTGTCGTCATAATGGGCAGCGTGGATCATGGCAAAACCACTCTTCTTGACTATATTCGCAAGGCAAATGTAGCCGCTAAGGAAGCCGGCGGCATTACTCAAGCCGTTGGCGCTTACGAGATTGAAAGAGACGGGCAGAAAATTACTTTTATTGATACGCCGGGGCATGAAGCTTTTTTCAAAATCAAGGCGCGGGGCGCGCAAATAGCGGATATCGCTATTTTAGTTGTCGCCGCTGACGATAGCGTCCAGCCCCAAACTAAAGAAGCTTTAAAAATTATCCAGCAATCGGAAACGGCTTTCATCGTGGCGATTAATAAAATTGACCGGGTACCGAACGCAGACAAAGTAAAAAATGAATTGATGCAGGCAGGCGTTTTGCTGGAAGGGTATGGCGGCAATATAAGCTATCAGCTAATATCGGCGAAAACCGGACAGGGCGTAGATGAATTGTTGGATTTAATTTTGCTGGCCGCGGAATTGGAGCATTTTGATTATGATCCGAACCATCACGCCAGCGGTTTTGTTCTGGAAGCGAAATTAGACAGCCGGAGAGGGGTTTTGGCCACTTTAATAATTACGGATGGGACTTTGAAGACCGGTGATGAAATTGCCGCGGGAAGCGCGAAAGGAAAGGTAAAAATTTTAGAGAATTTTTTAGGAAAAAGAGCGGACGTTTTAACGCCATCCGCTCCGGCCGTTGTTTTTGGTTTTGAATCCTTGCCTAAGGCGGGCGATAAATTCCATGTTGGAAAACCAGAAGAAATTCAGATTTTGACCGCGGAGGCGCGCGGCAAGAAAGCTTTGCCGTTAGTTTTGGCGGCAGAAGGAAGAGTCAATTTAATTTTGAAAGCTGACGCAACCGGTTCTTTGGACGCTTTATCTCAAGTCATAAAAAATCTTCCAAAAAAAGAAAAGCAATCCATTGAAATTATTGACGAGTCGGTTGGCGACATTGGCGATAACGATGTAAAAATGGCCGCATCCACTAAGGCGATGATTATTGGTTTCAAGGCATCTGCCACCAAAGCCGCGGAAACTTTGGCGCGGTCGCAGAACGTAAAAATTATAGAGTCGGAAATTATTTATGACTTGGTAAAGGCAATAGAAGAAGCGCTGGATTCTTTGGATAAATTGGTTGTTAAGGGCAAATTAGAAATTTTGGCAACCTTTGGGAGGAAGGGCGGCCAGCAGATTATCGGCGGAAAAGTTACGGAGGGCGTGATTTCTAATAACGCGGTGTTGGATATTGAAAGAAAAGGAGAAGTTGCGGGAAGCGGCAAGATTGTGAATCTTCAGCAAGCTAAAAAAGATGCGCGCTCCGTGGCGGCCGGTAAAGAATGTGGTTTGATGTTTGATAGCGAGATGGAAATTAAAGTCGGGGATGTTTTGGTAGGTCACTAGTGATTAGTTACTAGTTATTAGACAACTAGATAATTCGGCTAATAACTAATAACCAATAACTCAATAACTTTTATGAAAACATTTCGTCCAGAGCGCGTCAGCGATCTGATTATTGAGGAATTAAATAAGTTGATTATGAAGGAAGTGGAGGTACCGGATACCTTGATAACGATTACGGACGTTGAAGTAGTTAAGGATTTGTCTCGCGCTGTTGTTAAAGTCAGCGTGTACCCTACGGAACAATCGGAAAAAGTTTTGAAAATCTTGAAAAAACTGCAGGGACATTTCCAGTATTTGTTGCTTCGCAGAATGAACATCCGACCGATGCCGAAAATCGCCTTTGAGGCAGATTATGGATTGGAAAAGGCGGCGAGAGTGGAAAAAAGATTGCTGGAAAATAAGTAATTAGCCGGTTGAAAAATCTTTTGAAAACGGCAATAATACCGTCATGGCCGCATAGCCAAGTGGTAAGGCAGTTGTCTGCAAAACAACTATACGCCGGTTCGATTCCGGCTGCGGCCTCCAGAATTAAATTTTTTGTTTAGTAATTTAAATTCTGGCATAATTGAATACAATGGATGCGAATACTAAAGCCAGAGTGATGAAATTGGCAAACATGCACGACTCAAAATCGTGTGCCGAAAGGC
>CAYIBZ010000025.1:0-8596 GCA_964361795.1 uncultured Candidatus Saccharibacteria bacterium
TTGGAAATCAACGCGCAACTTAAGGAGTTATTGCAATAACGCATTTTAGATCTCAAGTCATATTCCTTCGCTTTCTTCTCATCGCAACCTCCATCAGCGTGGCTGTGGGGAGAGGGTGTCGGAGGATTGTTATATCCTGACTAGGTTTTTCGACTCGACTAATTTCTGAGAAGCATATCTCGGAGGCCAATTTAGATTGGTGTCCGATAAACATCGGACTAAATTGGCTGAGAGAAAAGAAAATTTTTCCGCTGGAGAAAAATTATTCTGGTGATTCGAAGATGTTAGGCGAGGAGAAAAGATCGGAAGAATACGCGCAAGACTTAAATAAAAAAACCGCTCCTCACAAGCGGTTTTTTTATTTATCTGACAGCGTCTTTCAGCTCTTTGCCTGCTTTGAACTTTGGCTTAGTCATTGCGGGGATTTGGAGCTTCTCGCCGGTCTTGGGATTAATTCCCATTCTAGCTTTGGTTTTTACGGTTCTGAAAGTTCCAAACCCGGTAACGCCTACTTCTTCGCCGCGGCCTAAAGTTTTCATAACGGTATCAAAAACAGCTTCAACGACGGCTTGCGCTTGTTTTTTTGTTTCAAGCTTAGCCGCCTTCATCACTGCTTCTACTAATCCTTCTTTTTTCATAAGTTTACATTTACCGATGCCAATATACGAATGAATCGCATTTAATCCGACCTTTGTTCTTAAGAATAATAACATTTGCAATATTTTGCTCAAGATTTGCATTATTCTTTCCCGCTGGCTTCGCTCTGCCGAATCCGCCAGCTGACGGAGAAGGCGACTAAGTCAAGAACGATACTGTCGTACGTGACAGTATCCTGCGATATATTTTGCGGCGGAGTTTGCGACTCGCGCTTATAGTATGAGCCGTAGAGGGACGAGACCGCCGCCTCCGTGAAGCTCCGGCGAGCCAAGGCCGCTTCCGAAACAACCGCTTTTACATGTGAAAGCAGAGGCAGCGGTTGCCGCTATCATTGATAAAAGCAAAGTGCTCTGACGTGTTTGCCTGCATCGCCTTCGCGTAGCGCTTCGGCGGAGCAAAGCCGGTGCAGGTCACAGTAATATACTATCATGCGTGGCAGTATCGTTGCGATGTATTTAGTGGCGAAAGAGGCGATGCGGAGCAGGCGCGGTTATTTCGCGTACTCAACAGCCCTGGATTCTCTAATAACATTCACTTTAATCTCGCCTGGATATTTTAATTCCGAGGAAACCCTGCCAGCGATATTTTTTGCCATTTGCAAAGCGCCGAAATCATCAACCTTCTCCGGCACTACGAAGATCCTAATTTCCCGTCCGGCAGATAAAGCGTACGCGGTTTTTACGCCGTCAAAACTGGAGGCGATTTTTTCCAAATCCTGCAAGCGCTTCAAGTAATTTTCCACCGTGTCCCGCCTCGCGCCGGGCCTGGCGGCGGACAAAATATCGGCCGCGGCGACAATGAATGATTCCGGAGTAGCAAATGGGTATTCCTCATGATGCGATTCCATGGCGCGGATTACCCGCTCATCAATGTTGTATTTTTGCAAAATCTTTCGGCCGAGATTAACGTGCGTTCCTTCTACCTCGTGGCTGATTGCCTTTCCGATGTCATGAAGCAGAGCGCCTTTCTTAGCGACCTCAACATTGGCGCCAAGTTCAGCGGCCATCATTCCGCAAATATGGGCCATTTCAATAGAATGCACCAGAACGTTCTGGCCGTAGCTGGTTCGGAAATAAAGCCGCCCAACGAGCTGTGAAATTTCTTTTGGCAAATCAATAATGCCCACTTCCAGCGCGGCTTGCTCGCCAATTTCTACCATTCGCTTGGTAAGTTCGTTTTTCGCTTCTTCAACCTTTTCTTCAATTTTCGCCGGCTGTATGCGGCCATCCTTGATAAGTTTTTCTAAAGTCAGTCTGGCGGTTTCTCTCCTCAACGGGTCAAAAGAAGAGATAATTAGATTTTCCGGAGACTCGTCCAAAATAAGTTCCGCGCCAGTCAAACGTTCCAGTGTGCGGATATTGCGGCCCTCGCGCCCGATTATTTTTCCTTTTATTTCTTCATTAGGAAGATTAAAGACCGTGGTAGTTATGTCCGCGACGTGAGACCGAGCGTATCTTTGCAGAGCTGTGGTAATAATCTCCAGACTCTTTTTTTCTACTTCTTCGCGTTTCTGATGTTCTAAATTCTGAATTGTTTTTACCAAATCATGCTTATGCTCTTCCTCTAAATTATGGAAAAGCTGTTTTTTGGCGTCTTCAGCCGTCAAGCCGGCTAATTTTTCCAAATCTTTAATCGCTCGCTGGCGAGTTTCCGAAATGCTTTGCTGTTCTTGATTAAGCTTTTCGTTTTCCTCCTTTAACTTAGCTTCTTGAGCGACCAAAACGCGGGATTGCTTGTCCACCATTTCTTCCTTCTTTGACAACCTTTCCTCCATTCGGTCAATCTGGTTTTTTCTTTCCCGTTCGTCTTTTTTTGCTTCATCAAGCAAAGTTACGGCCTTTTCTTGGGCTTCCAAAATAATCTGTTTCGCTTTTTGCTCTAAAGAATTCGCTCTTTTAGAAGCGATTGATTGATTGATTAAGTATCCTACGACTAAACCAGCGGCCAATAAACCGCCCCCGAGAATAAGAGTATTCATAATTAGTTAAATTATTTATTTTAGTTAATTTCGACATACGCGTTATCCACAGTCTACCGCCATTGACTCTTGATGTCAAATAGTATATAATGCAATTAGAGTGAGTAATGGGCAGTCCCTGGCGACGACGTCGACTGAGGATTGCTTGCCCTTCGAAGCTTTAGCGTAGGAGGGTCCAAACAAATTGTGGCCAAAGACCCCTTCGGGGGTTTTTGGTTTTAATTTGTAATTTCATTTCAATCCGATATACTAATAAATAGCGCGTTTTTCATATTTTATAGGTTTTCTTGAGATCCGTATGGACGCGTACTCACCAGCGGCCTTTGAAAATTCTAGATCTAGCCGCGTTGCTGGAAAATCAATAGGCAATCCAATGGACTGCATGGACGCGTACTCACTCAACACAATTTGAATTGGAGGTCACCACATGCAGTCCATTGGGCGGCTTATTTATGAGCGTAATGTTTAAACCGGAAGTTAGTTTAACAAAATACAGCAACTACAAAATTGGCGGTTTAGCCCGCCAATTTTGTCATGCGAAAAAAGTTGACGAACTTGCCGCGGCGATTCAAAAAGCCCGCAAGGAGAAATTGCCGGTCTTTATCTTGGGCGGCGGGACAAATCTTTTAATTAACGACGAAGGTTTTAATGGATTAGTATTGAAGCCGGAACTTAGCGTATTAAAAGCCAATGGAAATTTAGTGAAAGTTGGCGCCGGCGTTTCCATGTCCGAATTACTTGATTACTTAATAGCCAAATCTCTTTCCGGCCTTGAATGGGCTGGGGGATTGCCGGGCACTGTCGGCGGAGCGATCCGGGGCAACGCCGGAGCGTTCGGCGGCGAGATAAAAGACAACGTTCAGGAAGTAGTTAGCTTGGACATTTCTGGGAAAACGCCAAAAGTTGTAAAAAGAAGTAATGCCGAATGTAAATTCGGATACCGCAATAGTATTTTCAAAATGCGCGACGGAACAGAGGTGATTTTAGAAGCGGTACTTTCCCTTGGGAAAGTACCGGACAAAAAAGCGATTCGTCAGGCGATTGAAGAAAAGATAAAATATCGCAAGGAGCGGCATCCGATGGAATATCCAAACATCGGCAGTATTTTCAAAAATGTTGATTTGAAAAATGTCCCCAAAAAAGTTCAAGCGCAATTTGCCGCGAAAATCAAAAACGATCCCTTTCCAGTTTTGCCCACGGCAGTGCTGATCGCGGAAACCGGCCTTAAAGGCGTTAGTTTCGGCGGCGCGATGATTTCTCCCAAGCATCCGAATTTTATTGTAAATGTTCTCAATGCTAAAGCCGATGACGTCAAGCAACTGATTGGATTAGTGAAATCTAGAGTAAAAAATCAGTTTGGGATAAAATTAGAGGAGGAGATAATTTATGTTTAATGTCAAATGTCAAAGCTCAAATGTCAAATCAAATCCAAAGCCCAAATATCAAAAAACGGTTTTGGATTTTGGATTTTAGTCATTGATTTGTCATTTGGATTTTGTAATTTGGATTTCAACCAATGAATATCAACATCAAATACACCAATCTTGATTCCACTCCGGCGATTGAGAAATATGCAATTGATAGGATAAGCTCCCTTGAGAAGTTTATTAAGCGTTTGGATGAAAAGACGATTGCGCAAGTCCAAGTGGAAATTGCCCGCAGCAACAAGCATCATCAAAAAGGAGATATTTACCATCTTGAGTGCAATCTGGAACTGCCCGGAAAGCTTATCCGCGCCGAAACGGAAAATTGGGATGTGCGGTTGGGGATTGATGAAATTAAAGATATTTTAGATTTGGAATTAAAAAAATATTTAGAAAAAATTCGCCCCCAAGATTCAAGAGGCCAGAAAACATTAAGAAAATTGAGAGGGAAATAGAAAAAGGCGCGTACCGTTTTGGTAGCGCCTTTTTGATGGCTTAGTCGATGTGCGTGGCGATGCACGCCCCGGAGCCGGCGACCTCGATCCAGCGCTTCGCGCCGAGCGAGCGCAGGACGGTCTCGATCGTCTGGCCGAAACCCTTCACCGAGGCTCCGACCTGCTTCTCGCCCTTCCAGATCGACCAGCCCCACGTCTCCGCCTTCAGTCTCACCGACATACGAACCTCCTTAAAATAGTATCCTTGATCTTAGCTAAGAACTTCTCCCATTATAGCATACCTATTAGATTTGTCAAGCCCGTTAGAGATAAGTCCCGATGACCATCGGGACTGCCGCCACTCCCTTTGGGAGAGCGGATCTCTAACGGGGTCAAGCCCCCTAACCGCCCTCAAATAGCCACAAAACCCAGTTTCCAATCCAAGGGCCGGTAATCGCGCCTATATACCAAGCGCGAAAATCAAAAGCGCTGCTGGCTTTATCTTTATCAATCCATAAAAGCCAAGCGCAATTTCCCGCGATCAGCAAAATCATGATGAATAACCCAAAATACGTATAACCGGCCATTAAGCTATCAATAACAAATCCCATTCCGGCAAACCAATACATGCCGCTGACTAAAATCGCTACCAACATCAACAGCGCCTTTTCCAGCCGCATCAACTCTCCTTCTTATATGAGCTAGCGATATAGTACCATAACGGGTATAATCTACTCAAATGTTCAAATGGATCGCCAAAATTTTTAAGTCTGACCGCGCTTTGCGGAAAATCGTGGCAGAAATCAACGCGCTTGAGCCAGAAGCAAAGAACTTATCCGACGATGGCCTGCGGGAGGAAAGTTTGAGATTAAAGAAGGATATTCACTCTGATATATCAGAGCTGGATAAATTTTTGCCGCGCGCTTTCGCATTAGTGAGAGAAGCCGCTCGACGGACGCTTGGCCAGCGTCATTTTGACGTCCAATTTATGGGCGGCATTATTTTGCATCAGGGGAAAATAGCGGAAATGTCCACCGGCGAAGGAAAAACTTTGGCCGCCACCGCGCCCGTCTATTTAAACGCTCTCACCGGAAAAGGAGCGCACGTAGTAACCGTCAACGAATATCTGGCCAAACGCGACACTGTTTGGATGGGGCAGATTTACCACCTGCTTGGATTACGGGTCTCGTGTCTTATCCACGATGGGGCGTTGATGTATGATCCAGACTTCACATTTAATAAATCCAAAGTTCAAAATCCCTACCTGACCGGCAGGCAGGCAAATGACAAAATAAATTCAAATGATTTAATTTCCAAACACGAGCATGAAGAGTCTGCCTTACTGGATAAAGAACGCGACACAACTGGCGGATATCTGGTTCAGGAAGAATATCTCCGGCCGATCAGCCGACGCGAGGCGTATC
Organism: uncultured Candidatus Saccharibacteria bacterium; assembly: GCA_964361795.1. Taxonomy (GTDB): domain Bacteria; phylum Patescibacteriota; class Minisyncoccia; order UBA6257; family WO2-44-18; genus CAYIBZ01. The sequence goes on from CAYIBZ010000025.1 coordinate 5,918, forward strand.
AAGCGGACATCACTTACGGTACCAATCACGAATTTGGCTTTGATTATCTTAGAGACAATTTGGTTTACAGAAGAGAGGATCAAGTTCAAAGAGCGCCTAACTACGCGATTATTGACGAAGTAGACAGCATTTTGATTGACGAAGCCCGCACGCCGCTGATTATTTCCGCTCCCGATATGGAATCAAGCGGCTATTACAAAACTTTCGCGAAACTAACAGCTCGGTTGGAAGAAGGAATAGATTACACAAAAGACGAAAAATTGCGGGCTGTGGAAATCACCCAAGAAGGAATTAATAAAGTTGAAAAAGCGCTCAATGTCAAAGATTTATACAGTTCCGAAAATTTGCGGCTCACGCATTATTTGCAGGAATGTTTGAAAGCCACGGCATTATTTAAAAAAGACCGCGATTACGTCGTGAAAGATGGAGAAATTATTTTGGTAGACCAATTCACTGGCCGGCTTTTGCCCGGCCGCAGATATTCCGGCGGCTTGCATCAAGCCATAGAAGCCAAAGAAGGATTATCGGTTCAAAATGAGTCCAAAACCTATGCTTCCATTTCCATTCAAAATTATTTTCGGCTTTATCCAAAACTGTCCGGCATGACTGGCACCGCTCAAACTTCGGCCGAGGAATTTGACAAGGTCTATCATTTGGAAGTCGTTACTATTCCTCCAAATCAGACCAATGTCCGCAAAGACCATCCCGATGTCATTTATAAAACCTTGGCCGCAAAATACGACGCGATTGTTCAAGACGTCAAAGTTAGGATTCAAAAAGGCCAGCCAGTTTTGATTGGCACGGTTTCAATAGAAAAAAATGAAGAACTCGCCCGGAGTTTGCGGTCGGCCGGCCTTCGTTATGAAATTCTCAATGCCAAGAATCATGAACGCGAAGGCGCCATTATTGCTCAAGCGGGAAAACTAGGCGCGGTTACGGTGGCGACTAACATGGCCGGCCGCGGCGTGGATATCATACTCGGAGGGAATCCTCCCTTGCCATCCGAAGCCGAGAAAGTGCGGGACGCAGGCGGACTTCACATCATTGGCACCGAGCGTCACGAGTCTCGCCGCATTGATAATCAGCTCCGCGGCCGCGCCGGCCGGCAAGGCGATCCGGGTTCTTCGCAGTTCTTTTTGTCAATGGAAGACGATTTGATGCGAGTTTTTGGCGGCGAGAAATTGAAAAGCGTAATGCAATTTTTGAAAGTACCGGAGGATATGCCCATAGAATCCAAAATGGTTTCCCGCGCGATCTCGCAAGCCCAATCCAGAGTTGAAGGATTTAATTTTGACGCCCGCAAACACCTTTTGGATTACGACGATGTCTTAAATAAACAACGTCTTGCCGTTTACGCCAAACGTCAAAAGATATTAGAAACCGGTGTTTTGACGCGTCCGCCTGCCGGCAAGCAGGTTAAAGACACCTCTGACGCGTCAGAGGTGGAGATAAAAGAATTGCCGCTATCCCATGGAGCAGTGGCGGGGGTTTTGCAGATGCTGGATTTTTTATGGATGTCGCATTTAGAAAACATGGAAGCGCTGGCGGAATCAGTCCGGCTCCGCGCCTATGGCCAGCATGACCCGTTGGTGGAATACCGGCGCGAAGGACATTTGCTTTACCAGCAACTCCTCGTGGATTTTGAGAAATGGGTAGAAGAAAACAAATCTAAGTTTGAAGGAATGTCAAAATCCAAAGATCAAATGTCAAATCAAATCCAAAATCCAAATCCCAACATTGAAAATTTAAAATTTAAAATTGAAAATTCCCAACCAAAGGTTGGGAGAAACGATCCTTGCCCGTGCGGAGCGAAGAAGCAAGATGGACGTACGATTAAGTATAAACATTGTCATGGAAAAAATCTTTGAAGTTGAGAAAAATCAGAGCGGAGTCCCGCACAGAACTTGTTCTGGTGCGTGGGCGGAGCGAAGTATAAAGATGGACATCCGATTAAATATAAGAAATGTCATGGCAGATGACATCTCGCAATCATGAGCTTGTCGAAGGATAAAAAGCGAGGTCAGCGAAGCTGATCGAAGCCCCGAACCGTGATTGCGAAGCAATCTCTGGTTCTGGGGTGCCACGGGCAATGAGAATGAAAAAAAGCTAAAGGTAGTACGTTGCTACTTCGGCAAATATTTGCTAAAGTAAAAACATGACCACAAAAGTTTCCAAAAGAATAGAAACTAAAACACGGGTGTTTATTGTAGAGGCGGTTAAAGATATTGTGAGTGATCCTGATTTTGGTTTGGAGTTGACTAAAAAAGCGGAGAAACGACTGAAACAAGCGCGGGGCATAGAGCGAAAAACATTCCTCCTTTCCGAGATAAAAAAGAAATATTCTTAGGACATGGCCGTTTGGCGCGTGGAGCTTTCGGATTTGGCGGAAGATGACTTAGCGGCGCTGGATAAACTAACCAGGCACAGAGTGATTGACGCTCTTGATTGGCTGTCGGAAAATTTTGAAAATATTACCCCGATTCCTCTCGGCGGCATCTGGAAGGGATTTTTTAAACTGCGCGTTGGTGATTGGCGCGTTATCTATGAACTCAAACACGAATGGCGCGTACTAGTTATTCATTACATTGATCACCGCAATAAAATTTACAAACGCAGGCGGTAAAAAGTATAAGAGGTGTCATGGGAGATAAAGAGGACCCGCGCGGGGCGGGTCCAGAG
>CAYIBZ010000026.1:0-8488 GCA_964361795.1 uncultured Candidatus Saccharibacteria bacterium
CGGAGAATAAAAAATTATTCCATCTTCAACTGCTTCGTATTCTCCGCCGATCCGCCGAAGAACATTTAAAAAATTAACCAAATCTTCCTGGCGCGCTCCTTTGGCTAGAATACGGCCGCCGGTCGCGGCCGCCAAACAAGCAAAAGAAACCGCTTCGTTTCGATCCGGCAGAATCCGATGAACAGCGCCGCGCAATTCTTTCACTCCGTCAATAATAACGGTGCGGTTAACGCCCAATCCGATAATAGCGCCCATATTTTGCAGCATTTTAATTAAATCTAAAATTTCTGGTTCTATCGCCGCGTTATTAATCACCGTCTTGCCTTTTGCCAGCGCCGCCGCCAGAATCGCGTTCTCGGTTGCTCCGACGCTTGGAAAACGCAAAGTAATTTCCGCGCCGCGCAGGCCGGTTTTCGCCGTCGCAAAATAACTTTCCGGACGGATTTCAATTTTCGCGCCCATCGCTTTCAGCGCGTCAAGATGGATATCCACCGGCCGCGGGCCGATTTTGTCGCCTCCTAGAATAGGAACTTCAGCTTCCCCTACCCTCGCCAATAACGGGCCGATCGCTAAAATAGGAATCCGGTTGCGGCGGCTTAAGGAAACAACCCGGGTATTGGCAATAGCCGGCGTGTGGATTTTAAGAGTTCCGCCATCTTTTTGAATTTTTGAACCTATGGAGCGGCACAATTCAGAGGTTATTTCGGTGTCTCCAATTTGCGGAAAATTCTCCAAAACGCACGGCTCGGAAGTAAGCAAAGAAGCAACCATCATTTTAGTAGCCGCGTTTTTCGCTCCCGCCAATTTTATCTCGCCTTCCAATTTTCTCCCTCCTCTAATAATAAATTTCATATAATTTGTATCATTAAGTACAATTAGTATATAAATATCATAACAATATGTCACGCAAAATCAGGAAGGTTTTGTTTTACGGCCTAATGGCTTTGTTTTTAATCTTGGGGCCGGGAATAATTTTATACGCCAATGGCTGGCGCGTTGACTTCAAAAATTGGAAGCCCGTGAAAGTAGGCGGCATTTTTTTGGAAAATTATGAAAATGACATGAGCGTCTTTATCAATAACAAACAAGTTTTCGGAAGCCTGCTTAGTAATTTGCTCCCAGCTGGCTATGACGTAAAAATAGAAAAAAATGGCTACTATACTTGGCGCAAAAATTTGATTGTGAATCCAACAATTGTCACGGAAGAAAAAATTATTCTCGTTCCCAGCAAGATAGAAAGCCAATTAGCCATCGGCGAAAAAATAACCGATTTCTGGAACAACGGAAAAATAATTTTATACAGGGACGCCGGTGGGCGATACTTTTTAACGGATTTGAATAACGCAACGTCCAGAATTAATTTTTCTTCCTTTTTTGTCAATCTTAAAGAAAAGCGGCTGGGTTTGCCCGGCTATGTGCCGATTGAAGATATAATCCCGCAGGAAGATCCTAACCGCTGGGGCGTAAAAACTAAAAATGGCCAATATCTGGTTGATGTAAAAAATGCCGGCATTGTTCTGGCCGGAGAACTTCCAGAATCTATATCCAAGCCATATCCTCTTAATTTGGACGAGGCGCTGAAAACGGCTAAAAAGTATTCTTACGATTCCGATTCCAACATCGGTTATTTCTTAGATAGAAAGGGCATCCATTCTTTCGCTTTATAAGCTAAAAGAAAAATCGTTCCTCCAGACAGATCGGCGAAAAGATCGCTTAAAATATCCTCCAGCGGATCCAGTGTCGCTATGCCAATCCAGAAATTAACATATTCGTAAAGCTCCCAAGCTACTCCCAATAAAGCCACGGAACCCATGATTAAAAAAATCAGCTCAATTCCTTTTTGGCCATTTTCCAAATAGCTGAAAGCCATTCCCGCGACCCAAACGCCGCCCAGAAAATGCAGCATTAAATCATAGAACCACGGAGAGCGGTTATAAGCGTCAAAATAAAAAATCCCAATGTAAAACAAAATGACAATGACAAATAAAAAGATAACGGAAAAATATTTAAGAGCTATCTTTTTGCCCATTGAGGAGCGCGGCGGGCTTTTCTTAAGCCGTATTTCTTTCGTTCCACGGTGCGGGAATCCCGCGTCAGAAAACCTGCCTTTTTAAGAGGCAATTTCAGCGATTCATTGAGTTTCACTAAAGTCCTGGCAATGGCATTGCGGACTGCCTCGGCTTGGGAGTTAATGCCGCCGCCGCGCACTATGACCGAAATGCCCACCTTATCCGCTAATTTTGCCAATTGCAAAGGCGCGGTTACGGCCGCCTGATTCTTCAAAGAAGACCGAAAATATTCTTTATAGTCTTTATTATTCACCAGCACTCCGGATTTGGCTTGGGAAGCGCGGGCTACGGCGCTGGAAGTCTTGCGGCCGCTTTTCGCCACGACGTAACGCGCCGCTGTTTGTTGTTTGGCAACCATATTTATCTTTCTATAACCAATCTATTTAATCTTGGCTGTCTCAAAAAATTTTTTGGCAGCATTCTGGAAACGGCCAGCAATAAGACCTTTTCTGGAGATTTGGCAAACGCGTCTTTAAACACTTTTTCCCGCAAGTGCCCCATGTAACCGGTGTGGCGATAATAAATCTTTTTTTCCATTTTCTCTCCGCTAACCGCGATCTTGGAAGCGTTTTTAACCACCACTCTGTCGGATCCCGGCAAACGCGGATTATAACTAGGATGAAGCTTGCCCTGTAAAATTTGGGCAATTTTTGAAGCTAAACGGCCTAACTTCTGATTTGTAGCGTCAATAACGTGATTCATAAATTCTTATTTAATAAATTCAATGGTGGCGACCGGCGCGGCATCCCTTTTTCTTGTCTTGGCGCTTTTTACTATCCGCAAATAGCCGCCGTTTCGCTCTTTATATCTGGGGCCGATGTCAAAATAAAGTTTTTTCGCTGACTGGCTCGGCAATCTGGAAAGCAAAATTCTCAAGCCGGCTAATTGCTGTTTTTTGGCAATGCTGACCATTTTTTCCACAACGGGACGAATCTCTTTCGCTCTGGAAACGGTCGTTTCAATCTTTTCTTTCATGATGAGGTTGTTGGCCAAGCCTTTAATAAAAGCCCGCCGCTTGCCCTGTTTGCGATGGAATTTGCGATGAGCCATATTTTATTTCTTGGACTTTTTGGCAGTCTTCTTCTCTTTAGCCGCTTTCTTGGCTTTCTTTTCCTCCGCCGGAGCCTCCATTTTTTCCAGCTCTTTAACTTCTACTTGGGAAATCTTAGAAAAATGGTCTTGTAAGATATTGCAGGATTTATGGAGAGCCGAAGAAGGAGTAATGCTGCCGTCAGTAGTAACTAGCAAGCGCAAACGGTTGTAATCCGCTCTTTCGCCAACGCGCATGTTTTCAACTATCAAATTAACTTTCACGACCGGAGAAAACAAAGCGTCTATCGCGATAACGCCGATGGGCAATTTATCGCTCCTGCGGGCTTCCGTAGGAACGTAGCCTAAGCCCTTTTCCACGGTAATTTCCATGTCCAGTTCCGCGTCTTTGCTGGTTAAGTGGGCAATCTCAACATCGGGAGTAATTAATTCTACTTGAGAATTGACTTTAATATCTGAAGCGGCCGCTGTTTTTTCTCCCTTAACTTTTAGGGTTAAAACTTGGGGTTCGTCGGTGTGAATCCGGAAACGGATTTTTTTGCAATTTAAGGCGAGTTCAACCATGTCTTCTTTAACGCCCGGCAAAGTGGAAAATTCGTGGCTTACGCCTTTAATTTTAATTTGAGTAATAGCGGCGCCCGGCAAAGAAGACAAAAGAACCCGGCGCAGGGCGTTGCCAACGGTCAACCCATAGCCAGTGTATAATCCTTCTACTTCAAAAACACCTTCGGTATTGGTTTCAGAAATCTTTTTGATAGTTACTGTTTCACTCAAGTATTGGTATTCCATGTTAATAATTGATGATAATTATTTACTATAATAGTCAACTACGAGGTTTACGTCAAATGGCATCTCAAAGTCTTTCGGCAAAGATTCTACCTTGCCCATGACCTTTTCCGCGTCCAGCGACAGCCATACCGGCGGCTCATATTTCTTCAAGTTAGCGGCCAAATCTTTAAATAACGGATAATCTTTGGATTGAGGGCGGATTGAAATTTGCTCGCCCGTTCTTACCCGATAGGACGGAACATCCACTTTGCGGCCGTTAACCATTATATGGCCGTGGCCAACCATCTGCCGGCCTACTGAACGGGACGGCGCGATGCCCAGCCGATAAACGACGTTATCCAAACGGCGCTCTAATAAACTAATAATCATCGGGCCCGTTACAGCGGGATTTTTAGTGGCTTCTTTAACGATTCTTTCCATTTGGGATTCGCGAATACCGTAAGAAAAGCGGATTTTTTGCTTTTCCATCAATTGCTGGCCAAATTCGGAAAGGGCGCGCCGATGGGCTTTCCCGTGTATGCCCGGCCGTCCCTGCCGGCGAACCGTCGCGCATTTCGCGGACGCGCAACGAGTCCCTTTAAGAAAAAGTTTTGTGCCTAACGATCTCTCTTTTTTTTCTCTGGTATTAAACATAGATTTTACACGCGCCTGACTTTTGGCGGCTTCGGCCCGTTATGCGGAATAGGAGTAACATCTTTGATGGAAAGGATATTGAACCCTTGATTGGCTAAAGATCTCACCGAAGAGTCTCGGCCGCCGCCGACGCCAGTGACAAATACCCTGACATTGACCGGACCGGATTTCTTTAATTTTTCGGCTAGAGCGGCGACAATCTTAGAAGCGGCAAACGGCGTAGCTTTTTTCGGTCCAGAAAAACCCAACGCTCCGGCTGAACCCCAAGCCAAAATATCGCCCTTGTCATCGGTCACGGTAATAAGAGTATTGTTATAAGAAGCTTTAACATAAACGCGGCCGTTTTCAAACTTCTTTGCCACCGCTTTGGCGCCGGTCTTGGCCATCGCCTGCTCCAAACTCTGGCCTTCTTTTAAGGCTTCTTCGTTTGTTTGTTTTATGACTTTCTTTTTTCCCATTGCTACTTCAAATCTACTTTCCGCTTTCCGCTTCCGGCAGTCTTGCGGACATTGCCGCGGACGGTGCGCGAATTAGTTTTTGTTCTCTGGCCTCTTACCGGCAGATGACGAGAATGCCGGTTGCCGCGGTAAGTTTGCAATTCTTTTAATAAAGTAATGTGTTGCTTTATAATCTGCCTTAATTCCCCCTCTACTTTGTAATTTTTTTCAATAAAATTTTGGATTTTATTAATTTCCGCGGAAGTCAAACTTTTGGCGCGCTTATTGAAATCTACTTGAACGCTCGTCAAAGTTTTTTGCGCTAAAGGCCTGCCAATGCCATAAAGATAAGTCAGCGCTATTTCAATGCGCTTGTTGTCTGGAATATTTACGCCAAAAATTCTCATCCTTGTCTTTGTTTATGTTTCGGGGTTTTGCAAATTATGTAAATCCTGCCGCGGCGGCGGACAGCTTTGCAATAATTGCATCTTGGTTTGACCGATGACCTTACCTGCATGCTTGTTATATTTAGATATTATAAACGTCTAACTATTCTTCCCCTCGTTTCGTCGTAAGGGGTCATTTCTAAAGTGACAATATCGCCGGGAACAATCTTAATCCGGTGCAGACGCATTTTGCCAGAAAGGTGGGCCAGCACTTTTTTGTCGCCGCCAATGCTTACCCGAAAATAAGCGTCCGGCAAAGCCTCTTCTACCCGTCCATCAACCCTCTTAACATTCTTATCGCTCATGTAAGTTGAAAGTATAACACAGCTGGTTCGTAATCGTCAATACTGAATTACTCAACAGTTATTTTGACTTTAGTTTCGGAGGTTGGAACCCGGTTCACCCAAAACGGCCAGAGTGAAATCTGGGCCGTCTCCAAATCGGCCAAGGAAAGCACCAAGGCCCGCAATTCCGCTTCCGATTTCCCTAAAATCTGTTCCTTGAGCGTATCAATGTCTGGAAATTTGGCCACCGAACTTTTGAAATCAGCGCCAAAAGTCAGAATAGAAGATTTTGGGTCAAAGCGAACTCGCTCATAGGTTAATTCAAAATCTTTAAATTGATAATCCGCTCCTATCTCCTTTTCCGCTCTTTCTTTTAACATAGCCAATAAATCCTGTTCCCGAAACGCGGCTATTTTCATTGCCGCTTCCGCAACCACGCTAAAATTGCCCGCCAAATCAACTTCTGCGTTAATGCTTTGTTTGAGAATATTAAAACTGGACGCGCCGTCAATCACTTTAAAGTCCGGCGGAATTTGCGCCAAAACCTGATCCTTCAAAACGCTCTCTACTTTTTCCAAAGCGTCCGCTTTGGATTTTTTGATATCGTCATCGGTTGGATAAGGAACCTCGCCAATAAAGCCGCCAGCCATCGGCTCTTTGGATTCGCCATAAAATCCCTGATACTTCGGAGTGCCCTCAAAACCCGGAACGCTAAAATAATTTACCGGACCGATATTGTAATCAGCGCCGGGCTTATCCGCCGCTACCGCTGTTTCAATGCTGGAAGCGATAATTTTTCCGCTGACTATTTTCGCTCCCGGAACCACCAACCCCTTGGTAAGCCGGAAAATTTTCCCGTCCGGAGTGACAAATCGGGTAGTCGCTACCAGCGGCTGGGGATCCGAACTATAAGCGTTATAGATGGTGATTTTTCCGGCGGCTTTTTTATTAACCGTCTTTTTTCCGCTGGCCGGATAAGGCAATTGCAAAGTTTTAGTTTCCGCGAAAATTTGAGCCGGTATTTTCGCGGTGTTGGGATTTATGGCGGCCAGCTTCTCGGCTATTACTGAATCTTTAAAATTCCAGGAGATTTTTTTGGTCACTACCTTGATCTCCGCTCTGGGCAAAACATCCGCCGCTAAAACAATTATCAAAATTAACATCGCGGCCATGCCCGATAGAGCGATAGTTTTTGCCAGAGGGAATTTTGGACTATCCGCGCTTTTATCCTCGTGAACTATCCGGGATGCCGCTTTCTTTTTCACGGCAATGCCGTCGGATTCCTCGCCGCGTTCTATCCGGCTGGAAACAATATCGGAAAATTGCCTCCGAGACCTTATTAGAACAGGATTCAAAGATTCCAGTCCGGCCAAACTAGCCAGCTCAATGGCTTTATCGTCAACCGATTCAACAATAATCTTTTTATCCAAAAGATTGGATTCTCTTTTAATGAGGTGAAAATTTGCCAGGGAATCGGCAAGGCGGGAAAATCTGGGAATATTTAAAACAATTTCTCTGGCTTGAGAATCAATAATTTTTTCCACAACCAAAGCCACTTCGTCGTTTTTATTTATTGCGATTTTTTTTAGTGAATGCTTAGCCATCGTACTCTTCGTTTAGCAATTTGGCTCATTTTATCCTCGTTTGACGAAAGATGCCACTCCATTAATAACGCCAAAGCGCCAAAAATATTTTTGGCTTCTAAACCTGATTTAAATTTTATCTGAAAACCGAAATTCTTGCTAATCAAATCGTTGTGGATAGGTTCTAAATCAACTGCGTGTTCAAACTTGCTTTTGAAGGTTGGCGAAAAAATGCCGGGAATTTCAAAAAAGGGATTGAGATAAATTTTTTTGGACTCGTTTTTGCGCGAAGCCAAGGATAGGCCGTTAGCCAAAATGTGCAGTTCTTTAAGAAAAAATTGTCCGAGCCGCTTCTTAAAATTCGGCGACATATCATCGGTCAAATAACGGCCGATGATTGCCCGGGCCGCTCCCCCATCCACTGCCAAATCCCCAGACAAAGAAATTATTAAATTGCGCAAACCCCATCCGAAATCATCTAAATAAAAACGCTGGGCCGCGTCCGCGACAAAAATCGCGGTCCTGTCAAAAAAAATGTTTGCCAATAAAAATGACGGTTCGGTAGTAGACTGGCCGACAACGTGAGAAAAAGTCGTGCCGCTCTCGCTGATGAAAACAACGCGGTCTTCCGGAAAAAAATTCTTTATTTTGGCCAGCGAATCGCGGCTTAAAAATGTTTGGCTGAATTGCACTTCCACGCTTTTTGCTTTAAAGCCGACCGGGTTGATTACTTTGTATCCATCCAATTTTATGCCGCGAATCTTCACGTCGCTTAAAACAAGGTCTAACTCATTGACATTCATTTTTGCCGCCACTCTGCTTCGCTGGCGGTCAAAAAATTTCCAAATGGCTTGGGAAATTAAATTATCCAAGTCGGCTTCGTCAATCGGCGTCTTGAAATTGTCCCTAATTACCACCGTAGAACCGTAAAGCGTGGTCGCTTGATGCGAGTCCAGCCCCAAAACAATCCGGCTCTTTGACAGCCGACCAAATTGATTAATAAATTTTTTTAATAAAGCTTCGTTATTTTCTTCCGCAAAAAGCACTTTTAAAACTTTGAGTTCTTTGGCGAAAAGGTCAAATTTTACTAAAGTTCCCCGTAAATAATTCTGGAAGATTTCAAGCACTAAAAACCTATCGTTTGGATTAAACAACGACAGTATTTTGCTTAAAATAGGCTTGATCACACTATATTTA
>CAYIBZ010000027.1:0-3015 GCA_964361795.1 uncultured Candidatus Saccharibacteria bacterium
TTTCGGGACGGCTTTTAAAGATTAACTCATACGCCATGCGAGTTAAATTCTGGTGTGAATTTTGAAAATGCTTTATAATTTCTTGCAATGAAAGAATCAAGCAGAAATTACGCCTATATCGACGGAGCCAATCTGTATAAAGGTGTCGAAAATTTAGGCTGGCAGTTGGATTACAAACGATTTCGAATTTGACTGAAGGATAAATATGGAGTCGCGCAGGCGTACCTATTTATCGGACTAATTCCGAAAAATAAAGATTTATACACCCGTTTGCAGGAGGCGGGATTTACTTTAATTTTCAAAGAGGTTGTTTATGACAACGAAGGTAAAGTAAAAGGTAATTGTGATGCCGATCTTGTTTTGAAGGCAACGCGCGATGCTTATGAAAATTCATTTGAAAAAGCCATACTGGTTTCTAGTGACGGCGATTATGCCGGTTTGGTAAAATTTTTACAGGAAAGAGAAAAGTTTCTTGCCGTTGTTTCGCCAGCTACCTCACGCAAGTGTTCTATTTTACTCAAAAGAACCGGTGCTAAAATTGCTTATTTGAACGACCAAAAATCACTACTTCGGGCCTAAAAAGAAAAAACCCCCGATGAAGACGAGCTTCATAAGGGTCTTTTTCGTGGTGATAATTACATTATCACCAAGCCGCTTGGTAAAGTCAATAGTTATCCCCGGACCGAGACACCTTTTCGGGACAGCTCCAAAAGCGCCAGAATTTCCCTTAAAGGGTGGTTCTAGACCGACACTATCCGGACGAAGATCGTAAGCATCTTCGTGTATCCAGTGTTCATTTTTTTTAATTAGTTTCGGAGAACAGGGATTTTTCTTAGTGCAACGTTTTTCAACCTTTTGGCCGTCCGGCGGCATCTATCATCCTTTCCAATAATCTGTTTCAAACTATCATGGTTTGTGATTTACCACAACCAGGATAAAAGCTTAGTTAATATATTAGCCAGCAACTCTAGAACAGAAGCCAATTTATTTTTGTGGATTGCCGATGTAGTGCGTCCCGTTATGAAAGTTCTATCAACGCTTTCCACTGTGCCGCCATCGTTGGTACAGCTGATTCTGTAATGGTAAGTAGTGCCGGGTACAAGGTTAGCAAGAGTTATTTGATGATTGGCAACGTTAGTGTCTTTTACTGAATTCCCATAATTCTCCAAAGTTAGTCCGTAAGAAACCTTGCCGTCGCAAGCTGCGTTATTGGTCCAACTCACCGTTTGGCCGCTAATAGATGGCCCGGAGATGATGTTTGGTTTGGGAGTGCTGGCAGAAGTGGTAAAATTATAATCTTGAGAGTAGCTGGTATTTCCCGAACGGTCTTTAGCTTTTGCTCTGACGTGATAAGTAGTTGAAGGAGTAAGATTTTCAAGATAGGCCTCATTTTTGGCCCAATATAAATTCCAAGGTTTTCTATTCATGGAATAATCCGATTTCAATCCGTATTCATATTCCACAAGGGATTCTTCATTAGCGTTAAATTTAACGAATGCCCTGGTTGATTCGGGCGAGCTGATGGAAAGCGTTATTTCCGGCGGCGTTGTGTCGCCGCTCGCTAATTCTGTAACTTGGAAAGGCAGAATGAATAAAACATTGTTTGTTTTATTATCTTCCGAAATTACATTGCTCGGATCAAGAGTTACGCGGAAAACTTTCTGGCCAGCTGTTTTATAAATCAAATCAAATTGAACATTGCAAGAGCCGAACGCCGGAAAATCTCCAAAGCAATCATGCCGAACATTGCGAAATTCCACGTCATTATCAATGCCGGCGCTGATGTCGCTAGCTCCTTCGCCGCTGCCGACAATAAAAGAAAGAACAAAGTTACTTGTCTTGGTTAGGCGGCTTGCGTTAGTGATGCGAAAAGAAGCGGTCGCTAGTTGATTAACGACAGGAGAAGCTGGCGCGATATTGATAGGTTCTATTTTCAAGTCCGGTAAAAGAGGACTGGCCTCGGAGGATAAAGTATTGAATGACTTAACGGCGCCGTTCGCGCTTTTGTTTCCGGCGGTGTCTGTGGAATTTACATTAAAGTAATACGCAGTTTGGTAAAGAAGGCCGCTGACGACTATTCGGTGGCCAATAGTTGTTTTTACGCTATCGCTGGCGCTATAAACTGCGCAAAAGTCGGTTGTAATAGACGTTTTGCATGGCGCGTCATCCGTAAAACGCACCGCGCTATCGCTAAGTTCATCGGTATTCCAGGAAATGATCGCAGAAGTAGAAGTTATGGAAGTTACTCTAATGCTTTCTTCGTCAACAACTGGCGCGACAGTATCTTGGGGTAATTGAACTTTTTCAGTCGGCGTTGCGGAAGCTGGAGGTTGAGCTTCTAAAATTTCTTTAAGTTTTGCTCTGGTTTTTGGGCCGACCATACCTACCGGTTCTATTTTGTAATTTGATTGCCATCGTTTCACCGCCATTTCTGTCAGTTTTCCAAAGTATCCGGTTATCAAGCCCTCTGGGTAAATTTCTTTGTCTCGCGCCAAAAATTTTTGGAGAGCGCCAACATCAGGACCTTTCAATCCCAATCGTAACGAACGCCCCGATTCTATGACGGTTTTTAATTCCAGCGGGGCAGTATTTTCCGCAAAAGCCAAAAATCGGCCGCTGATTAACCAACCCAGCAATAAAATAGCGATTATCAGTTTTTTTCTTAGCATCTTTACATTATACCAATAATTGGTTATAAAATGCTTAGTTCTTAGGAGGCGGTATGGCATTTGTTATTGCCGAGCCGTGTATTGGCACTAAGGACAAAGCTTGCGTTTATGCTTGTCCGGTGGATTGTATTTATGAATACGACGAAGATTCTGGAAAATTAGTGGTTAGAAACAAGGAAGGAATAATTACAAAAGAACGTGACGCCAATCCCGGAATTTCCAAAGAAGAACTTTTGAAACAGCTTTTTATTCAACCGGAAGAATGCATAGATTGCACGGCTTGCGTTGAACCTTGTCCGGTGCAGGCGATTTTTCCTGGAGATGAATTGCCGGATAAATGGAAAAG
>CAYIBZ010000027.1:3115-4210 GCA_964361795.1 uncultured Candidatus Saccharibacteria bacterium
GAAAATAACGGCGAAGCGTCAATATTCTCAAAAATCAAATCTCTTTTTTCTAAAGATCGCGAGCAAAAAACTCCTGTTCCGCCTGCGCTTAAACTTAAAAAGGAAAAAGGAAACGTTTCGCCGCCTGCGCCGAAAAAAGATGTTATCCAGCCGCCATCGAAAATTCTGAAACCCAGCGCTGAAAAAATTTCAATAAAAAGTTTGGCGATAACCTCCGACCGTAAATTAGAAAGTTTGAAAGAAGGGGACAAGGTTGTTTTTAAAGCTTCGCTGTTGATGTCTGACGGTTCCACGCAAATTCCGCCAAAAGGCAAAGCGCAATGGACGGTACTGGGCCAAATTGGCATTATTGGTTCGGACGGAATCTTTACCGCTAAACTAGCGGATGAAATTGCGGAATACGGCGAAGGAGTCGGAGCGATTGTCGCGACCTACACAAGCGAGAGCGGCGACAGCTTTATTGAGAAAACCGGAATTTTCAAAGTTGAAGCTTTTGTCCCGGAAAATCTTGAAACAAACGGTTGACTATGACAAGCAAAATTCCTAAAACCGAAGCTGAATGGAAAAAGAAATTGACTTTGGAACAATACCGAGTCTTGAGAGAGAAAGATACCGAAAAACCTTTTACTGGAAAGTATTACAAAACCAGCGAGCCGGGAGTTTATAAATGCGCCGCTTGCGGGACAAAGCTTTTTTCCTCAAAGTCTAAATTTGATTCCGGAACTGGCTGGCCCAGTTTTTCCTCTCCGATGCCGGGGAGTTCTGTCAAAACAAGGCCGGACGATTCTTCCGGAGTGGAAAAGACCGAGGCAGTTTGCGCGAAATGCGGTTCTCATCTTGGCCATGTTTTTGACGATGGTCCGGAACCAACCGGCAAAAGATATTGCATAAACTCCGTTGCTTTGAAACTGGAAAAGAATTGATTTTACTTTTTCTTGGTGCTACATTACATTTAGTTCTTGCTCTTTGAAAGGAGAAGCAAATGGCCAAGACGGCTGTCAGCGTTAAGAATGGCAACGGCCACTCTAAAGAAGCTGGCAATCTCATAAGGCTTTTGAAAACCAGCGATCATTCCTTTACGAAAGTTTCCGCGCT
>CAYIBZ010000027.1:4310-7992 GCA_964361795.1 uncultured Candidatus Saccharibacteria bacterium
ATCTCATAAGGCTTTTGAAAACCAGCGATCATTCCTTTACGAAAGTTTCCGCGCTTTTAAATATCAGTAAAGATAACGTTGCTGATGTGGCGGATGAGTTGTGCAAGATAGGATATGACGTCCGAACTTATGTTCGAGACGGAGAAGATTATCTGACTCTGGCCCGGTCGGAAGAGATCGGTCTTGATGCTATTCCCATCACTCTCAATAACCGGAAAATGAAAATCGCTTTTATTTCCGAATTGCGCATCGGAGCTTATCAGGCGCAGATGTCTATGACTCACTGGCTTTACAAAGAAGTCTTTGAACGCGAGGGTGTGGATTTCGTAGTGGTAGCTGGCGGACTTACGATCGGCCAGCCAACGGCTACATTGATGCCCGACATCTTGAAGGGGAATCCCAAAGTTCCAAAAGTTTTGGCGGATTATGCCATCAAGCATTTTCCGGAAAGCAAAAACTTTAAGACTTACATCGTTTCCAGTCGTCGTGAATTAACCGCTAAGACCAAGGATGGCGCCAATCTTTTGAACATGATTGCCGACGCCAGAGATGATCTGGCTTTCGTTGGCGATTTGGAAAAGACTTTCGACGTTCGCGGTCTTCGCATCAAAGTCGTGTGTCCTTGGGATGACAACTCGCCCAAAGGTGTTTCTTACGGTCTTCAGAAAATCGTAGATAACATTTCTGATTCTCCCGCTCCGCACATCATCGTTTGCGGCGGCGTGCATACCCGTTGCGAATTGCCTGATTACGGCGAAGACGGGATTTATGTTTTCGGTGTTCCGTCTCTTCATTCCCAAATGCGCCGACAGTTGCGCAAAGGCGTAAAGCCTCGGCTTGGTTGTTTGATCTTGGAATTGGAGTTCAACAAGGATTGGTCATTTGACATCAATAAGGGTCTGCGGTCTCACTTCATCAATTTGGACGCTTACAGCAAGAAAAATGACTGTTTGGCCGATCTGGAAGATATCGCCACTGACGATTTGACCAATACGCAGAATCAAATTTTGCGCTGGTTTGTTGAAGAAAACGTTATTGCCGAAGGCGAACTTTCTCGCCGCCTGAATAACAGCAAAGATTCAGTTAGGAAGATTATTGACGACATTAATAAAAAGGCAAAAATCAACATTCAGATTTCTAAAAGCTCTAAGCGCTACGAATTTCCCAAGATTGAGAAAACAAAGTTTCATCCGCTTGCTTTGAAGTATAGTGAAGTCTTTCGATTCTTGACCAAGGAAGGCGGGATTGCCTGCACGCATTATGGCAGTCAGCATGATTTGCCGGAAGTTGTGCAATTGGCTTACAAGGAGGCTGCTTCTGCTGGCGTTCGCCGAATTTTCCATGCCGGCGATGTTACCGAAGGTCCCGGAGCTTCTGGTTACCGAGGCCATCAAAATGACGTCAAATTTCCTGACACAGATAGTTTGGAAGATTACGCTGTTATCAGATGGCCGAGAGTTTTGATCAAGGTTGATCCCAAAAATCCTTTGATCAAGACCGTTATGTCGCTTAATGGCAAGGGCCAGCCGATCTATCAGGAAGTTATGGTAAAAGATGACGAATGTTTTTTGCAAACCGATATCATTGACGGCAACCACGATTGTTGGGCAAAACAAACTCTTGGGCATCGTCCCGTGAGAAGTTTGGCTTTGCGTATGCCGGAATTACTGCGATATCTCGGTCCCAATGACGGGTCAATTTCAATGGACGGCGCGGTAACCTTTGACGGTGTTTATCATCGTCTCACTCATGGCGATGGGGGACTGGGATACACGATTTCCACTAAGCTTCAGAAACATATCTCCAGTCATCGGCGCCGAGGCGTCAGCAAGGGGAAGCCGACAGTTCTCTGGTTTGGAAATTGGCACACTAATTTCATTCTCTTTGAAGACGAATTAGGAGTTTTACTGGCCTGCTTCAAGTCTGAAGATGAATTCCACTTGAGAAAGGATTTGGTGTCTTGGGTCGGTATGAATATCGTTGAGCTTTTTGGCGATAGCCAAAATCATCTTACCCGAGTTGTTGCCGAATATAGAAATTATCGCAATTTGACGGCCATGAATAAATAATCCAGATGGCATCTAAGCCGCGTGACAAACGCGGTTTTTTTTATTATCATGAAAAACAGAACTTTGAGAGGAATCCGACAATGGCCGAGAAGCTGGTGCCTCTAAACGTTAAAGATGTTGGTCCGAGTACCCAAAAAATCATTGACGCCCTAAAGGCAACCATCAAAGGACAAGACAGAGCCGTGGATGATTTATCCGAAGCTTTCGCTCGTTACCAAGCCGGACTGAAAGACGCCGACCGGCCGATTTTCGTGGCTTTACTGCTCGGACCGTCCGGTGTCGGTAAAACTCTGGTTAGTGAAACGTTGGCGAAACATTTTTTCGGCAGTAAAACCGCCTTTACCAAGATTAGCGGTCCTGAATATTCCCAACCGCACGAAGTTGCCCGATTAATCGGCTCTCCGCCGGGTTATATTGGATATCGGGATCCCAGCGGTCCTGATTATGATCCGACAAGTTCTACGCCGGTGCTTTCCCAATACAACATTGATAGGCATCACTATGAGTTGACGAAAAGCCGGAAAGCAAAAGAGCTGAAATCACTGAACGTTCTCTACGAAAAAAATCAGACTGACGAGGCGAAGCTCAAAAGATCGCGCCAAGACATACAAAAAATCAAGGAACTCATGAACGTGCTCCGAGGGTGGGTTAAAAGCTTGGAGAAACAATGTCAGTCCGAAACGGACGCGCAAAAAAAGCAAGCATTAGCGTCAGAATTGGACGAATTAAAGAAGCAGATTTCTGAATACGATCAGCACTTCTCCGTATTAGAAAAGGATCTCAAACAATTTGACAAAGAGTTCAAACTTAAAAAAGAAGTGTTTGAAAAAAATTTCGCTTTGGCTAAAAAGGAAGGCTACTTATATGATCACGACAATCCGGCCAATTTTCTTTCTATTCTTCTTTTTGACGAAATCGAAAAGGCGCATCCGGACCTTTTTAATATCTTGCTGGAAATTACCGATAAGGGGCGAATACAGCTTGGCAATGGAAAAATCACCTCTTTCAAGTATTCTTTCATTTTCATGACTGGCAATGTCGCTCGGGATCAGATCGCGGATATTCTTACTGGCGGAAAAATAGGTTTCGGGAAAAATCAAGCCGCCGCTGATAAAAAAGTTGATAAAGACATTTATTCGGTGGCCATGGAAGAAGCGAAAAAAGTCTTTCCGCCGGAATTTATCGGGCGCTTGGATAAGGTTATTGTTTTCCGTCCTTTGTCATCCGAGACCATGATTGAGATTCTTGATGCTCATATTAACGATCTGCGTAATGATCTCGTAAAAGCCAAGAAACCGCTTACCATAGAGATTAGCCAATCCGCTAAGGAATTTTTAGTGCGAAAAGCCACCGAGCGCGCTGAATATGGAGCGAGAATGATTAAGTCGCGAATCAAGAAATATATCACCGACAAGCTTGTGCGAGCTTTTGACAATGGTTCTTTGAAGCCATCCGATGTCGTCGTGATTGATTTAGTGGCAGTAGACGGGAAAGAGAAGTTGAATTTTTCAAAGAAAGAAAAATAATACCAGCCCCAAAGGGCTGGTTTTTTGTTGATGAGCGAGAGACGGGAGTCGAACCCGCGTATCCTGCTTGGAAGGCAGGCGCACTGC
>CAYIBZ010000028.1:0-7513 GCA_964361795.1 uncultured Candidatus Saccharibacteria bacterium
CCGCGTCTCAATACGAAAGATTAGACCTCAATGATTTAATTACATTAACTGGAGGAGCTTCCGGGAATGTCGGCGTTGCCACTACTTCTCCCTACGGTATCGTTGCGATAGACGTAGGTTCTTCCGCCGACGCCAAAACTCCCGCCTTCGTCGTTCAAGACTCCGGCACCTCCACCCCTTCAATTTATGTTGAAGGCGGTTACGGAAGAGTCGGTATAGGAACATCTTCTCCAATGGCCCAATTGGCGATTGAGGTTGCCACAAATAAACAGCTTCTTCCTTCTGGCGTAGATTATGTCCCAGCTTTCTTAATTGGTTCCCGAGGAACGTCCACTCCATTATTTATAGTAACTAATGATATTGGCGTTAATACCAGAGGCACTGTGGGCATAGGAACATCCAGTCCTGGAGCTACTTTGGCAGTTGGAGGATTTGGCTATATCAAAGGCAACTGGAATGTGGAGGCGACGTCAACATTGTCTAGTTTGATTGCTACATCTACTTTGGAAGTCAGAGGCTCCGGCGGAGCCGGTACTCCAGACTTCTTAGTAACCAGCGGCACTAGAATCGGTGTCGCTACAGCTACCCCCTACGGCACATTTGTTATCGATGTTCCAGCTGGTCCCGACGCTCGCGTACCAGTTTTTGCTATTCAAGACTCCGGCACTTCCACCCCGTCAATCTATGTTGAAGGCGGTTATGGAAGAGTCGGTTTCGGGACTTCTTCGCCGTACGCTCAAGTAGCGATTGAAATCACTGAAGAACCGGGAAATAATGCCAATGAGGGCATTCCTGCCTTTTTAATCCAAGGAAGAGGCACAAGCACCCCTGCTTTTGTTGTCAAGAGAAATATTCATAAAGAAGGTTCATCGGGGGATTTTATTCCAAGCGTAGGTATTGGAACCAGCACTCCTTCCGCTCATTTCGCGGTTGAAGGTTCGCCCAGTAATGGCCAAGTAATGTTGTTAAGTGGGGTTTCTTCGCGAGAAGTTTTACGAGTAATTAGCAGTGACAATAGTTATACTCGCTTGATTTTAGGATCAAATGACACGTTTGGCATAGGCACAACTTCTCCGGGTGCCACCTTTGCTGTTGGAGGGTTTGGCTATATCAAAGGCAACTGGAACGTGGAGGCGACGTCTACAATAGGTTCAATTCTCGCTACCACTACAATCCAGATTGCTACCTCCTCACCAACATCCGGTCATCAATTGTCTGTTAACGGTAAAGCCTTAATTAACGGCGAACTTACTATTAACCTTGGTACTGGTGGGGATGGGACTAGAGCAGTTTGTCATTCTGGCGCTGCGGGAGATACCGGCGTTCCTATTCTTCTTACAGACTGCACTGGTGTTCCCGCCGCTGACTATGCTGAGTTGTATCCAGTTACTCCGGATTCAGAAGTCGGGGATATAGTTGCTGTCAGTCAGGAACTGGTCTTCACCACCCAAGGAGATCAGCTGGCCAAGCTCGCTAAATCCACCAAACCATATCAAGCTAATCTCATTGGCGCTGTCTCCGATAGCGATACCGACTTTACCTTAATCGGCCACAACATTAAACCCGAAGATAATCCCAAAGCTGTCGCTCTCAATGGCCGCGTCCGAATCAAAGTTAATCTCGAAAACGGCCCCATCAAAGTTGGAGATCCTATCACTTCTTCTTCTCAACATGGATTAGGCATGAAAGCGGTTAGATCAGGAAGAATTATTGGTTACGCGTTGAATAATTTTGATGGTCCCACCGAACAAAACCACGGAACTGTTCAAGTCTTTATTCATAACGGATTCTGGATGAATGAAGATCTTGCTCCAGCCCCCGCCGTCCTGGACGCTACCTCTCCTACCGCCGAAACTATCGCAAATGAAACTCTCAATTCATCCAATTGGCTGGCTCTGTTGTTTGAGAAAATCCAGACATGGATGAAAGACGCCGTATTGGCGATTAAAGAGTTGGTGGTGGAAAAGTTAGCCGCGTTAAAACTTCAAGTTGGAACAGCTGAAAATCCGATCGGTATAACGATTTATGATCTGAATACCAGACAACCGAATTGCCTTATTATTAGAAATGGCAAGTTAGAAAATATTTCCGGAGAATGCACGTTTGAAGTTTCCAATACTAATTCTACGAACTCAAATACGAGCGCTACGAATAATGAACCGGCGCCGACGTCAACAGAACCGCCCCCGCCTTCGCCGGAGGCTTCGGCGGGCGAAGCCGAACCAGCTCCATCCTCCTCTCCTTCGCCAGAACCTACGGCTAGCACAACAGAACCGGCGCCAACTACTACAGAACCAACCCAAACCACTACCGAAACGACAGCCCAGCCCCCAACAGAACCAACTCCAGAACCGGCTCCGACGCCATCTTCTGAACCAACCCCTTAGGAAGTCGGACTTCCTAAGAGTCGCCTAGCTTTATACGTCGGGGAGAAAAGAATAGACGGAATTTACAATCCCGCAAAGGGACCCCGAGGTCCCCGCGGGACTTTTCGGGGTTTACAATTTTCCCGCCCCGCAAAAGCTAGGCAAGGCTCGCCAGAGGCGGTAATTTTCAATTCATCCGCCTCCATCTCCATTCACCACTATCATCAATGATAGTGAAATGTTGCAGTGCAGTTGAAAATTCAAAATGAGATTCCCCAGATGAGATGTTCAAAACAAGATTCTTAAACAGGAGATTTGGCGAATCTTCAAGATGGTGGCTTGACCGCTTTCGTCGTAAAGGACGGCGGCAATGTGGGTATTGGCACTAGCACCCCAGGTGCTGGAATTGCCTCTAAGCGAGTAAATATGCTATAGTTTCCAAAGAAGGTCGTATTGGCGATCTTTTTTATTGCTATGTTTATGAAAATAAAATTGGCATTAATAATCATAATTTCAGTGATTTTGATCGTGCCGACAGGCTGGGTTGTGGCTCAAGAGATAGTTGAAGATAGCGTTGGACTTTTACCCAGCAACCCATTCTATTTCCTAAAAGAATGGCGACGGGACGTGCGAAAATTCTTTACCTTTAGCGACATCAGAAAGGCGGAATTAGAATTGAAAGTTTCTGATGAAAAAGCGTCTGAATTAAGAAGGTTGGAAGAAATCGTTTCCGAGGAAGATAACAATCTGGAAGCAATTAAAAAAGCCATTGAGAATTACCAGAGCCACTTGAACAGATTAAAAACACGTTTAACGTCTCTTAAGGAAACCAGCCAGAATCCCAATGTAGACCGTTTATTGGATAATTTAGTTGAAAACGCGTTGAGGCATCAAAAACTTTTTGACAATTTAATTTCTAAATTTGAGGCCAATGAAGAAATCCGAGAACAATTAATCGGACTCAAAGAACTTTCCGGGGAAGCGGTAGCGTCCGCTCTTAATAAATTGGATACCGCGGAAAAATTTAAAGAACGTTTGAAAAAGGCCATTCTGAAGCAAACTGACGAATTTTGGGAACTGCGGTCCGCGGAACTTTTAGATATTATTGAAAGGCATCTTTCCGGTAAGGCTAAACGTGAATCTTCTAAAATAAAAGAAGATTTATTGCTGAAGCTCAGCGGCCGGCTGGAAGGGCAGGCCCTACTTGGCAATCAGGACGATTCGGCCGTTTCCGCCTTGGAGGCCTTGTCGGGAAATCGCTTGGGAAGATTGAGAATTTTAGATGAAGTGCGGGAAAAAATTATTAATCCGGAAGTGAAGACGACTCTCAACATAGTTCGCCAGCGCCTTTTGGAAAAACGCGGTGAAGACGCCGGGATTGCCGGCGAGCAATCGCTTGCCGCGATTGAATTGGCAAAAGTTCTGGCTGAAGAGCTGGAGCTGGCGATTAGTTCGCGCGCAACCGGAGTGTCCGCCGCCATAAAACAGCTCTTAGAAAGAGCAAAGTTTAATTTGGCCCAAGCCGGAAAGCTCTACGAAGAGGGGAATTACAGCGGTTCTTTTGGCCAGGCCACGGCGTCGCAAGCCGCGTCTAAAAATGCGTTATCCCAGCTTGCGATGACTGATTCTGATTTTGCCCAAGATTTGGAAAGTTTGAAAAACCAGTTTGACGGCCTCTTCGCGAAAGCCCGGGGAGCCAATTTAAATAAAGATAATGCCCCTAAATTATTTGAATTATTTGGCGACGCGGAGAAAAGGATTGTTGAACTTAGTAAACTAGTCAATGCCAAAGCGGCCGTGGAAAAAATTACAATCGCCTTGCGGAATGCTAAACTATTGTTGGCGACCATTGAAGAATTATTGAGAGCCACCGCGAATGAGTAGTGAAGAAATAAGAAAATCGTTTCTGGATTTTTTTAAGTCTAAGGGGCACGCGATTGTGCCTTCTTCTTCGCTGTTGCCCGATGATCCATCGGTGCTTCTGACGACTGCCGGAATGCAGCAGTTTAAAAGATATTTTACGCAAGAGCTGGACGCGAAGAAAGATTTTGGATCTTTGAACGCGGCTTCAATTCAGAAGTGTTTTCGGACATCGGATATTGAAGAAGTAGGCGATAAAACTCACCTGACATTTTTTGAAATGTTGGGTAATTTTTCTTTTGGCTTGCCCTCCGAAGCCTTGGTGTCCAGCCTTCGTAGCCGAAGCTACTTCGGCGGAGTAGGCAAGGAGGGAGGATACTTTAAGAAAGAAGCGATTCATTTGGCGTACGAATACCTAACGCAGGTTTTAGGAATCAGTTCCGACCGTATTTCAGCCACCGTTTTTTCCGGCGATTCTGATGTTCCCTATGACAGCGAATCTTTTGATATCTGGCGCAAAGAAATCGGCTTGCCGATTTCTAAAATTTCTAAACACGGCCGCGCCGACAACTTCTGGGGTCCGACGGGAAACGAAGGTCCTTGCGGTCCGACAACCGAAATTTACGTTGACGCAGTAGAAGTTTGGAATTTGGTTTTTAACGAATACTACTGCAAAAAAGATCGAACTCTGGAAAAATTGAAAACTCCGGGCGTAGATACCGGAATGGGTTTTGAAAGATTGACAGCGATGATGCAGGGCGTTGAGGATGTTTTTCAAACCGACCTCTTTCAGCCGTTGATTGCCAAGATCAACGAAACTGCTCCCCAACTGAAAGATCGAGAAGTGAGAGTTTTAGCCGACCACTTGCGGGCTTCAGCATTTTTGATTGCCGACGGTGTGCGGTCGTCCAACAAAGAAGCGGGCTATATTTTACGGCGTTTGTTGAGAAGAATTTTAGCGTATGTCATCAAGGAGGACATTCATGCGGATCTTTTTGCCGAAATTATTCCGGCGGTCAAATCAAAATTTGGCAAGTTTTATCCAGAACTCAAAGATGTCAAAACCATACTGGCAGTAACAGGGGAGGAGAAAAGTAAATTTGAAAAAGCGGTAGCCAATGGATTGGCGGCCTTAAAAAAATACAAAAACATCGCGTCCGCCGACGCTTTTTATCTTTACGAAACTTTCGGTTTGCCGTTTGAATTGATTAAGGAATTGTCTCCGAAAGCTTCCGAAGGCCTTAAATTGGAAGATTTTGAAAAAGAATTTAAGAAGCATCAGGATATTTCCCGAGCCGGAGCCGAAAAAAAATTTGGCGGCCACGGTTTGCTTTTAGACACCGGCGAACTGAAGGCCAAAGACGAAGAGGAATTAAAGAAAGTTACCCGGCTTCATACTGCCACCCATTTAATGCAAGCGGCTTTACGAAAGGTTTTGGGAAATGAAGTCCAACAGAGAGGTTCTGATATTACTGTTGAGAGAACCCGGTTTGACTTTGCGTTTTCCCGAAAATTAACCGCGGAAGAAATTAAAAAAGCGGAGGATTTAGTTAACGAAGTTATTGAAAAAGATTTGCCAGTCGGCTTTGTGGAAATGCCTAAAGCTGAAGCCGAGAAAACCGGCGCGCTTTATTTTTTCCGGGAAAAATATCCCGATCGCGTGAAAGTCTATTACGTCGGCCATTCCTTGAAAGACGCGTTTTCCAAAGAATTCTGCGGCGGGCCGCACGTCACTCATACTTTGACTATCGGTAAATTTAAGATTCTTAAAGAAGAGGCAGTGGGAGCTGGAACGCGAAGAATCCGCGCGACAGTGGAATAAATATCCTCGCTTGTATTTTTTCGCAACAGGTGGTTCGACAGGTTTGTCCTGAGCGAAGTCGAAGGGCTCACTATAAATTGAAAATTTAGCGATAGGGTATCAAGTCAACTGCTATCACGCGTGATAGTAGTGAGAGTTTCTCTCTCTGCTATTCCACGGAATAGTACCCATTGTTTTTCTCTCCCAACTATGTTATAATACCCCCGTACTTTGAAATGGTTCGACCCGGCTCACCATGAATGGAAGGAGAAAGATCATGGACATCCCTTCGGCAAGTTTCCCTCGGCAAGACTCGGGACAGGCAGGACAAATCCCTCCCGATCTCCAAGCCGAGATCGCCAGACGAAGAGAATCTTGCATCGGCTATCTTCTCTGTTCAGATGAATGGATTATCCAAGAGATTGAGAACGAAAAGAAACTCCAAGAAACTTCCACTCCAGAAAGCGAATACCACGAAAAACTACTTAAAGAGTTTGAACGACAAGTCGAAACCATCACGGGCAAGGCATACGCCGAAGCCGCCGGTATGAAGCCGGATGAATACAGGAAAATGTTTGAGCCGCTCAAAGAGCGGATCAGAGAAATCGCCCAACGCGAAAAAGAAATGAAAGAAGGCCACATTCCTTTCGTCATCGTCATTAAAAATGACGTAATCAGCGGAGAAAAAGCAATGCCCTTAATTGAACTCGATGGGAAAAAGGGCACTTCTTATCTCGAAGCAAAAACAATCAAAGAATTCAAAACTATCGAGGGAGTAAAAATTCCAAATGGTCAAGCATATCTCGCGATCGACATCGAAACTGGAAAAACCACACTCGGCAAGACGCCGGATGAAGCGATTAAAAAAATAAAATCAGAGAATCGTTCTCCGCTCACCTTAGAAGAAGGTGTCGCTCTTATTACCCATCATCCCGAAATCTTAAAGGATCACTATGTGTGGGCACCTGGCTCTCGCCACGGCGACGACCTTGTCGCGCTCTTGTGGCTCTTCGGGGGCAGGCCGAAGCTCCTTTGGCACTGGGCGTACCGCTCGTATGCGAGGTGGGGCTCGGCCTCCTGCGGTAGTAGGGTTGGGCCTTGATCTTTGGATGCTTGTCTCTTTTGTTTCTTGATCAGCCCTCCGACATAATGTCGGAGGGCTTTTTATATTAAAATTTTTTTTATTCTCATTTCCCAGTACCTAAGCTTGCCCAGAACCATGCGCAAGCTTAGGTAGTACTGGGCTTCGCCGAACACTCCGGTCGCCACGCCCCGCCATAGGCGAGGCTCCGCTTTCAGCGGGGCCGTGTGTAGGTCCGGGGAGCTTCATTTTCACAAGACAAAACCCCACTGCTATCACGCGTGATAGCAGTGAGAGTTTTTCTCCCCGCTGATCTATGGAGCAGTAGGGTATAAATACCCGCTTGTTTAGAATGGACAAAGAACTTTTTTTGTTTTAAGATAACGACAGATCTTTTTAAAAGGA
>CAYIBZ010000029.1:0-4489 GCA_964361795.1 uncultured Candidatus Saccharibacteria bacterium
AAACTTAAACTTTTGTCAATCTCCTTGCCCCAGAAACTCGGCCAGGAAGGAGAAAAAAAAGATGTCATTTCGGAAATCAACGCCTCCAGCCAGCTTTTCAGTCTGCTTACCAATCTTAAGGCGCCATTTACTCTGGAAATCGCCGTCCATAACATTGGCGAAGACATTAATTTTTATCTAGCCGTTCCGGAGGAGTCCATTCAATTTGTCAGCCGCCAGATTCAAGGCATTTGGCCCAGCGCTCAAGTGAAAAGATCCGATGACTACACGATTTTCAATTCTTCCGGAGTCGTCAAAGCGGCTTATCTGAAACAAAAACAGCACTACGGTTTGCCAATCAGGACTTACGCCGAAGCCGGCTTGGATACTTTCGCTCCGATTCTTAGCAACTTTTCAAAGCTGGAAGCAGTCGGAGAAGGGCTGGCGATGCAGGTCATTGCCAAACCCGCTCCGTCCAGCGCCAAGCAAAACATTTCCAAAATGATTTACAACCTGAAAAAAGGGATTAGTTTGCCGGATATTTTGAAAGGAAAAACGTCCGTTAAAAAACCGGAAAAAGACCAGCCCCAGCCGCCGTTAGTCATAGATGAAGATTCGGTAAAAATGCTGACCGAAAAAGTTGCCAAACCGCTTTTTAACGTAAATATCCGCTTAGTCTCATCAGCGGTGTCCACTTATAGGGCCGAAGAACTGCTTCACAATCTGCTGGGATCTTTTAATCAATTTTCTTCTCCGCTAAGAAATGAATTCAAAACCGCGCTCGTTCCTAATCCAAAAAATTTGATTTCTAAATTCATCTTTCGGGAATATGATTCTTCCCAATCAATGACTCTCGGAGCGGATGAAATCGCCAGCATCGTCCATTTGCCAACCACCACAACCGCGGAAATACCCAAAGTCCAATGGGTTAAATCCAAGGAAGCGCCGCCGCCATCCAATCTTCCGGAAATCGGAGTAACCATTGGCGAAACTGCTTTCCGGGGAGAAGTAAAGCCAGTCCGCGTCGGCGATGAAGACCGGCGCCGCCATCTTTATATAATCGGACAAACCGGAACCGGAAAGTCCACCTTGTTAGTCAATATGATTTGCGCCGACGTTGAAGCCGGCAAAGGCATCGCCGTTTTAGACCCGCACGGGGAATTAATAGAAAATATACTAGGCGTCATACCGGAAAATCGCTTGAATGATGTCATTGTTTTTGACCCGGGAGACATCAGCCGTCCATTAGGGCTCAACATGCTTGAATACAATCCCACCCGCGTTGAAGAAAAAACTTTTATTGTCAACGAGATGCAGAGCATCTTTAACAAGCTCTTCACCGCTGAAACGATGGGTCCGATGTTTGAACAGTACATGCGCAACGCTTTATTGCTTTTAATGGATGACCCCAATGAAAAAGCGACTTTAATGGAAGTGTCGCGAGTTTTCACCGACGTGGAATATAGAAAACGGCTTTTGGCTAAAGCTGTTAATCCAGCCGTTGTTGATTTTTGGGAAAAAGAAGCGGTGAAAGTCGGCGGAGAAGCGTCGCTCTCCAATATGACGCCCTACATTACTTCTAAATTCAATAATTTTACCGCGAACGATTATGTCCGCCCAATTATTGGACAGCCGACGTCCTCTTTTAACTTTAGAAAAATTATGGACGAAGGAAAAATTTTACTGGTCAATCTGTCAAAAGGCAAAATAGGGGATATCAACGCCGGACTTTTGGGCATGGTAATTGTCGGAAAAATTCTGATGGCGGCTTTGTCCCGAGTGGATCTGCCCCAAGAACAGCGCCGAGATTTCAATCTTTACATTGACGAATTCCAAAACTTCACCACCGATTCCATTGCCACTATTCTTTCGGAGGCGAGAAAATATCGGTTAAGCATGGTAATCGCGCATCAATTTATCGCCCAATTAACTGAAAAAATAAGAGACGCGGTGTTTGGCAATGTCGGCTCTATGGTCATGTTCCGCATCGGCGCGGATGACGCGGAATTTCTGGTCAAACAAGTAGAACCGGTGTTCGGCAAAAACGATCTTCTCAATATTGATAACTTCAACGCTTTCGCGAAACTTCTCATTAACGGACAGACTTCCAAGCCATTTAACATCCGAACCATCAAACCCAAACCCGGCAATATGGTTTTGGCGGGCAAATTAAAAGAATTGTCTCAATTAACTTACGGACGCGATCGGCAAAGCGTAGAAGCGGAAATTT
Organism: uncultured Candidatus Saccharibacteria bacterium; assembly: GCA_964361795.1. GTDB lineage: Bacteria > Patescibacteriota > Minisyncoccia > UBA6257 > WO2-44-18 > CAYIBZ01. The sequence continues at coordinate 2,210 of CAYIBZ010000029.1, forward strand.
TGAAAAGGTTAAGGACATAATATATACTTAAAAATATGCCAGAAAATTTTTCCAATCCCCAACAACCAGAACAACAGCCAGAACAGCCGCAAGAATCCGTTCAAGAGAAATTAGACAAAGCGGTATTAATGGCCGATGAGTTGTTGCGGAATGAACAAGAAAGATTAAAAGCTCTTGAGACGATTCATCAGGAACAAGCCCAAAAAGCGGCGAGCGCTTCAGAAGCTGAAGTGGGCCAATTTCCAAAAGGCGCTGAAACCGCCGAACCGGAGGCCGCCGCGATGGTAGAGTTGCGAGAAACAGAAAAAGAAACCCGGCGCCGCTACGCGGTCGGCGATCCCGTTATTTTAGACAAGGCAACTAAAGACGCCGAATTCGCGAAATTTCTGGTTCGTTATGAAGACGCGGCCGGTTTAAATTTTCAAAATCCTAAAGATGCCGCTAAAGTCGTGGAACGCTATGAAGATTTTGAGAATGCCCAAAAAATAACTGAAAATCTTGGCGTTCTTTATAAAGGAGAGTTGCGGGAAAAATTCGGAATTCGGATCAGTGAAAAAAATACCGCTGGATTAAAAGATTATTTCTTAAAAGAAGCCGTTTCCAATCCGGATAAAGCTCTGGGCTTAATGGAAAAGATTGCCACTTACGAAGGCCTGAAAGAACAAATACCGCAATTAGAAAAACAAATAGAAGAGCTCGGCGGCGACGAGGGAAGAAAAAAAGCGGTTGAACAACTGAAAAATGAAGGCGGAAAACTTTTGGAAATCAAAGAAGAAGCCAAAAATTATATTGGCTGGAAAGGGTTCGTTGGAGCCGGAGTCAGTTGGAATCCAACCACTTGGTGGAAAATTGTCGCTAATAAGAATGTGGGCGGGTTAGGAGAACTTCTGCTCGGAAGTCTAGTCGCGAGAACCGAGGAAGAAACGGCCTTGCGCCAAGAAGTTCGCGGAATGACCGCGGTGGAACGCACCGGTTTCTTTGCGGGATTGGATGAAAAAATCGCCCTGCTTCAAAAAAGAGCTCAAGGCGTAGAATCATTGCCGGAAAGAGTCCAGCAAGCCAAAGAATTGTTCGCCAATGCCAGAAGAGATTTCTTCGTAAATTTTGAAGCTAATAAAGTATTTGCCGGCCTCGTCAGCGAGCGGGTTAATAGAAAGATTCATAAATTGGTCAATGAAGGGTATAAAGGCAATGATATTAAAAAATTGGAGGACGCCCAAGAATATATTGACCTTGTTAGAAGCGGCTCGGAGGCGCTGGCCTTGCCGGTAGAATTAAAATTAAGGCATGGCAAGAGCAAAGTAGCGAAAACTTTAAGTCCGGATCAATTTAATGCCCGGTTGGAAACCAAGATAGAAAAAATGGCAACGGCAATGGTGCACGAAAAACTTGATTCTGTCCCGATTGGCAACACGGCAATGAACAGCTTATACGAAGCCGCAAAATCTTATCTGGAGCGGCCGGAATTAGGGTCTAAAGACGTTTACGCCACTAAAGAGTTTTTCGTTTCGGTTTTGGATAAATATCTTAAAGCCGCTGATAAAAAATCAAAAAATCTCATTAAAGCCGCGGATAAACAAATTCAGAGCTTGAGTAATTTGGAAAAGAGGAACAAAAAGCTCGGCAAAGCGAAAAGACTCACTCCTCAAGAAGCGGAAAATAAAATTCAAGAACTCATTGCCCAAAAAGAAGATCTGGAAAACCAGCGCAAAACTAAAGCCTTATTGCTTAATGTCGCGATCGGAAAATTATTAAATAGTTAAAACATGATTGACCCAAAAGAAATAATTAAATTATTGGAATCCGGCAAAAAGGACGCCGCCAAAAAACAGTTGATTGAGTATTTAGAATCCGCCGAAATATCGCCGGATGAAGCCGCTAAAGTTTATTCCGATTTTGCTTCCTTATACTTAGATGTCCAGAATGAGGTGATGGGCCGGTATAAAAACTTCTTGTCCCAAGTGGTTGAAGAATTGAAAGAATTTAACGCCAAAGAAAAACAAATAACGCAATAATGCCATGAGAATAGAAAAAATTGATCCGGAAGAGGTAGAAAGGATCGCTGAAGAAATTAGAAAAAGAAAGGGGCCGCCAGTTTCATTCCCAAAAGAGGCCCGAACATTGGAAAATGTGACGGCGGAGCCGCTTCCGATGGAAAAAGCGGGGGCTGAACTTCCGGAAGCGGAATTTCAGGAAATGGAACCTAAAAAACGCCGCTATGCCGAAGGCGACCCCATAATTTTTGAAAAAGCCGTCGGGGACGCGGATTTTTTTAATTAT
>CAYIBZ010000029.1:4589-7198 GCA_964361795.1 uncultured Candidatus Saccharibacteria bacterium
TCAATAATGCCTTTTAAGTCTGACCACTCATGCTGGTCTTCCGGGCACATTCTTCGTCCCGGCTTAACCGGACGAACCTTATCTCTGCCTCCTTTTGGCCTTAAAGTCGCGTTACAAAGCTTGCAGGCCTTTTGCTGGTCAATTCTAAGGATCCAACGGGTATTAAGGCCGGCCAGCAGGGGATCGCGAACAAGGGCGTCCATATACGCCGAAGTTTGCAAATTATAATCCCGATAAATGGATTGCGATGTCTTAATGTCTAAAACTCCAAATTTTCCGTCTATCATGGCTAAAGTGTCAATTGTTCCGGCGTAGCGGTGCTGGGGATTAAAAATTCTTCTTTCTACGTTAGCAGGATCAACTTGAATTCTTCTTTCTTCTAAAAATTTAGCGCAGGCCTCCACGGCTGGCGCGATGCTCTGGTCCACAGCCGGATTTTCGCCAACCATAATTTTTTCAATTGTTTCGTGGATTAAAGTCCCTTCCTCCGCCGACTTTTTTGTTTGCTCTTGGGCCGCCGCGTAGCTCGGAGCGGCGGCATAATAAAAATAAAGCGCTGGTTTTGATTTGATTTCAATTATTTTAGTGACTCTGGGATACCAATTGCCGTCAATCACGTATCCGCTTAGTTCCTTAAACTGTTCCGCGTCTTTATAAAACATAATCTTGAGATCAGTTTACAGCGAGACCAATATTATGTAAAATGTAATTTAGTTCTTCAAAACTTGGAGAGGGAGAAAAATGAGCAATGGAAAACCCTTGACGATGGGAGCTTATCTAGAACTGCTCAAGAAAGAGCCGAATCTAATCAAAACCGCGCACGCGAGGATTTATGACGCCGTCATGAAGCAAGGCGTCAAAAAAGTTTTTGCCGAATATTACGGCATTGACCGGACTATCCAAGAAATCGTGAATTACTTCAGAGCTTCCGCGCTAGGCGGCGAGCTGTCTCGTAAATTCCTATTTTTGCTCGGCCCCCCTGGTTCCGCGAAAAGTTCTTTAGTAAGAACGCTGGCTTGGGTTATTAACGATGAACCCATCTATTTCATTGACGGATGTCCGGTGCGGGATTCGCCAGTATATCTTTTACCGAGAAAACAAAGGCTGGACTTAATAAACAGCTTGGGCGTTTATCTTCCGGAAGGGGATATCTGCCCTGTTTGCCGAAACAGACTCCGAATCGTACACAACTTTAATTGGAATAATTTTTCTGTCCGCCTTGGACACATTTCTATTAAAGCTTCGCGTGGGTTTGCTTCAGTTGACCCGACCGATCCGATGTCTTTTGACAAAGCAAAGTTGATTGGCTCGGTTACCTTAGGCGAGAAAGAAGGAGATCCGGAACATTTTGAGCTGGATGGCGCGTTTTGCCGGGCAAATGGCGGAATTTTGGAAATGGTGGAAATCTTCAAAAATCCAACCGAGGTTCTTTATCCGCTGTTGGAAGCGACTCAAAGCCGGACGATTGAATCTCCGGCTGGACGCACGGAAAAACTCTTTATTGACGTCGCTATTATCAGCCACTCAAACCTGGCGGAATGGAAAAAATTTTCCAATGAAAAACGCAATGAACCGTTTTTGGATCGTCTGCATTTAATTGAAGTGCCGCACAATATTCTTTTGAACGAGCAAATAAAAATCATAGAAAAAATCAGCATTGCCAAACCGAAATCCAGGCTGGTTGAATATCATGTCTGCCCCTTAGGCCTAAGAACGCTATCGGCTTTCACGGCCAGCACTCGGATGAAGCAATCGCAAATCGGCGTTTCTAATCTTCAAAAGGTTTTGGTCTATAGCGGAAATTTGAATCTCGCGCCCGATATTACGGCAGAAAAACTTATGAAGGAATTCTCTGAAGACGGGGACGGCTGGTGCGGAATTTCTAACCGCGACGCCGCCAAGATACTGGAAATGGCATTGGCAAAACAGCCGCTTGACCGGCCAATCTGCGTTGACCCGCCGTCTATTTTTCAGTCAATTGAAAGCTTTATTGACAGCAACAGGGGCCTTACTTTAGTGGAAAAAGATCTGTATCGCGCTCTGCTTGAAGAGGTTCGCGCTTGGTTCGGCAAAGAAGCCGGCAAAGATTTCAGCAAACTGGCGGAAGATTGCCGGGAAGAATGCGAGGAAGTTTACCGTAAATACTTAAACGCGATTCAATCCATAATTGACTTGAAGGCCATTGAAGATGATTTTCTCAAAGAGCTTGTTAATAATGTTGAAATGATGCTCAAGGCCGATACCGGCGGCGATAAATATCAAAAACGGCTCAATATCTTATCAACGGCGTCCACTTTTGACCTCGCGCCGACTTTCCTGAAGCAAGGAGTATACTGGCACGTTAATCAAACGATTATAAGACCCTATGTGGTCAAATTCCTTAATGAAGAAGAAGCAACTGATAACGAAACGCTCCAATGGTACGAACGAATCCGTTCTAAACTGCGTTTGTTCGGATATTGTGAAATTTGCATCCGATCAGTTGGGAATTGGTTGCGCCTGAAGCCGGAAAACTACTACCCTCAATTTACGAATTAACACCCCGATAGCCATCGGGGATTTTTTTCCAATTTTTCCCAAGAGTGAAGCGATTGGCTGAAAAATTGAGA
>CAYIBZ010000030.1:0-7036 GCA_964361795.1 uncultured Candidatus Saccharibacteria bacterium
CCACATTGGGATCAATGGTGCAAAAAGGATAGTTGGCGATATTCACCTCATTTTTAGTGAGGATTTTGAATAAGGTGGACTTGCCGACGTTTGGCAGACCGACAATGGCGATAGATAGTTTCATTCGTAAAATAATACAACATTTCGCGCACTTTTTCAAAAACTTGACATTTGTCAATGGGTGTGCTAAAATGACCTCAGTTCGTTTTCAATCCTTTTAAGGAGCTGGCTGTGGCGAAGAAACAGCTGTTCGTGGTCGGAGTCGTCGGGTTGGTGCTGTGTCTGGTCGGGTCGAGCTACGCCGTTCCCGGATGGTTCTCCAATGGGCCGTTCAGTCAGGTGTGGCAGGCGATCCAGAATCTGCAGAACCAGATCAGCGGTCTGCAGAGCCAGATCGCCAATCTGTCGTCCACGCCCGGTCCGCAAGGTCCCCCGGGATCGGCAGGTCCGACGGGGCCGCAAGGGCCACAAGGGCCTGCCGCGCCGCAAGGCGCCGGCAACATCGAACATCGCATTCGTCTACTTTGACGAATACGCTGGCGGGTTCTTCGTTCTGTCCACCGACGGCATCGTTTGGCACAAACCGGGTGCTGTCTGGCTGCAGTTGGCCAATGATTGGCCAAACTGCAATCCCCCGATGCCGGTCGGGAACATCGTACAGTGGTCCAGAAAATATATTCTGGACACCAACGGCGATATGTGGATGTACGGCTCTGGGGTGTGGACAAACATTGGTCATCCCTCGGGCAATGCGATTGCTCCAACAACCGGGCTGGTCGCCCACTGGACCTTTAACGAGGAAGGCGGGCTTGCTGTTTACGATTCCACCCCGAATGGTAGCAGTGGCACTTTGACGAATGGCGCTACAAGAGTGAGTGGTATCGGAGCGGCTTCCAACAAAGCAGTCAACTTCGATGGGGTTGATGACTACATCGAAGTTGGAGATCTGGCCGTTCTTAACGTCACAGACGACATCAGTATTTCTCTGTGGTTTAAGACGGATGCCGTCCAAGTGGGATCGCTTGTCAGCAAGCTTCGTAATGCCAGCCCCGATCAGGGATACCATCTTGCGATGGACAATGGCGACTGGGGATCTGCTGGAACTTTAAGTTTCAGGATCTCCACTGATAACGTGAAGCCAAAGCTGGTGACCGCGAATTCCTTCGCGGACAATCAGTGGCATCACGTGGTGGCCATCTACAAGTCTGACGGCGTGTCAACGCCTAAGATTTATGTTGATGGCGCAGAAAAGTCCGGCACTGTCAGCGGAAACCCGGTCACCTCGATCGGATCCGCCACGGGATACAAGTTCAGAATCGGAAGGTACTCTCCCGACGCGTACGGTTTCCACTTCAAAGGACTGATAGACGATGTGCGCATCTACAATCAGCCCCTAAGTTCGACCGAAGTGTCCGCACTGTACGCTGCTGGACCCTAATACATCAACCAAGCCTCGGCGCAATGCCGGGGCTTTTTTTTATTCCTTTTAGCTGAACCCGCTCCTGTAAGCCGGAACGAAGGTGTAGGTTAATTTGCCACTACTACATGTAGTAGTGGCAAAGGCGCAACGAAAGAAATCTAACCGGTTTTTTTAAAAAACTTGCCGCTTATCTTTTCTAATATTTCTAATGTTGCTTTCACTGAAGGATTTCCCGTACTAATCAAAATTAGCCGATCCGGATAATCCTTTAATAATTGCCCAAGAAACTCATCGCCCCACGAAGGAGAAAAGGTAATAACACCATCAAAATCAATTTCTAAATTTTCGTTAATTTTAAGCTCTTTTATTTCTGGTTGAATGGCAGCAAGAGACTCTCGGCCTGCTTGCCGAGAGATTAGAGTGGTTCCAAATTTTTTAAGATAAATTCTCATCATTATTAGACATAAATCTAGGCTATAAAAAATCACAAATCTATGCAAATACGAATAAATTATACTTTATAATCTAGGCATATATTAAAAACATTTCGCGCGGTTTTTCAAAAATTTGACTTTTACCAACACGCGTAATAAAATACAGCTAGTTCGTTTTTAAATCCTCTTTTCAGGGAGGCGTATGATGAATTTTGCGGCTGGACTATTGCTTTTGGCTGGTGCTTTTCAGAACTGGCAAGAAAACACAAAGGCAATTGAAACTCAAAAGTCTTATGAGTTGGGTTTAGACAAAAAACAGGTTGATCTCTATTTGGAGTTGGCATTATTAGATAGCACAGTGAATAAATCGGAGTTTGATCAGATCTATGGATCTATCAAGACCTACGACGATCATCGATCGGAAGTAAAAAAATTGTTTAAATCTTTGGGCTTGTCCGAGTCAGCAGACCTTGTATGGCCAGAACTCCGGAAAGCTATTAAGACATATTACAGCAATCCGATCAAGTGCCGTGACGATGCCGATGGATCAGTAAAAGATTTTTTTTCTCACATTGCCTCAAGGGAAGTTAAGGTTTACGGGGGTCTTAATGATGTAGGGGGTGCGCTATTGGTATTTAGCATTTTTTCGTTCGTCGGCGCGTTTATAGCTTTTTTAGCAATAATGGACACCGTATTGGTTAAAAAATCCAAAGCATGGTGGTTATTTGGCGCTTTTATCGCTGTCGGTGTGACGTTAGTTGCAATTTTGATCTTTTCGTAAAAATCTCAAAAATCTCCGTAACTCGTTACGGAGATTTTTTATTCTCCCGTAATATGTCATAGACCACTGCTATTACATGTAATAGCAGTGACGCTTCTGCATACGGAAGCGCTATCCCGTCAGATAATACTTTCGTAATATGTCCTAGATCACTGCTATCACGCGTGATAGCAGTGACGTTTTGCCTTATGGAAATGAAGTTTCTCGCTTTTTTATTCTAAATCTCAAATCCAACCGCGGCAGTCTATTCCAATTGCCACGCTATAGCGTGGCAATTGGAATGTTCATCTCTTTTCCACTTTCTACTTTCTACTTTTCTTTTCCATTTTCCACGGAAGTCTAAAAGGGTAATAAGAATGTTTATATCAAGGTATATTACACCTATAGAAAAAATTTGCGCGCGGTGATATGCTAAGGCCAGTTCGTCTTAAGGAGAATAAATGAAACGGCTAGTCCTGACTGGCGGGCCGTGCGCTGGAAAGACGACTGCCAAGAATTATCTTTACGAAAAACTTTCTGACTATGGATTTAACGCGATCTTAGTGCCGGAAGCGGCCACTTTTTTGATTACCGCCGGACTTGATCCCAGAAACTTCCGCAACAAAAAGCAAATTTTGGAATTTGAAGAACTGCTTTTGAAAACTCAAATGCGATTTGAAGATGAGTTATTTGCCAAAGCGTTAAAGATTAAAAACGGACGCCGCAAAGTCATGCTTTGCGATCGCGGCTGTATGGATGTCGCGGCCTATATTGATAGAAAAGGTTTTGATAAGATTTTGCGGCGCAACCGGTGGACAAGAGTGGGATTGCGGGACAGGCGGTATGATTCAGTTTTCCATTTGATTACGGCGGCGGAAGGGCGCGAGGAGCATTACAACAATGACAATGCCGCTCGTTTGGAAACGCCGGCGGAAGCCCGTTTGGCGGACTTGCTAACCCGCAACGCTTGGCTTGGCCATCCTCATCTGACGATTATTGATAATTCAACTTTGTTTGACGGCAAATTGCGTCGGCTCTTGAACGCGATAAGAAAAGCTCTGGGCATTCCGGTGGCCATTGAAACTGAACGAAAATTTCTGATTAACAATACAGTGGATATTTCTCGGATCCCCGTTCCCTTCCAAGAAATTCAGATTGAACAAGTTTATCTGACGCCTTCAAAGCGAGGACGGATGCGCTTGCGCCGGCGCAGTCAGAAAAACAGCGGAGTGGCTTACTACCAAACCTTGAAAATGCCTACCGGTTCAGCGATGTCTAGGATTGAAATTGAAAAGCAGATTCGCGGCGAAGAATACTATCGCCGATTGAAAGATCAGGATCCGAATTTTGCCGCTATTAGAAAAAAGCGCGTTTGTTTCCTCTGGCAGAACCAATATTTTGAACTGGATGTTTTCACCGATCCAAAATGGGTTTGCGGACTGACTCTTTTGGAAATTGAGTTGACCAAAGAAAACGATAAAGTCAGCATCCCCTCTTGGTTGGGGAAAGTAAAAGAAGTCACCGAGGATCCGGCATATAAGAATTCTAATTTAGCTAAAGAACCAGCATAAGCTGGTTTTTTCTTTTTCTTTAGCGGAAAACCCAATCTTTTCCTTCTCTCAACCCGCTTCGTCCGCTCCAGCGGCGGACTTCGCTTGTCCTCGCAACGGCAGGGTTTTGATTCGCCTGATGGCGAGTAATTATATCAAAACCACCCAGTCTGCCTGCTACGGGGTTTCGGAGAAGGAAAAGATTAGGTTTTCTTGAAATATTTTTATTTCAAGCTCCCTCCATCATTTTCTTTCGCAGGAAGAAGATTTGCCAATAATGTAAATTTTTGTTACAGTTTTGGCGGTTCTTCTATGGCAGTAGAAAGGAGGGCGCGAGATGTCTGGTATTTTTAAGGTAGGCGTGGTTGGCGGCGGAGTTATGGGACGCGGCATCGCGGCTTTGGTCGCTCGCAAAGGCTTGCCGGTGGTTATTAAAGAAATGAATCAGGAATTGGCTGACAAGGCCAAGACGGAGATCAATAGAACTTTTGACGACCTGCTCGCTAGGGGCAAGGCGGATAAGATGCAGGCGGCGAATTGGAAGTCCTGCGTGCAAGTTTCCGACAGCATGGACGCTCTCGCTGACGCGGATTTGGTGATTGAAGCTGTTCCAGAAAATTTGGAACTGAAGAAAAAGATTTTCAAGGAACTGGACCAAGTTTTACAGCCGTGGGCGATTATCGCGTCCAACACTTCTTCGCTTTCTATTTCCGCCATGGCGGAAGCGACTCGGAGAGCGGAACGAGTGGCGGGATTGCACTTTTTCAATCCAGTTCACCGGATGAGTTTGGTGGAGATTATTTCCGGCAAGCAGACTTCGGAAACAACTTTGTCAGAATTGGCCGTATTTGCTCAAGACATCGGAAAGACCGCGATTCAAGTTAAAGAATGCCCCGGATTTTTGGTGAACCGTTTGCTCATGCCCTATCTCAATGGAGCGGCTTGGCTTCTGACAACTACTGCGCTTAAGCCGACGGAAATTGACCAAGAGGCGGTTGCCAATGGCTGGCCGATGGGCCCATTCCAGCTTTTGGATATGGTTGTGGGATTGGACGTTGCCGCTGAAGTCGCGAAGATTTTGTATCAGGCTTATGGCGAGCGGGCGAAGCCGGCGCCATTGACGCAGGTGTTGGTTGATTTGAAGCGATTCGGGATGAAATCGGAAAGCAAGGCGGGATTTTACGGCGGCGAAGAAACCGTTTCGGAAATTATTGAGAGAACTTTTCCTGCTCTGCCGGTTGCGCCCGAAACTCCGGCAGGAGGCTATGAACGGATGATGATGGGACTAGTCAACGAAGCATTTTTGTGCCTTGAGGAAGGGGTGGCGTCCGTAAACGATATTGAACTGGGCTGCAGGATGGGAATCAGCTTTCCCGGCGACGGGCCTCTGCATTGGGCCCAGCGGCGCGGCTTAGGCAATGTTTTGGAAACGCTTACGAAACTGCATTTTGAGCCGAGCAAGCTTCTTCGCCAATTAGTCGCCGAAGCCAGGCCCGTAGTGGAAATTTCGGATTTGGATATTTAGAAAACAGATCCCAGCGTTGACAGAAACGCTGGGAATTTTTATTATTACGGCGGTTCTTTGAAGGGGCTATTAAATGCCAGTTACACTATCTAGAAGCGGCTCTTTGGGTATTATTAAGATTAGCAATCCGCCGTGGAATATTTTATCAAAAGAAATCTTTTTGAGTCTGCTGGATAGGGCGAAAGAAGCAAGAGACGATTCCAATATAAAAATTGTTGTGTTAACTGGCGGATCGGTTTTCTCCGCCGGCGCCGATGTGACCGAAATTTATTCTCTGGTTAATCAAGGGCCGGAAAAGGTTCGCGAGTTAATCGCCAAAGCGAATGAAGTGGCCGACACTATTGAATCTTTGGGCAATGCCGGCAAGCCGGTTATCGCGACAATCAGAAGGGCTTGTTTGGGCGGCGGAAATGAAATCGCGATGGCTTGTAATTACCGGATTGCCACGCCCGACACGATGTTCGGCCAGCCGGAAATTAAGCTGGGGATTATTCCGGGCATGGGCGGGACGCAAAGACTGCCTCGTTTGGTGGAAGTGGCCAATTGCTGGGATTTGCTTTTGGGCGGCGGATTGATTTCGGCGCAAGAGGCAAAAAAGATTGGGTTGGTTGATGAGTTAGTAGATGATCCCGCGCTTCGCCTTAAAGATTTAGCAGCTAAGAATTCTCCCGGTGAAATTTTGGCAAAATCCCGTTCGCACAAAGCGAATCGCTATTATCCGACGATGTCGCCTTACATTTCTCAAGCAATCGTGGATCGGGCAAAAAGCAATCCTTATCCGCGCGCGGCGGGAGCGATTTTGGAAGCGGTTCAAAAAGGGCTGTTAACAACGCTTCCGATGGGATTAAAAATTGAACAGGAGCTTTTCGCGGAAGTAATCAGCTGGCCAGAGACTAAAGCAGGATTGGAAAAATTTTTACAGAAAAAAGGCATGATGAATAAGCAAGGCAAGCCAATGACTGGCTGGCGGCTGAAGCTCGCGCATTATTTAATGGCGTTAAAAATGTGGTGGCGAAAACGAAAGAAATGATTCTCACCAGTCCGATATTCATCGGACTGGTTTTTTATATGCCGAACTTCCGAACGAAAACCACGGGCATAAGCCCGTGGAGATGTATGCGTCCCCCCACTATCATCAATGATAGTGGGGGGACGAGCAACGCTCGAGACCATCAGAAACCCAGGCCGTCACGCCCCGTCATAGGCGAGGCTCCGCTTTCAGCGGGGCCGTTGGTAAGGCCTAGAGGCATCAAGTCAACTGCTATCACGCGTGATAGCAGTGAGAGCTCTCACTCTGCTATTCCACGGAATAGTACCCATTGTTTTTCTCTCCCAACTATGTTATAA
>CAYIBZ010000031.1:0-6603 GCA_964361795.1 uncultured Candidatus Saccharibacteria bacterium
GACTTAAGATCGTGTGGCCGAAAGGCCGTGTGGGTTCGAGTCCCACCCCGGGCACAAAATAAAATGTTATTATAATGAGTATGGAAAATCTCCCAATTCAAGGCCCGGTTTTTCTGATTGAAGTTGATAGGATTTCCCCTAACCCGCAACAGCCGAGGCGGGATTTTAACGAGGAAGAATTAAAAGAATTGGCGGCGTCAATTCGAGAGTTTGGCATCCTCCAGCCGATTATTGTAACTAAAATTGAAAGGGAAACTGAACTTGGGACGGCAGTTGATTATCAATTGATTGCCGGTGAAAGAAGATGGAGGGCTTCAAAAATGGCTGGCATGGAAAGAATACCGGCGATTATCAAGAATGTCAGCTTGGATCGCGACCGGCTGGAACTGGCGATTTTGGAAAACGTCCAGCGCGCCAATTTAAGCCCGATAGAAGCCGCCCGCGCTTACGCTAAACTCCAAGACGAGTTTAAATTAACTCAAAGAGAGATTGCCGCTCGCTTGGGAAAAAGCCGGGAGTCAGTCGCAAATACCATGCGCCTTTTAAGTTTGCCAACTCAAGTTCAGGAGGCGGTGGCCAAAGGGCAAGTCAGCGAAAGCCAAGGCCGCTTGCTCTTAACCGTGGAGGATATCAATCAGCAGAATTTTCTTTTTGAGGATATTTTAAGAAATAATTTAAGCGTCAGAGAGCTGAAAACAAAAATTGAAAGAAATAAACAGCAACAACGCCAACAAACAGCGGAAGCCGCCGCTCCGGAACCTGCCGTTGCCGCGGCCAACCCGGAATTGGACCAGATTAAAAAAGATTTAGAAACGGCTTTAGGGACTCCGGTTAAATTGGAACAAGACGGCGCCACCGGAAAATTGACAATCACTTTTTATTCCCCGGAGGAATTAAGGGGAATAGTTCAAAAACTTTTGTAAGAAATTTCTTTAATTTCTTTGATGGCTTTAAGTTTAGCGAGAAGCTTTTCCGCTTTTTCTTTGGGTAAGGGGTTGCAATGAATTTTTATAGTTGGAAACTTACCGCCGGCGGAGGCCAATTGAGTATTGAAAGTTAAAATGTTGACATGAGATCGGGAAATTAACGAGGATATTTCGTTTAACAAGCCAGCCCGGTCATTAATCGCGAGTTTAAATTCGGTATATTGAGGACTCTTTTTGATTAAAGTGGTCGCGCCTTGACGCAAAGCCGCCCGAATATGGTTGCGGGCGTTGCCGGTGCGAACAAAACTTAGCCAGGATTCGGATGGATTTTTATTTTTTTGAGTGATGATTTCAATCATGTCTCCGGACTTAAGCTGATAGTCCAAAGTGGCAATTTTCCCATTAATTTTGGCGCCGGAACAATGATTGCCGATTTCGGTATGGATCTGATAAGCAAAATCCACCGGCGTCGCGCCAACTGGCAAATCCATCACCTCGCCTTTCGGAGTAAGAGCTAAAATTCTGTCCTGAAAAAAGTCTATTTTTAGAGACTGCAGGAAATCTTCCGGATTGGTGAAATTTTTCTGCCAATTCCGCAATTGCTGAACCCAAGCCAATTCTTTTTTGTCGGCCAGAGAGGAAATTTTTTTCAAATAAGATTTGGTGTCTTTGCTTTGATTGTAGGCAAAGTGCGCGGCAATGCCGTTTTCGGCTTCATCGTGCATTTGCTGGGTTTTAATCTGGATTTCGGTAATTTTGTTTTCCGGGCCAAAGACCGTGGTATGCAGACTGCGATAGCCGTTAGACTTAGGCAGAGCAATGTAATCTTTGAAACGGTGCGGCAAGGGCGGCCAAGTTTTATGGATGATTCCCAAAACCGCGTAACAAATCTCAATTGTCGGAACAATAACCCGCAAAGCGACTAAATCGTGAATGCTCTCAACATTCATGTCGTAGCGCAAAAGTTTTTTATACAGACTGGTGTAGCGCTTAGCCCGGGAATCAATGCGAACGGCTTCAATATTATTTTTTCTCAACTCTTCTTCAAGGACCGGTTTTACGCGGTTAGCGTAGCGCTCCCGCTCTTCAAAACGTTCTTTAACATTAGTAATCAGCCATTTATACTCTTCCGGATAGATATAAGGAAAAGCTAAATCTTCCAATTCACCGCTAAGTTTTTGCATTCCCAAACGGTAGGCCAGCGGCGCGTAAAGTTCCATGGTTTCAAGAGCGATGCGTTTTTGTTTCTGCGGATGAACCGCGTAAAGAGTCTTCATATTATGAAGCCGATCCGCGAGTTTTACCAAAATCACCCGAATGTCTTGGCTAAGATATAAAATAAATTTTCGCAAATTTTCTACCTTAGCTTCTATGCCGCGGTATCGGACTTTTCCGATTTTCGTAACGCCGTCCACTAAAAATGCCACGCTCTCTCCGAACTCTTTTTGGAGTTCATCAAGATTGTAAGATGTGTCCTCCACGACATCGTGCAGTAAAGCGGCGGCGATGGTTTCGTGGTCTAATCCCCATTCCGCTATAGATTCGGCGGCCGCCAGACAATGGCTGAAATAAGGCTCGCCATTTTTGCGCTTCTGATTTTGATGAGCCTTCCTGGCAAATTCATAAGCTCGCGCGACTAATCCATATTTGTCTTGCTGGATAATTTCTTTGACATTCATTTATTTTTACCCTATACTTTGGCTGGTTCTTTTTCAACCCTTGGAATAAGGAGAAATTAATTGAATAAGCTGACCGCGCAGATCGTAAGATCGTGGGAAAAGATTAAAAGCCGGGTGGCTTCGATTAGAGTTAATGACGAGGCTTTGAGAAAAACTGCCGCCGATCTGGCTAATCAGGAACTCAAAACGCCAAATTGGCGCATTCCCGACGTAATGCCATTCAACGACCATGCTTTCGTCTCGCAAAGTTTTTACCTGGCCGCGATTGACTTTTGTTTCACTCACATGGATGGCGTAACCCGATACCAATACCGGGAAAACGGCCCTCGCGGATCAATGGCCGCGGCGCAATGTTTCTATGACCATTTTGGCGAAACGGAAGCGGACCCGGACGAAATCCTGTACATTACTAGGTCATTGACCAGTTGTGATAAATTTTTCCGAGGCGTCACTGGCATTCCCATGCTCAAAGAACGCCGCAGAAATCTTGAAGAAGCCGCTAAAGGGATAAAAAAACAATTCAATGGCGATCCAATTAATATCGTAAAATCCGGACTGATGGGCGCTGTAATGAGCAATCTGGAAACTTTTTTCCCGATTTCGTTTGCCGCGGACATAAGCTACTATCTGCTAGACGATCAAAAAACCCTTGCTCTCCCTTTCGCTAAACGGCTTCTTTTGTGGCCATTGGTTTATCAGGGCCGAGCATTGAATTCCGCTGGAGAATTAACGCCGTTAAAAGATTCTTATAATTTGGGCCCAATCGCCGATTCGGCCGTACCTAACGCTCTCCGGACGCTGAAAATTTTAAAATACGATGAACAGTTAGCCGACTTGATTGATGGCCGAATGGAAATCATGGAACAAAGCAACGAAGAAATTGAAATCCGAATGGCTGCGGTTTACGCGGTTCAGCAACTATTGGATCAAGTCAACGCCTATCGGCGCGGCTTAAGAAAATCATTAATAACCATAGTGGAACTGGATTACTGGCTCTGGATGCTTGGCCGGCAAGCGGCGACACCTTACCATTTCACTCAAACTGCTAACTATTAGACCGTCTAAAACGGTCTTTTTTAATATTGTAAAAGTGTCTCAATCCATATTCCTTTTCAGAAACAGAATAATCCGCTTCCTGCGAGCGGATTTTCTTCACCCTCGGCGAGTTTTCGATCGGTGAAATAGGTTATAACGATCGAACCAAGCAAACTCGCCTCCGGGACCTGCCTGCCGGCAAGCAGGCGTTCCGAAAAGGAATATGACTTTCGACCCTCCCTACGACGAGGAAGGGGCGGGACGATTTGTCTTTGTTGGGTTTTCCCATGTGGCGTAGTCGCAATCCGGATACCGATTACAGCCCCAGAAAATTTTTCCCCGCGCTCTGCCGCGGTTAACGTGACGCTCCACTAATTCGCCTTGACCGCATTTTGAGCATTTGATTCCGGTGGGTTTCGGCGCTTCTTTGGGAAGCGGTTTGGCATTTTTGCAATCCGGGAAACCGGAACAAGCCAAAAATTTTCCGAAACGGCCAAGTTTAATGACCATCGGCTTGCCGCATTTATCGCAAACAATGTCAGTTTTTTCTTCAACGGGTTTTTGTTTTTGGACTTCTTCATATTTGGCGGCCAGATTCTTGGCAAAAGGATGATAAAAATCACCGATCAGCTCCTGCCATTTTTCTTTGCCATGGGCGACGTTATCCAACTGCTCTTCCATTTTGGCCGTAAAATCAATATCCACGATTTGCGGAAAATTTTCTATCAAAACTTTATTAACCAATTCTCCAATTTCCGTCGGGAAAAACCGTCCGCCTTCTTTGCGCACATAATTACGCAATTGAATGGTAGAAATGGTTGGGGCGTAAGTTGACGGACGGCCAATGCCGTGCAGTTCCAACGCTTTAATGAGGGCGGCTTCGCTATATCGCGCCGGCGGTTCGGTAAAATGCTGTTCGGGAATGACTTTTTCTAATTTTAATTCCTCTTTTTCAGTAAATTCCGGCAATTCTATTTCAGTTAACTTTGTCGGATAAATTTTAAGATAACCGTCAAAAGAAATTCGCTGGCCGGTAGCGCGCAAAGTATATTTGCCGGCGGCTACATCAACAGAGGTAGAGGCAATGCGGGCAGGAGGCATTTGCGATGCCATAAATCTTTGCCAAATCAGGCGATAAAGTTTTTTCTCCCCAACATCTTCCAATTCAATTTGGTCCGGAGCGTCGGGAATATGAGTTGGGCGGACGGCTTCGTGCGCCTCCTGGACAAGTTTGGATTTGGATTTGAAAACGCGCGGCGATTCCAAGGCATAATTTTTTCCTAATTCTTTTTCCAGCCATTCTTTAGCCGCCGCCACCGATTCTTGAGATAAATTGACCGAGTCGGTGCGCATATAAGTGATGTGGCCTTTTTCATAAAGATGCTGAGCTAGAACCATTGTCTTCTTGGACGAAAAACCCATCTTGCGGGCGGCTTCCTGCTGCATGGTGCTGGTAGTAAACGGCGTCGGCGGATTTTTGGAAACTTCTTTGCTCTCAATAGACGCGACTTGAAAATCACTGCTCCGCAGATCCTCCGCTATCTTTTCGGCCTGTTCTTTATTTTTGACGTCAAATTTTTCAACCGGTTTGCCGTCAATCTTAACTAAATGAAACTGGGTCAACTGATTATTCTTTGAAAGTTCCGCGATGATGCTCCAGTATTCTTCCGGTTTGAATCCGCGAATTTCATTTTCGCGATCCATAATCAAACGAACCGCTACTGATTGAACGCGGCCCGCGGAAAGCCCTCTGGCAACTTTTTTCCACAAAAATGGAGAAAGTTCGTAGCCCACCAATCTGTCTAAAATCCGGCGCGCTTGCTGGGCATGCACTAAATCTAGTTTTAGGTCTCTGGGGTTTTTTAAGGCGTTTTCAATGGCGGACTTGGTGATTTCATGAAAAACCATCCGCTTTGTTTTGTTTTCATCCAATCCTAAAGCTTGAAGCAAATGCCAAGCGATCGCTTCTCCTTCCCGGTCTTCATCAGTAGCTAAAATAACATTCTCGCTTTCGGCGGCTTCTTTTTTAAGCTGATTAACCAGTTTGCGGGCTTTTGTTGGAATAACATACTGGGGAGCAAAATCATGTTCAACATCCACGCCCAGTTTGCTTTTTGGCAAATCGCGAACATGGCCATAGGAAGATTCCACTTTGTATTCCTTGCCTAAAAATTTTCCAATTGTTTTTGCTTTCGTTGGGCTTTCTACTATTACTAACTGCATAGGTAGTATTTTCCGCCGCTTTCTTTGATTATACCTTTTATTAATAAGAAGGTGAGAAGGCGGCTGGCTTCAGAAGAATCAATTTGCATTAACTGGCTTATCTTGTCAACATTCAGCGGCCGCCCCGATTCGGTTAGCGCCGCAACCAATTTAGATTCAACTTCGTTAAGATCGGCTGATTTTGTTTCCGGGTTTTTGCCTTCCGGCTTCACGGCAATGTTTAGTGAATCTAAAACATCTTTAACATCGGTCACTAAAGCGGCGCCGCTTTTTATCAGGGCGTGCGATCCAACATAATTCGGATGATCAATCTGGCCGGGCACGACAAAAACATCCCGGTTTTGCTCAACGGCAAACCGGACGGTCGCCAAGGCTCCGGATTTTTCCGGAGCTTCAACAACGATAACGCCCAAGCTCATTCCGCTGATAATCCGATTGCGTTCAATGAAATTTTTTGGAAAGGAATCGGTGCCTGCCGGATACTCGCTGACAATGGCCCCTCCTAATTCCAATATCTCTTTGGAAAGACTGGAATTTTGCGCCGGATAAATTCTGTCCAAGCCGCAAGCAAGGACGGCGATCGTTTTACCGCCCGCCTCCACCGCGCCCTCATGAGCCGACGTATCAATGCCAATGGCCAAACCGCTTACGATTACCAAGTCATTTTTTGACAAACCGTAGGCAAGCTTCTTGGCAATCTCTTTGCCGGCCATAGTGGCTCTGCGGGTGCCCACAATAGC
>CAYIBZ010000032.1:0-6496 GCA_964361795.1 uncultured Candidatus Saccharibacteria bacterium
GTTGTAGTCGTAGTCGTTACGCACGCGGATCCATTCCAATATTGTCCTGACGGGCAGGTGGTAGCAGTGTCGGTAGTACTGGTATTCACACAAGCAGTGCCGTTCCAGTATTGGCCGGCTGGACAAGTGGTGGTTGTAGTTGTATTGACTACGCAAGTTGATCCATTCCAATAATAGCCAGTTCCACATGACGTTGACGTTGTTGATGTTGACCCGGTATGAGCTTGGCAGACAGCGCTTGTGTAATTAGCTTCAGAACTCGCGCTAGAATATTCCGCGCATCGGGAAGTATCACTATTCAGCATGCAATATCCGCTCATTTCATGAGCAATTGACGGACAAGTACTGCCAGTCGTAGTGGTAGTCACGCAAGCAGTGCCACTCCAAGATTGCCCAGCTGGGCAATAACCGGCACAGCTTGGGTCAGCACGATCAATAAAGCCGTCTCGATCATTGTCAATTCCATCTGAACAAAGGGCGACAGAATCTTCATAAAGCCCCGTAGTAGATCCGCCACCGGTAGGCGATGTACAACCAGTTATTGTAACCGTATCACCTTGTTTTGCCGATTTGGTCATCGCGCCATCACAATAAATAGACCTACCGGAACTGTCATTGTACATATAGTGGCAACCGTCACCTAACAAGGTTTTTAACGAAGTATCGCAAGCAGAAGTTGGGGAAGAATATGCCGCAGGCGAACAAGAAGATCCGATCCAGTCACAAGCCAGATCTGTTTCGCAAGTTGCTGAAGTGACTTTAGTCCCGCAACCAGATCCCCCTCCAGTGCTCCAAACTGTGCATCCGGAAATATAATTTGTGGAGCAATTATTCACCGCTGTGGCGCCAGGCAACATATACTTGGCCATAGCACCATCAAAATAAGCATTTCCCATACTGTGACAACCAGAACCAAGAAGATTAATCTGTTCCGCCGTGCAACTTCCAGTGGCGGTTCCGCCGCCAGTCGTTGATCCAGAACAGGCCGGATCCGCTCTATCAATCAATCCGTCTCTGTCATCATCAATTCCGTTAGTGCATCCACCGGACACTAAATCTTCATAGGCGCCGGTTTGAAGGCATCTTAATAAGGACCCGGGCCAATCGCAACTCGCATTAGCTTCGCAAGTCGCGGAAGTAGTGAGACTGGAGCAAGTGGATACTACCGGAAGTGACGGACTGACAGAGCTTTCGTCATTATCTTCTTTACTATAACAACCGGTATCTGCCGGATAATCAATTAAACCATCACCGTCATTATCACGCCCGTCGGAGCATTGGGCCGTAGTTGGAGTGATCGTCACGTACGGAGCACAACTAGGATCGGCTCCATCAATCATGCCATCGCGATCATTATCAATACGGTCAGCGCAAAGAGCGACAGAGTCTTCACGAAGATCGGGGGATGGCGGAGCCGTTGTACTTGAACTCGCTGGACATTTATAGGAATTGTAATTACTAATATCAAGATATTCCGGATAAACAGCGCTACATCCAGAACTATTATTAAGTTGACAGAAACGCTTGCCATTCGCATCCCAACGGCTATGCGCAAATCCTGGGCAGGTAGTCGCATCCCCGTAGTTATTTAACGAACAATAGGGACTGCCGGTGCCTGCTACGGGATTATTCCACCTGCAGCCAGCTGTATTTATACATGTAGATTGGCTATAAGAATCACAGCTGGATCCAGGAATTGGAGTTGGAGTCAAACTAGGTGAACAACCAGCGATAAAATCGGTAGAGCAACTTTTTACAATCTTGGTGCCGATATTCACATATTTGGTCATGTCACTATTAAAACGAGCGGTGGGACTTTCCGGCATCTGGTGACATCCCGGAATTAAACTTTCTAGTTCAGCGCATTCTTTATCTGTGGGAGTCGGCTGATTTCCAAAACCTTCGTCGCTATCATATTTGTCGTAGCACCCAGTATCTGCGGGATAGTCAATTTGGCCATCGCTATCATTGTCGCGACCGTCGGAGCATTGGGCGGTACCGGAAGTTGGCGATACACAGCCCGGCGTCGTGGCCGTATCGCCACGTTTTGCCGATTTTGTCATTGGCCCATTACAAAAGATATAATTACCGGAATTGTCGGTATACATTTGGTGGCATCCTTCGCCGAGGAGGTTTTTAAGCGCGGCGTCGCATGAAGAACCCGATGTTGAATACACAACACCAAACTTCGTTTCACATTCCGCCGCAATTCCGGCTCCACTCCCAGAACCATTTGCAAGGCAGTATGCTTTTGCTTCCGCTAAAGTATTTACGGTGTAACCATTTATAAACTTATAAGGAAACGAAACGGGGGTTGACGGTTGTGCTTTTCTGCAACCATAATAGGTGCCGCAATCTCGGGAAGTGTAAGTGACATATTTTTCTTCTCCTGCCGGACATTCTGAAACTGTCGGTAAAGATGGACAAATTGGCGGCTCAATGGGTTTTTGCGATGGCGGCCAAACATCGGCTAGATACTGGCTAGACGGCTTTTGGCAATCGCTTACTTTTGCTTTCAAGGGAAAATCACCCGGCTCAACAAGCGTCACTGTCCCAGAAGTAACTTCTCTGGAACAGGACGGATTACCGCCATAGAGTTGAGTGCCGTCTGGCTTTGTGACAGAAAAACTTTCTACGCCTTCCGGATCATAAACAACTACGGAATACTTAGTATTGTTGAATTGACCAGAGAAAAGTTGTTTTAAATAAACGCCAGAATTTGGATATGACGGCTGTTCAATCGGAACACAACGATCAAATGACGGACACTCCCATGGAGGAACTTCGCTCAACCGATATCCATTAGGACAAATTGACGAAAAGGTTGCTGGACAAACGGCAGGACGATAACAAATATTTTTAGTAGCATTCCATAGATAACCTTCCTTATATCGTTGCTCGCATTCAGCTTGACTAACTCCCGGCAATTGGCCCGGCTGTTGCCGATATCGCTTTTCGTATCCAGGTATAGGAACACACTCACCCGGCACATAACAGCCACGTTCATCTCGCGACTCAGATTTATAATAACCTTCAGGGCATGGCCGCGCATAAGAATATTGCGGGCAAGAATCTGGAGGGATATAAAACTTACTTGATGGATCATCAGACCTGTCAATGATTAGTCTTGGCTCGGTTGGCACCGGCGGCGGACCTTGAGGATTATCAAGCCATTCCTTAAATTTTTTCAAAGCCGCTTCTTTATCAATTCCCGGCGGCAAACCAAAACCCGGTCCGGGTGAAACAAATCCTGGAACCCGACCCGGAGGAAGACCATCTGGGCCTGGCGGAACAAATCTCGGATAAGGGCCTTTGTAATGCGTCTCAAAAGTACGTTCATACTTCTCTGCCGCAAAGTCACGGTCTACCCAACGGTTCTTTGCGGCTTCGGCAAGACAAAGAGCGCCGTTTTCTCTGCAAAAAGCCTCCATTTCCGTAAAACTATTAAACGTTTTTTCGCCAATTGAAAACTTCTCACCGCTTCTAAACTTGTCTTCAGCGCGGCGGCGCGCTTCCAAACCCTTATTGGAATCATTAAACCGGCTTTCAATTTCAGCAACGAAAGACCTTGTTTCCGGAGATTGCTCGGCTAATTGCCGAAGTTGGGGCAAAACAGATCGAGTAGCTTCATGACAAGTCTCGCTGTACTGCGGCTGACTGCAAAGCCGGGCTTGTGGAACGCCGCGTTGCTGTATCGCTGTCTCTATGATGCGGTGTATCTGATCTTGCGCTCTAAAATTACCGCGATCATTTTCATGAACAAAATCACGGCACTTTTCCGGATCTATTCTGCAGGCGTCAAAATCAATTTCTTGGCCTTTTTCTTTGATTTTGCGAACCATCCGGAGCGCGAAGTCTTTTTCCTCTGGCTTAACAAAACCACGGCCAACAAGAAATTCCATGCCCCGTTCAACTGCTTCCACGTTGCCCCTTTTACCCTCTTCCTCCATGTAACGGCCAATTAAGGCTGGATCTGTTAAAGTTCTCCCATCGGCAGTCGTAAAAGTGACATTCTCTGCTTTTTTAACGTAATAATCGGCTACTTGCTGAACTTGGTTATAGGCGTTTTCTAATTGTTTTAACCCTTCTGAACCAAAGAAACGGCTGGCAATCCCCCGGCAGACTGCTGGAATGGCAGAAACACCTTGTTTCCGCGCTTCCGGACTGGGATTAAGGCAATAATTACCGCAACCATCAATCGTATTATCGCCACATTGCAAATCGCCGGCGCGAAGGGCTGTCTGTAAACCAAGACTGGCATCTTGAGATTCAGCGGCTTTTTTTGCTTCTTCAGGCAGATATTTTTGCACATCCTTGTGTTTTGCTAATTTGGCGCAAGAACGCAATATGTCAGTAGATGCCGTATCCGGATCAATAGACCGGCAAGTTTCAAAATCAACTCCAAGGTCCTTGGCGGTTTTCACAATTACTTCTTTTTCTTTAACTTTCCCCGGAGTCAAATCAAAATCCTTGGCTAGCGCCGCGTTTTTTTTCACCAGCCGTTCTGCTAATTTACTGGCCACGCTAACCAGACAGGTGTCGTCTTGGCAGTTTTTCAAATCGTCAATTGCCTTTCCTTTAAGTTCGGAAAGTACGGTATCTACTTGCTTTATCTCTTCTTCATCAAAAAGATTATGCTTTTTCCCGATTTCCGCGCAATCAGTTACGAATCGTTCTAAATTACAAAGCGCTTTCGCTTGATCAACGTTAGAAATTTTCTGGCCATAGACTTCGCTTAGATCGCCAAGCGCGGCATCTACTCGCGCTTCATGGTCGGCTTCTTGGCCAAATGCAAAAATAGCCGGCAACAACAAAGCGCTGGCTATTAAAGCAATTGCAAAAAGAGTTGGCCTATAAAAGTAACGCGCCGCGGATAACATGTATAATTTATTCAAACGGATTTAGAACTTTTTTAACCTTTTCAAATGGGTTCGCTTCTACCCCTTCCAACGGATTGGCTACCTGAAACGGATTGGCGGCTTTTGCCGCTTCGGCAGTGGCTTTTTCCGCGGCTGATTCGTCCAGTTTTTTAATATCGGCTTCAGCTCTTCGGTAACCGACTGAATCGCCAATTAAATAAACTATCGTTCCCGCGACAAGAACCGCGATCAGCGCCACTAATTTTCTTTTGTCCATTTTTAATTTTTATTTTTCTTTTCTTTGTCCAACCTTTTTAATATCAATACTTTTTATTTTACAAAAAGATTGCGCGCGGCACAAATAAAGTTATCCACAGCATTGATCTATTTTTTAGAAAAATGCTTTTTGACCAGATCGGCAATAAAATCTTCGGTAACTTGCATCGCTTCGTAAGTAGCGCCGCCGAGGTGCGGAACGATCAATAAATTATTTCTGTTGCTGTTCCTTGCGTATTCCACTAAAGGATTATTCTTCAGGTGCTCGCCGCCGACCTCGTTCCACAGAACATCCAACGCGGCGCCGGCGATTTTTTGTGAATTAAGAGCCGCCAGTAGAGCTTTCTCGTCTATGATTTCGCCACGAGATGTATTGATCAGATAAGCGCCCGGTTTCATCAGACTGAATTCTTTTAGGCCGATTAAATTATGTGTTTCCTTTTCCAAAGCAACGTGAATGCTTACAATATCAGATTCTTTGAAAAGCTTTTCCATCGGCACTTTTTCAATTCCATGACGCGTCATAGTAAGCGCGTCAACATTTGGATCTGTTCCTAAAACTCGCATCCCTAGAGCTTTTGCATACTTAGCAACAATTTTCCCAAGCCGCCCGCAACCCAATAAACCCAGCGTTTTATGAATAAATTGATGTCCTCTCCATTGATTGCGATCCCAGTTTCCTCTTTTTACATCATCAAACGCCCAAGGGAGGTTACGAATCAAAGCCATCATCAACGCAACCGTTTCTTCGGCAGTGGAAGGAATATCTTTTAGGAAGCCGGTGTGGCCCTTAAGGGAAATTACTTTAATGCCGCGCTTTTTCGCTTCTTCCAAATCTATGTGATTCAGGCCGGTCGTCGGAGTAGCAATGACTTTTAAGCGCGGCATTTTTTCCATCCAACGTCTATCAATTTTATAAGCGAGCTGTATTACTAAAATATTCGTATCCGTCTTCGGTTTAGAACCAAAATAAACTCTCCCTAATGATCGATAAATTGCCAATGCTTTTTCCGAATAATCTTTTGGTTCCGTAATTTGTATAACAAATCGCATAGCTTCTAACTTTTAAATTTTAAATTCTTAAGCGCTCGTTCCACTTCGTCCCAATCCTCTGGAACGTTAATATCTGCCACATACTTTTTATCAATAACATATGGAATAGTTTTTTCGCCGTAGAAATTAGGGTTAGTCTCCTCTAACAAAGAAGTTTTGAACAAATAAATTGACCCTACGCTCCAATATTCCTTTGGCAAATCTTGACGGCGGGCAACTCTTTTGTAAATTGGGTCGCCGCTTAAAAGATTAAGCATTCCTGCGCCGTCAATCCGCATCGTTTTTTTGGAATTAAAATTTTCCGGCAC
>CAYIBZ010000033.1:0-6280 GCA_964361795.1 uncultured Candidatus Saccharibacteria bacterium
TTGCAAATATAGTCAGGACCAAAAACAGCCAATTTTATGAGTGTTTTTTGTTGTGAGCTCAACACCGTACTGTGTCCTTCCGAAGTTTTAACGAAGGAGGAGAGATTATAAGAACTAAAATAAAGCAGTCAAAGGAATATATTTATATTCTAAATTTTCCCCTGACGGTGTAAACTCTCTGTATGAGAAGCTTCGCATTTGTTGACGCCTCCAATCTTTTTTATGGCGGCGAGAAAAGCTTGGGCTGGAAAATAGATTACCAAAAACTTATTGATTATCTGAAAGAAAAATATAAAGTAAGCACGGTTTTTTATTTCGGCGGCGTAGAGATACACCAATTTCCTTATGACTATCAGAAAAATGAAACTGTACCATTAAAGAAATTAGAAGAATATTTGCGTCGTCTGCCTACCGAAGATAAGGAAAAGAAACTCAATGAAGCTGAACTCACTCTGATAAGCCGACACCTGCAAAGAGTTAAATTTTATATCCGCCTTGAGAAATTCGGCTACAAGCTTTTTTTGAAGCCAGTAAAGCTGTATGAACAAGAAGATGGTTCAACAAAAAGAAAGGCAAATTGCGACGTAGATATGGCTTTTCACTTAATGAAAGAAAAGGACAGCTTTGACCGAGTAATAGTTCTTTCTGGCGATGGAGACTTCTTGCCTGTATTAAAACACCTTAGGTCGGAAAAGAAAGAAGTCGTATTACTTGGCAGAGGCAAAAGAACCGCTAAGGAAATAAAACAATTTGCGGGCAGTGATTTCAAAGATTTTGAATATCTTAGAGAACGTCTGAAGATGAGGTAAAAAAACGAGAGGCACCCATTTAGGATGCCTCTCACGTTTAGTATCTTTACTATAGAGCCAAACGGGGTGATGGTCAATAGACTTATTAACACCCGTAATTTTACCCCGCAGGGCTGAACACTATAATTTTGCAATAAAAAAACCGCCACTAAGTTTTGGCAGCGGTATGGAATGTTCTACTTCTTCGCCTCTCCCAGTTCATCCAGCTTCTTGATGGTTCCTTCCTTTGTCAGCTTGCCGTCAACGAAATCCTTGATAACTTCACGCAGCGGCTGCGGGGCGGCACCACCCTCACCATAAATAGCAGTCAAAACCTCTTTACTCATATCAAGGTAGCCTTTCGCAGCTTCACAGAGCCGCTTCAAACTGGTGTCCACTTCCTTGAACTGACCACCCTCACGGGTATACAGCTTCGGCAGGCCCATTGGAACCTCCTTTCAAAGGTGCTAGTAAAATAGCATAAGAAGTATTATTTTGTCAATGTTTTTTGTAGAGGTTATTAGAACCGTAATTCAGGGGCAAAATGAGTATGTTTATATACCCGACTTGAGAGAATACGCTAAAGCATAAACTTACCCCACCGCATCGCTCACTGTATTTGTGTTATACGAAAAGAGGAGATTATCTCTCCTCTGCTTCGTTAGTTTATTCTTCGGCTTCTTCTTGCTGTTTTTTGGCGTCCTTCTGTCTTTGTTCTTCTCTTTCCTCTGTTTGCTCGTCTTGTTCTTCTTTTTCGTTTTCAAGTTTATCTATTGTTTCATCTATATCTTCAATAGCGTCTTCTGCTTGTTCGGCAAGGCGTTCTACTTCTTGGTAGTTTCCTGCTTGATATGCACTTTCGGCTTGAGCGAGAAGGTGATCAAATATGGCAAAAGCATTTGTAGGAAGTTTCACGCCTTCTTCGACGGCTTCTTCAATCACTTCCGCTTTTTCTTCTTTTGCCTCTCGGATAGCTTCTTCGGCTTCTTCACGGGCATCCATCTCGTCTTCCAGCTTTTCTTCTTCCTCGTCTAATTCATCTTCAAGTTCTTCTTCTTTGAGTTCTAAAAGTTCCAGTTGGGCTTTAACCTGTCCAAGTTCTTGAGCGAGGGCTTCTGTTTTGGCAGTATCTCCTGCTTTCGCGGCGTCTTTCATTTGTTTTTCAAGTTCATCTTCTCTTGCTTCCAGCGCTTTCTTTTCGGATTTAAAACTATCTGCAAGTGCTGATTTCGGCTCTTTAAAATCATCATTGAGTTCTTTAGCGATGGCAGAAACATCTTTGCCTTTGCCCTTTTGTTTGATAACTATTTCTGCCGCCTCTCCGAGATGTTCTCGTAGTCGTGCTTCGGCAACTTCTAATCCTTTGGCGTCCACGCCCTTTGTTTCCAGAACAATTTTAATTTCGGCTACTCGCTCGGCGGCAAAAGCAATTTGAAGGCGAGCTTTGCCTTCTGGGCTGAAAGTAAAGAACTCTCGCAGGGCTTCGCCTAATTTATCAAAAAAATAAAAAGGGCTTTCGGGGGTAAGTCCCGCCTTCGGTAAACCTCCCGCCTTCGCCGAGGCTTCGGCGGGCAGGTCGGCGGGCAGGCCCGCACTGGGCAATGCTCCATTTTGGGCAAATCCTTCGACAGGGCTCAGGATAAAAACCAAAAAAGGAACAAAAAATAACGAAATAACGGCTGTTTTAATTTTCACCCCGTTAGATATTTTTTTGTAAATTCTTGCCATACCTATTTTTGCCACGCCAGATTACAACGACATTATTTGATATGAATGTGTAGATATCTAACGGGGTTCATTGTAATTTTTGCTATTTATTTGCCACGAAACCACTTTTGAGGTGTTTTGTAGGCAATAAAAAGCTGAAACTAATGTTAAACCGACACTTTGATTATAGCACGATGGTTGGCGTGAAAATCTACCCCACCACGCTACTCACTATTGTTTGGAAGCAAAAAACTCCTGCTTGAGGAGTTCTTTGTGGGGGTAGCAAGCGATAGGAAAGCTTTTTGTTCGCTTTTCAGGAATTTGGAACATAGCATGTAGGGAAGGCAGCAACACCAACTGTCCATTCTGCGTTTGCTCCGCAAAGTAAGTCGCCGCTCGGCCCACCTTCAAGAGAACAGCACTGCGGCAAATTTGCTTCTTTAATAAAGGAAAGATCGGCGCAGGCGCCGGAATGTAAGTCTTCCGCTGAAACTTCCGCACAGCTGGGCGCGGTTAGTCCGCAGCTGGCAAGAATTTCCTCTTCGCTATACGGAAAACCGGCAAGTTTATTCATCGCAAGGCACTGCTCGGATTTTGCCACGATCTTCTCCTGCTGGCGGGTATAGTTTGGGGAATTTGGGTTCATTTCGAGCCAACCGGCAAGCATGTCTTGGCACGATAGCATGCACCCTGCCACGCTTTCTGCATCCGCGCTCTTTCTCTGCTGGGTATTTTTCTCAAATCCAAATGAAGCGTCAGCCACGCTCGTTTGCGCAACATATACTAGTAGTAATGCTAGTGATGCGGCAAACAACAATATGACGGTCGGCAAAATTACTGTTTTACTGAATTGAGGTTTCATTAAAATAGATAAAAATCCTAAATTTATTAACTAAATAAACGACCTTTATTTATTGCTTTAACCTTATCACAAATTTTAAAGAAATAAAAATACTCCGGGGATGCGGCTCTAACTCTTTTTGGTCATTTTCTTTATTGCCGATACAACGTCCGGCAATTGAGTACAGCTTTCTTCGCCATCGGCAGCGCCGGAGAAATGCTTCATATTATGTTTGACGATAACTTCGGCACCAAATTTATCTTTTAAGATTTCGGAATATTTTAATGGTACATATGGATCGTCGTCTGATGCAATAGCAACAAATTTCGGAGAACGTGATTTTATCTTTTCATATAGTATTGGAGTCGTAAAGAAATTTTGAATCTCTGGGTATTTTTCCGCATCAAGACCATCGGTAAAACCGGCAACAAAAACAACTCCGCCAACTTTTTCATTGTCTGACAAAGTTTCCAAATAGCGCATTATTGCCGCGCACCCGATACTGTGGCCTATTAAATAAGTATTTTGGTCCGGTGCGCCGACAACTTCTTTGAGTTTCGGCAGCCATTTTTTCAAATCGGGGTTGTCGGTATCGGGCATAGCTGGCACGCTTACTTCAAATCCCAGTTTTTCAAGTTCTGTCTTGGCCGAAGGATACCAGCAATATTCCGGATAACCGCTCCAGCAATGAACTATGATGACCCTTTTTCTATTCATAAATTTATTTTATTACAACCGGTTCTATGTCCTATCTGCAATCCAGATAGGACGCGGTTCGGGAAGTGTCCTGACTGCGTCCAAACACGCTTATTGCTTATAAAATTTTTGGACACAAACGGGTCACTTTCACCCTCCTTCGCTCTACGAGCTACGGAAGGGCAAAGCCAAAACTAACTGCTCAACACCGTACTGTGTCCTTCCGAAGTTTTAACGAAGGAGGAGAGGTTATTAGAACTAATTTAGCAAAGGAAAATAAATATGTTTATATACCCAATCTGGCTACCCCACACCCCAATACACTATAATTTTTGACTTGACAGGGTTGGGTTTTAGATATATAATATGGTCAGTAAATTAAAAGGAGGTTTGATATGGCAATTCTGGTTATCGGATTACTTGCGGGATTTGCAATCGGTTGGTTGTTCGGATGGCTGTCAGGTAGACGCAGTGAACGGGAATATAGCTATCGCCTGAAGTGTCAACTGCATGCGGCAGTTCCAGACTTCCCTTTTTCTGACACGGGTTATCTGCTTCAGGAGTTAGAAAAACGACCCTACCTCTCGGAAAGGAGAGCACGATGAACGACCCTATCACTTGGATTGTCGCCTTCGCAATCGTTGGACTGCTCTTAGTGCTTCGCATCAGAGCGGCTCTCCGAGACCGCAAGTGGGCAAAAGAAAATCCCTCCGAAGCCGTCAAAAGATGGCTTAACGGTGGATTGTAAAAGGAGGAGGATAGGATTATGAGGCGGTGCCCTGAGTGTAGGCGTTATAGGCGACTTTTAGCAGCAGGCATGCTGATGGTTTTCTTTTGGCTTTCAGCTCTTGTTGTCCCTTCAGATTGGGAAACCTACCGTATGGTTGCTGGCGGCATCATCGGTATCATAATTGCACTATCAGGAGGTGTCTTTGTTTTTGAGGCGATTGAAAAACTTTGTTGGGAGGCGAAGTTTCATCGCCAAGGTTGGTGTTCCTAACGCCCCAATGACCAAGTTTTCGGACTTGGTCATTTTTCTTTTTACCCCACCCCGCTCTCACTATAATTTATCCACACAATGCTCTTGATTACTGCCGCCGGCTTTGCTATATTGACAATAAGCAAGTAAGACCCCGTCACCGAGATACCGTAAGGCGTCTCGTTCAAGTGGCGGGGCTTTGCGTTTAAGGAAACAACGAAGCCTCTTCAATGATTTTAGATTTTATCAAATTGTAGTAAGTATCATCTCCTTTTTCGTATTTCCTGAAAATCGCCCAAGAGACAAAGTCAGCGATCTGTAATGCCTGTTCTTTTGACGGGCTGGCAATTTCAATAGAAAGTTTAAGCTTGTGATTATTGGCTATTTTACTTTGTAAATAGTTCTTAAAATTTTCATTTAGTAACTTTTTGGTTTCTCTGCGGGAAGCAAGCATAGTTATCGGTTGGTCTGGCGGAATCGGTTTTTGATTAAACAATCTATCCAAAAGTATGTTGGTAACATAGTTATATAAAACTGCTTTTTCGTCCTGTAATTTTGTATATACTTTTTGCTTATTAACAATAATCGCCAAGATTAAACAATCCTTTAGAGCAACTTGTTGTAAAACTCTTGTTTTCGTAATCGCTGTTTCTTGGTATGCGTGTAGCACACCGACTTTTTTGAACTTTTTACGTAATCCCCTGTGAACGCTTCTTACAACTTTTTCTAACGGACGTTTTGATTTTGTAAAAAGAATTGTTATCACAAAAAATTTTGATGAACCTCGTTGGAGCTTGAACCCTAAATCGCCGGATTCATCTAAAAGTATGTAATGCATAAACAAGATTTTATCACAAAATCAGAACCAAAAACAGCCCATTTTGTGGGCTGTTTTTGGTGGATGTCCACGATGCTCCCCGGGTAGGGTATCCTACGTCTTCGACTTCGGAATACCAATTCGACCAGAGGAAAAATCCCTCGCTAAAGCCTCGGAAACCAGACGTTTGTAGGCAAAGGCCTTGCCAGACCCTGATTTTAAATATCGCTCAAAATCTCGGGCTTCTTTTTCGGTTTCAAAAGCTCCGTACCAAACTAATTTCCATGGAAGATGCGGCTTCGTCGATTTTACTTGACCCACATTATGTTGTTTAAACCTTAATTTCAGATCGTTTGCCGATCCAAAATAAAATATGTGAGATTTTGAGCTTAATAAAATATACGAGTAGTACATGGCCTGCAATTCCGAAGCTTTAGCGAAGGATTGCTCCG
>CAYIBZ010000034.1:0-6248 GCA_964361795.1 uncultured Candidatus Saccharibacteria bacterium
GATAATTGATTCATTGAAAATTCATTGTAAATTGAAAATTGTAAATTGTAAATTGGCAAATTAATTTTTTAAATTAATTTAAAATTTCGAGACTTGTTTGCATATTTTTACCAAAGTTGGCATACTAGATAACATGTTAACTCAAAGAAAAAAGAAAATGATTGTTAAGGAACACGGCATCCACGAAACCGACACCGGCTCTACCGCGGTCCAGATTAGCTTGCTGACGTCAAAAATTGAAGAATTGACCGGCCATCTCAAACAGCATCCGAAAGACGATCATTCCCGCCGCGGCCTTTTGAAAATGGTCGGCAAACGCCGCCGTCTTCTGAAGTATTTATCAAAGAAAGACAGCAAAGCGTATAATAGTTTGATTAAAAAATTAGGATTAAAAAAGTAAGATGAAGAACAAGGAACAAAGAGTAGGAATTTTTATAGATGTACAAAATCTTTATCATTCGGCAAAAAATCTTTATAAGGCGAGAGTTAATTTCAAAGAACTTATAAAACATCTCACTGGGGGCCGGAAATTAATCCGAGCAATTGCTTATGTGGTGAAAACCGAAGAAAGCGCCGAGAGCGCGGAAGCGTCCTTTTTTGACGCTCTTAAGCAAGCGGGCATTGAATTAAGAATGAAGGACATTCAAATCTACCCCGGCGGATTCAAAAAAGCCGATTGGGATGTTGGTATGGCAGTTGACGCTGTCCGAATGGCCGATTTTTTGGATGTTGTAGTCTTGGTAACCGG
The DNA here is from genome assembly GCA_964361795.1 of uncultured Candidatus Saccharibacteria bacterium. GTDB lineage: Bacteria > Patescibacteriota > Minisyncoccia > UBA6257 > WO2-44-18 > CAYIBZ01. Next base: position 749 of record CAYIBZ010000034.1, read on the forward strand.
CGATGGCGATTTTATTCCATTGGTTGAATACCTGACAATGGGCCGAGGCAGAGTAGTGGAAGTTGCCGCTTTTAGCCGAACCGGCTCCGCCAAGCTCAAGGAAGTGGCGGATGAGTTTATTGGAATTGAAGAAATACCAAGAGCTCTACTTAAAAAATAATCACTATCAGCGAATAACGAATCTATTACGAATATACGAATTCGTTTATTCGTAACTGATTCGCAATTAGTTGATTTAAACGCCATGAATCTCAATAAAAAACAGTTTTCAACGGATTATCAGGGAAGAAAGTTGACTTTGGAAGTCAGCGACCTTGCCGGTCAAGCCACTTCCGCCGTTTTAGGCCGTTATGGCGACACGGCGGTTTTAGTTACGGCGGTAATGAGTGATAAAGATAAAGCGGGAATAGATTATTTTCCGCTCATAGTTGATTACGAAGAGCGTTTTTATGCCGTCGGAAAAATTCTGGGAAGCCGATTTATTAGGAGAGAAGGCCGGCCGTCAGAAGAAGCAATTTTATCCGGACGACTTATTGATCGCGCCATCCGCCCGCTTTTTGACCAACGTTTGCGCCGAGAAGTTCAGTTAGTCGTCACTATATTGGAAGTGGACGAAGAAAATGACACGGATTTTATCACCATGCTTACCGCCTCCACCGCTTTAGCAATTTCTGAAATCCCTTGGGCTGGCCCCGTCGCCGGCGTCAAACTCCTAAGGTCATCGCAAGACCTTAAAGTTAATCCGACCAACTCTCAAGTTAAAGCGGGCTGGCCAGGGGACGGGGCCTTTTTGAGCTTCGTCGCCGGTACCGCCGATCGGATCAATATGATTGAGTTGGAGGGTATTGACGCGAGTGAAGCCAGTGTCGCCAAAGCTTTTGCCGAATCTCAAAAAGAAATTAATCATTTGATAGATTGGCAAAAAGGGATCGTCAAAGAAATTGGCAAGCCAAAATCCGCTGTTCATTTAGCCGAGCCGGACGAATCATTAATAAAAGTAGTGAAAGAATTTTTGGCCGGAAAATTGGAAGCGGCAATGTTTTCTAAAAACAAGCAAGAAAGAGAAGCAAAAATGTCAGAATTACACGAACTTCTAAGGGGGCATGTTTTAGAACAGGGCCTAACCGACAAAGAAGTGTCTGCCGCCGAGCATTTATTTGAAAACGCAACAGATGAATTAGTGCATCGTAAAATTTTAGAAGAAAATCAGCGTCCGGACGGCCGAAAGTTGGATGAAATTCGTGATTTACACGCGGAAGTCGGAGTGTTAAAGCGCACGCATGGTTCCGCTGTTTTCGTTCGCGGCAATACTCAAGCTCTGGTTGTTACCACCATCGCTCCGCCGGGCTCCGAACAGCTGATTGAGACTATGGAATTTTCCGGAAAGCGCCGTTTCATCCTGCATTACAACTTTCCTCCGTATTCTACCGGAGAAGTTGGCCGGGTTGGCAATCCCGGCCGCCGAGAAATCGGCCATGGCGCGCTTGCCGAAAAAGCAGTCCGCAATCTGATTCCTTCGCAAGAAGAATTCCCTTATACCATTCGCGTAGTTTCCGAAATTTTGTCATCCAACGGTTCGTCTTCTCAAGCTACTATTTGCGGCGCCTCGCTTTCCCTAATGGACGCCGGCGTTCCCATTAAAAAAGCCGTTGCCGGCATCGCGATGGGCTTGATTGTCGAGCAATCCAATTTAAGGTCATCGCAAGACCTTAAATATAAGGTGTTGACCGACATCCAGGGTCCGGAAGATCATTACGGCGACATGGATTTTAAAGTTGCCGGCAGCGCTGATGGAGTAAGAGCGATTCAAATGGATGTAAAAATTGACGGTCTTACCAACCAAATGCTGGTTGACGGCCTCGCTCAAGCCAAAAAAGCCCGTTTGGAAATTCTCAAGGAGATGAATAAAGCCATCAGTCAGCCGCGCAAAGAACTTTCTCCTTACGCGCCTCTAGTTTTAACAATAGATATTAATCCGGAAAAAATCGGAGAAGTTATCGGCCCGGGAGGAAAAGTTATCAATGGCATTATCGCGAAAACTGGCGCGCTCACCATTGACATTGAACAGACCGGGAAAGTTTACATTGCCGGCGCCACCAAAGAAAAAGCGCAAGCGGCTTATCAAATGGTTGCCGACATCATTCGTGAATATAAAGTAGGGGAGATCGTGGAAGGTCAGGTAGTGAAAATTCTGGATTTTGGCGCGATCGTGGAATTCGCCCCCGGCCGCGACGGAATGATCCATGTTTCCGAACTCAAACAAGGGTATGTGAAGAAAGTAGAAGATGTTGTCAAGCTGGGGGATTTTGTCAGGGCAAAAGTTATAAGGGTGGAGGATGGGAAGATCGGTTTGTCTATTAAAGCTTTGCAAAACCAGTAGTTTCCAATGTCCAAATCCCAATGCCAAATGAAGCTCAAAATCCCAAATCCCAAAAATACGATCTAGCAGATAGAACCATCAGATTTGCCGAGCAAATAGTTGCTTTTTGTACAACGGTGCCAAAAAACCCGGTTACCATGCCGCTGATAAGTCAGTTGGTTCGTTCCGGTACTAGTGTGGGTGCTAACTATGCCGAAGCCGACGGCGCGTCATCAAAAAAAGATTTTAATAACAAAATCTCCATCTGTCGCAAAGAGGCAAAAGAAACCAAATACTGGTTAACGGTTATCTCAAAAGCCGTTTCTGATAAAGAAGAAGCGGCAACATATCTTCTAAAAGAAGCGCAAGAATTCATTCTTATTTTTTCCGCTATTTTAAGGTGAAAGGTGATTTGTCTTTGTCATTGGTATTTGGGATTTCAATTGATATTGGAGCTTTGTAATTGGGATTTTTAAAGCGAAAACTGCGCTTATCAAAGTTATCCACAACCATCTTGTCCAACAGTCAACTTTCTTTTGCTATAATAATTCTATGAGCCAAAGCGCTCATAAGAAGTGAAAATGATCTTTCCAAAAGGGAAAAGTTTTTTTGTTATCGGCTTAGTTTTATTTTTAGGCCTAGTTTTTGTTTCTTCATTTAAGAAAGAAATAGTATTCGCGGAAAATAATTCTGAAACAAAAATAGTCCCCACTTTTAATTTAGAAATCGCCCACGCTTTCGGCGGACTCGCCAGCGGCAACTTTTTAGACAACAATCTTTTCAAATCTTCTTACGAAGAAATCAAACCTAAAGTTTTAACCCCATTGGTTAAATCGGCTCCCCGCTCCATTGCCAAGTCCCCATCTTCTAAACCGGTTTCTAGCCCCAAGACCCAATTCCAAACACGGCCCCAACCGTCTTTCTTTACAAAACTTGTTAACAACACGAAGTTGTTATTCAATGAGGCGAAGAAAAATTTTTCAGAACTTTCCAAACCATTGGCAAAACTTGGTCCGGAGAGTCCAATTTCTCAAAAACGCGATCTTCCGACTGTTGTCGCTAAACCGGTTGCCGAAAAATCAGGAGAAAAATCCAAAACTCTCGCTCTTTTCCACGAAAAAGTTATTTCTAATCTCAATAAATTAGCAGAAACCGTCGGCGATTTTCTTGGCGTAGGCGCGGAACCCGAAGAGCCGAAAAAACCAGCGGAAGAAGTCCCAACTGTTATCGCGGTCCCGGCCGATTTAACGCCTGCGCCGGCGCCAAAACGGATAGACAAAATAATCCAGCCAACTGCTCCTGTTCAATTGATTAGAGAAGTCGTTCGGACATCAAATGTTGATAATGCCCGTCTTGACGCGCTTGCTTCCCAATTTGTCGCCCTTGATAAATCAATTAAGGAATCTTTATCTAGTTTCCAGCAAAATCAGGCGTATCTTAGCCAAATCACCAATCTCGGCCCGAGGGGCAATACTCAATTAACGATCGGCGATCCCAATGTCACCGGCAACCTGAAAGGCGCGGATGCCAATTTCACCGGAGGCGTCTCCGTCGGCGGTTCTCTCTCCGCCGGAGGAACCTCCGTCAGCAACCTGACCGTCAGCGGCACTCTGTCCGTATCAGGAAACGACACCTTCAATTTTGACGGAAGCAAACTCAAAGTCGGCACCGACTCCATCGTCATTGACGGTATCGCCAATGTAATCTCTTCTCCTTCCAGCGCCCTTTCCATTTACACCACCTCAACTCCCTTAGCTCTTTCCGCCCTGACCGCTTCTTCCACCTTCTCTTCCTACTTCCTCGGCAATCTTGGCATCGGCACCACCACCCCCGGAGCCGGCTTATCCTTGGCCGCCACCTCATCTATTTTGGGCAATTCGGCTTACCTTTACGGCCAATTAACCGCGGCTAACGTAGTCGCGACTACAACCGCCAGTTCCGGATTCGGCACTTCAACTCCTTACGGATTTGTTTCCATTGACGGGCCAACTACCGCTGATGCCAAAACTCCATTGTTTGTCGTTCAAGACTCCGGTACTTCCACCCCCTCTATCTATGTTGATGGCGGTTACGGAAGAGTCGGTATTGGAACTTCCTCTCCAATGGCCCAGTTGGCGATTGAGGTTGCCACAAATAAACAGCTTCTTCCTTCTGGCGTAGATTATGTCCCAGCTTTCTTAATTGGTTCCCGAGGAACGTCCACTCCATTATTTATAGTAACTAATGATATTGGCGCTAATACCAGAGGCACCGTTGGCATAGGAACATCCAGTCCTGGAGCTACTTTGGCAGTTGGCGGTTTTGGCTATGTCAAAGGCAACTGGAATGTGGAGGCGACGTCTACGCTATCTTCTGTTATTGCTACATCTACTTTGGAGGTCAGAGGCATCGACGGGGCGGCTACCCCAATCTTTTTGGCAAATAGCGCACAGAGAATCGGTGTTGCTACTGCTACCCCGTATGGCCTAGTTTCGATTGACGTTCCCACTGGACCAGATGATCAAGTTCCCGCCTTCGTCATCCAAGACTCCGGTACCTCCACTCCGTCAATCTATGTTGACGGCGGATACGGAAGAGTCGGTATTGGAACTTCCTCGCCTCAAGCTCAATTCGCCATTGAACTTGTCAATGGTTCAGATCCGAACAACAAATCCACCGCCGGATTCGTAGTTTCCTCAAGAGGCACCTCCACCCCCTCTTTATATGTCAGCAATGCGAATAGTAGAGTAGGTGTCGCAACATCTGCTCCTTCGGCTCTTTTTGCGGTTGACGGACAAGTTATGGCTAATACTTTGGGCGTAGGAATAGCGGTTAATCCGACCTCTCAATTTCCTTTTGTGGTGCATCCTACGGGCTCTCAAGCAGGTGCTCAAGTATTTTCTTCAGAAGTTTCTAATGTAGCTATGTCCTTAAGAAATGACCTCACTAACGGCAGGGAATACTGGATGCTATCAAGCGCTGACGGTTCTGGAGCGGGAGCGGGAGATTGGGCGGTATTTGACAACACTGCCGCTCTTTATCGTTTGAATTTAGCAAGCACTGGAGATTTTGGTATTGGCACGGTTACTCCCGGTACTAAACTTGATGTCGCCGGTTTCGGCGTCGTCAAAGGCAACTGGAATGTGGAGGCGACGTCTACGC
>CAYIBZ010000035.1:0-1431 GCA_964361795.1 uncultured Candidatus Saccharibacteria bacterium
GTCATTTGAATTTTGTCATTTGAATTTCTAAACCTTATGGCCACTCGACAACTAGCAAGATCAGTAGTGCTCCAATCATTGTATGAATGGGATTTTTACGCCAAGAAACAGGATTTAACAGCCATTCTTGAAAGAAATCTGCAAGAGTACGCTCCCGGAATTGATGAGCCGGATTTTGCTTGGCGTTTGGCAAAGGGAGTCGTTGACAATATGAAAGAGATAGACGAGATTATAAAAAAATCCGCTCCGGACTGGCCAATTGAACAAATCGCGATTATTGACCGCAATGCCTTAAGAATCGGCCTTTACGAACTTTTATACGCCGACCGCGAAGAAGTGCCGCCCAAAGTTGCCATCAACGAAGCGATTGAGATATCTAAGAATTATGGCGGCCCCAATTCCGGAAAATTTATTAACGGCGTTTTGGGCACAGTTTACAAGCAAATGATAGAATCCGGGAAAATTAAAGAAGAAGCAAAAAATAAAGATGCGAAATAATGGCAAAAACCGAAAAAAATCTAGAAACAAAAATTAATTACGTTTTTAAAGATAAAGCTCTCTTGAAAGAAGCCCTAACTCATCGTTCTTATCTTAATGAGAATCCGAAATGGGAGTTTCAGGATAATGAACGTTTGGAATTTTTAGGCGACGCGGTTCTTGAATTAATTGTCACGGAAGAACTCTACAACCGCTACCCGAATTATCAGGAAGGGCCGTTAACCGGCATCCGGGCCGCGCTGGTGAATTATGTCATGCTTTCCCAAGTAGCCCGCTCTATTAATTTAGAAGATTTTGTCTTGCTCTCTCGGGGCGAAGCCAAAGACACCGGGAGAGCCCGCGAAGTTATTTTAGCCAACGCCTTTGAGGCCTTGATAGGAGCGGCCTATTTGGATGGCGGATATGAAAAGACTAAAAAATTAATTAACAAGTTTGTTTTAGCGCACCTGGAAGAAGTATTTAAGAAAGGATTGCTGAAAGACGCTAAAAGCTTGTTGCAGGAAAAAGCGCAGAGCGAAATGAAAATTACTCCGGTTTATAAAGTTTTGGAAGAAAGCGGACCGGACCATCAAAAAGTTTTTCGGGTAGGAGTGTTTTTTGGAAGCAAACTTATAGCCGAAGGCACCGGCCTATCCAAACAGGACGGAGAAGTGGAGGCGGCTAAAGCGGCTCTTGAATCCTTGCCTAAATAATCCCTTAATGCTTTAATTGGATAAGAATTTCGCACTTTGAAATCAAAAAAGGAGGGCGGATGAAAAGCGCCAGTTTCACTGGACCGGTTTTGTTTTTTACCATGCTTGTTTTTTTAGGATTGGTAATTATTACTCAAAATTCTAGCCCTAAAATTCCCGAATTGGATTCCACGAAACTGCATCAATTAATTGAAAAAAATGAAGTTTTGGCTCTGCGGATTAATCCGGAAAGCCGGATAGT
>CAYIBZ010000035.1:1531-5816 GCA_964361795.1 uncultured Candidatus Saccharibacteria bacterium
GACATTGCCGGCTGTGACGAAATAAAAAAAGAATTGGAACTCGTTGTGGATTTTTTAAGAAATCCTGATAAATATCGGAAATTAGGCGCTAGAGTTCCAAAAGGAATCTTGTTTGTCGGGCCTCCCGGAACAGGGAAAACTTTAATGGCTAAAGCGATTGCCGGTGAAGCGGGCGTGGCGTTTCTTGAATGCAAATCTTCAGCTTTGGTGGAAATGTTCGTTGGAGTAGGCGCTCTCCGGGTTAGAAATCTTTTTGAATTAGGCAGGCGGGCAAGCCCCTGCATCATCTTTCTTGATGAAATGGACGAAGTTGGGAAAAGCCGGTCATCCGCTTTTTATGATGGCGGCCATGGCGAACGCGAACAAACACTGGCGCAAATTTTGGCGGAAATGGACGGTTTTGAAGAAAACAGCGGACTGATGGTTATCGCGGCCACGAATCGCCCCGAAGTCCTTGATGAAGCCATTAGACGGTCTGGCCGGTTTGATGAACAGTTAGTGTTTCCTCTTCCCGACGTAAAAGGCAGAGAAGAAATTTTAAAAATCCATTGCCGCAACGTTCGTTTGGATCCAGCCGTAGACCTTAAAGATATCGCCCGCCAGACGCCTTTGGGCGTATCCGGCGCCGACCTTGAAAATATGGTCAACCGCGCCGCTTTAATCGCCGTGGTCAGAGGCAATAAATCAGTTGGCAAGCGGGATCTTTTGGACGGCTTGGACCGGGTTCTCTATGGCATAGAGCATAGAAAAGTAATGTCTCCGGAAGATAAGAAAAGAACTGCTTACCATGAAGCAGGGCACACGCTTGTTGCCAAATTATTAGCTCCCAATACTGATTCGGTTTTGAAGGTTACTACCGTCCCCAGAGGGATGTCGGGAGGCGCGACTCACTTTTTGCCGGAGGCGGATAAGTTTCTTTTTACTGACACTTATTTATTGGCGCGGATTAGAGTCGCCATGGGCGGCGGAGTTTCTGAAGAATTAATTTTCAATAATAAGTCCACTGGCGCCGGACATGATTTTGCGGCGGCTACTCAAATAGCGCGGAAAATGATTTGTGAATTTGGAATGAGTGAAACGATTGGCAGAGCCGTGATTATTGAACGCAGCCAGTTTCTTAAAAACGTTGCCGGCCCGATGGAGTGTTCCCCCGAAACCCAGCGTAAGATTGATGAAGAGATTCGCCAGCTTTTGGATAAAGCTTATCTTGACGCTAAAAACTTACTAAGCGAACCGAAAAATAGAAAAAAACTGACCGCTCTCGCGGAAGCGCTTTTAGATAAAGAGACTCTTGATTCGGCGGAAATAGACCAAATTATCGCATCGGCATCGTAAAACACCCATTGGGTGTTTTTTAATTTCACGAGTTGTAATAAAATTAGTTCATGCATCTCTTGAACCGTTTAGAACTTGTTGGCTTTAAGTCTTTTGCTTCTAAAACTGTTTTAGATTTTCCCGCCGGCATTACCTCAATTGTCGGCCCGAATGGTTCTGGAAAATCCAATGTCATTGACGCTTTGCGCTGGCTTTTGGGCGAACGGGAAGCAAAGAATATCCGCGGCGCCAAAGCCGAAGATTTAATTTTCGCCGGCACTCCGGAAAGAACCAGGTCAGGCATGGCGCAGGCCACCATAGTTTTTGATAACAGCTCGCATTTTTTTCCCGTGGACTATTCCGAAGTTTCCATTACCAGAAAAATTGACCGCGGCGGCGCTTCCGAATATCTTCTCAACGAAGCCGAAGTCAGATTAAAAGATCTGATTGATTTTTTTGCCAAATCTCGTTTGGGCACGAAAGGATTTACTATCGTCAATCAAGGAAACAGCGATATTTTCGTTAAAGCGTCCGGCCAGGAAAGGCGGGAAATGATAGAAGAAGTTTTAGGCCTTCGCCAGTTTCAGTTAAAAAAACACGAAGCCGAAAACAAGCTGAAAAGCACAAAAATCAACCTGGACAAAGTTGAAGCCATGGTTCGGGAGATTTTACCGCACCTCAAACTTCTTCGCCGGCAGACTGCCAAATGGGAAAAACACGCCGATTTAGAGAAGGAGCTTCGGGAAATAGAAGAACAATATTTCAGTCGCAAGCTTGGCGATATTGAAAATGATTTGAAAGGTTTGGAGCCGCAGCTGGAGAAAGCCAACGGGACCATCAGGTCATTAAGCCGCGAGCTTAAAGAATTGCAGTCAGAACTGGCTAAAGTGGATAAATCAGGGCCGAGAGGGGATAAAAACTTTCAGGATTTTAAAAAACAGCAGTCTGATTTTTTAAGCAAAAAGGCGGTTTTGCAAAATGGCATCGGCCGTCTGGAAGCGCAAATTGAAATTTTAGCCAGCCAGCCCAAGTCGGAAATAAAAGCCGCGGAAGCTACCCGGTTTTTGGAAGAAACTCACGAATCAATTAAGAATGCTCTGGGCGAAAACGACCTTAGCGCGCTTAAGGCGCTGTTACGCGCCATAGCGGGTAAAATTGAGCGGATTTTGTCCGCTGGCGCCGATGATCGTTCCGGCAAAATCAAAGAATTGGAGAAACAAAAGGAGGAACTTCTTTCTGATTTAAAATCTGCCGACGAAGAGCTCTTAAAGCTTTCCAAATCAGAAGCGGACCTTGCCGAAGAACTGCGCGGTTTTAACGCGATTTTCAAAAAATCCTTTGAATTAGTGGAAGCCAAAAAAGACGAAATCAACAAATTAGAAAATGAAAAAAATAAAATCCTTTTTGAAAAAGAAAGAGTTGAAATCCGGCGCCAAGAACTGGACAATCTGGCGCGCCAAGCCGGGAGAAGTTTGAAAGAATTTCAAGCCCAATCTCATCAGATAGATTTGGAAGATTCGGAGAAGAAAATGTTTAAGATTCGCGGCGAACTGGCCGGCATTGGCGACCTTGACCCTGCTCTTATTAAAGAAGCTCAAGACACGGAAGGGCGTTACAATTTTCTTTCCAGCCAAAGCGAGGATTTGAAAAAAGCCTCCGAGGATCTGGCGAAACTTATTGAAGATTTAGACGAAAAAATTCACTCTGAATTTAACAGCGCCCTCAAATCTATCAATGACGAATTTAACAAATATTTCAAACTTCTCTTTGAAGGCGGACACGCGAAATTAACGCTTGCTAAAAAGGAAAAAAAGCCCAAAACGGAAGCTGACGAAATTGAATCTAAAGAATTAGCCGGTGAAATGGAGAAAATTATTTCTGACGAAGACTCGGAACATAAGTTTGATCACGGTGGAATAGAAATTAGCGTTGGCATACCTCGGAAAAAAATTAGCGGTTTGGAAATGCTGTCGGGAGGGGAGCGGAGCCTGGTTTCCGTCGCTGTTTTATTTGCCCTGATTTCCGTCAGCCCTCCGCCATTTCTGGTTTTGGACGAAGTAGACGCGCCGCTTGACGAACGCAACGCCCGGCGTTTCGCTGATTTAATAAAACAATTCGCCTCTAAAACTCAATTTATCGTTGTTACTCATAATCGCGCGACAATGGAATCCGCCGACATACTTTATGGCGTCACAATGGGCAGCGACGGCACCTCTAAAGTTCTTTCCGTAAAGCTTGAAAATATTTAATTAGTATGTTATAATTACACGGTACTTTGACAGCCTGCTTATTCCGCTATCTGGCGGATGCGGCAAGGCGAAGGAGGCGCGATGGCGAAGGAGTGTGTTTGCGGCAGGCCCGTTACTCTTATCGGACATATTGAGAATTTTCCTGATTTTCCTAAACCAGGCGTAACTTTTCGGGACATCAGTCCGCTTCTGGCTTGCCATTTGGCATTTGATACGGCGATTAACGAACTCTCCAAAATTATCACGTCTCATCGCGATTGCCGCGATGTAACTAGAGCGAAAAGCGTGAAGATTGCGGCCGTTGAATCCCGAGGATTTATTTTTGGCGCGGCGCTTGCCCAAAAACTCAATATCGGCATGGTTCTTCTTCGCAAGAAGGGAAAGTTGCCCGGAGAAATTCGATCTCGCGATTACGGGCTTGAGTACGGAAAAGATATCTTGGAGATTCGCAGAGGCATCCTCAAGCCAGGGGAATGGGTAGTACTTGTAGACGATGTTTTGGCAACGGGCGGCACGGCATTGGCCGCTTCTCAACTTCTCAAGAGCGAAGACGCCGAAGTTATTGGCCAGGCGTTTCTTATCAACCTTCCCGCGCTAAATGGCGCTGATCGGCTGATGCGAGAGGACACCAAATCTCCGATTGGCTGGGTTCTTGAATTCTAAACGCCAAATCCCGACAGAAATGTCGGTTTTTTAATTTCCATCTTTTTCTCTTCCAGCCC
>CAYIBZ010000036.1:0-1063 GCA_964361795.1 uncultured Candidatus Saccharibacteria bacterium
AAAGACGCGGGAATAGATTTTGACACTTTGCAATTTGGAGGCCAGTTAGGCACGGTTTTCGTAAAAGGAGAGTTATCTGACGTTGCCGCGCCAATTTACAAGCTCGCCAAAGAATTAGCAAAAGCAAAAAGGAATTTTAACGTTTTAGGAGTTTACGATATTAAGCAAAAGTCATTTTTAACCACGGATCAATTTATGGTGATTGCCAAATTGCCATCCAGAGAAGTTTTGCTGGCCCAATTGGTCGGCGTCCTCTCTGGTCCAATAAGAGCGTTCATGCATATCGTTGATCAATTATCTAAGAAACCTGCAGATGCCGCTAAAACAGAGGCAGAAACATAGGTCGAAACTGAAGATAGGGGTAGTCCCGAAGAAATTTTCTTCGAAAATCAACGGGATGCTCATATTTTTAGATAAATTCAATAAATTAAATTTATAAAAATATGGCAGAAAAATTACAAGAAATAATTTCAAAAGTAGAAACCTTATCGGTTACGGAACTAGCCGAATTAGTAAAAGCGATGGAAACTAAGTTTGGAGTTTCTGCCGCGATGCCGGCAGGTGTTGCTGGCGGCGCCGCCGCTGGAGCTGGCGAGGCGGAAGAAAAAACCGCTTGGAAAGTAATGTTGAAAGAAGGCGGTTCTCAAAAGATTCAGGTTATTAAAGTCTTGAGAGAAGCTACCGGCCTTGGATTGAAGGAAGCAAAAGATTTAGTGGATGGCGCTCCGAAAGCCGTCAAAGACGGGTTAAAGAAAGAAGACGCGGAAGAATTGAAGAAAAAATTGGAAGCGGCTGGCGCGGTTGTGGAATTACAATAATAAAAAGAGCGCTTGAAAAAAGCGCTCTTTTTATTTATGGTTTTTATCAAGGACGCATTCATCCCGTACCTTTTTATGGGCAGCTAGCTCAGCGGTAGAGCACTGCATTCACATTTGCCCCGTACCAAATAAACGGGCATTTAGCTCAGTGGTAGAGCGCTTCGTTCACATCGAAGAGGTCACTGGTTCGATCCCAGTAATGCCCACAAAAAATTTGGTACGGGGTTGCACGCCGACTCTTGGTT
>CAYIBZ010000036.1:1163-5699 GCA_964361795.1 uncultured Candidatus Saccharibacteria bacterium
GTGGGGAATGGGTGGGTTATATTAAGGTTACGGTGGTGAATTGTGGATAACTGTGGGGAAAACTCTTATTCTCTGGGGATAACCCCCAGAGAATAGGTATCCGCCGTTGAGCCTATGTTCATCGGGGAATACACACATAGTTTGGATACTAAAGGAAGAGTGGCTCTACCGGCAAAATTTAGGCAGAAGTTAGGCGACGGAACGATTATCACTAGAGGCTTGGATCACTGCTTATTTGTTTTCAATAAATCAGATTGGGAGGCGCTTGCCCAAAAATTAATCTCACTGCCGTTATCGCAATCCAATTCCCGGGCATTCGCGCGTTTGATGCTGGCCGGAGCGATAGAAGCGGAGTTTGACAACCAAGGAAGGATTCTAATTCCAGAATATTTGAGGCAATACGCTGGCCTCAAAAAACAAGCGGTATTCGCCGGACTCTATAACCGAATTGAAATCTGGAATGAAGACAACTGGAAGAATTATAAATCCAAGACCGAAGCTTCTTCAGACGATATCGCGGAAAAACTTGGAGAATTGGGAATTTAGTTACTTTGTTACTTCGCAAAATTAGTTACTTAGAAAATGACAAACCAAGCAACTAGGCAACCGAGTAACCAAGTAACAGCAATTCACATACCGGTTCTTTTAAACGAAGTAATAAATATTTTGGATCCGAAGCCGGGCGAGTTCTTTATTGACGGCACCGCCGGGGCAATGGGCCACAGCAAGGCGATTCAAGAAAAAATAGGCGCCAATGGCCGACTGCTTTCTATTGATTGGGAAAAAACCGGTGAAAATTACGCTGATTTGCCGGTAATCTTAAAGCAAAAACATTTTGAAAAAGCTGATGGCTTGCTGTTGGATTTAGGGTTTTCATCAGAGCAATTATCCGGCGGCAGGGGCTTTAGCTTTCAAATTGATGAGCCGCTTTTGATGACCTACGACCCTAACGCCGAACCCGTAAAAGATCTTCTTCAAGAATTATCCGAAGAAAAACTGGCGAGTATTATTAAAGATTTTGGCGAAGAACGTTTCGCAAAACAAATTGCCGCCTCCGTTAAAAATCAAGAAAAAATAAAACCCGTCAAAACCACCCAAGATTTAGTGGAAGCAATTGCCAGGGCTGTCCCCATAAGCTACCAAAGAGGCCGGATCCACCCAGCTACCAGAACTTTCATGGCTTTACGGATTTACGCCAACCACGAATTGGAAAATTTAGAATCCATTTTGAAAAATCTTGATTCCGTTCTAAGGCCGGGAGGCCGCGCGGCTATTATTTCCTTTCACTCCCTAGAAGACCGGATAGTAAAAAATTACTTTCGCAATTTAGCCAAGGCCGGAAAAATAAAAATTTTAACTAAAAAACCAATTATTGCGAGCAGAGAAGAAATTGCCGCTAATCCCAGATCGCGATCGGCAAAATTAAGAGCGGCGCAGCTATTATGACCGTTATAGAACCCAATAAAAATAAATTTACAATCAATTGGCTCATAATTTCCTTGATTATCTTCATTCTTACAGGAGCGTTGTTTAGCGTTTTTGCTTATAATAATAATGTTCGGCTGAAACATCTTTTAAATTCTCATCGGGAAGAAGCAGAAAGCTTAAGATCAGCGAACACGGATTTTAAAAATCAGCTCTACGGCATTCTTGATTTGAAAAATGCCGAAGAATTGGCCGCTGATCTTGGATTAATAAAAGAGAAAAAACCAGAATATTTGGCTAGACAATGAAATGGAGACTTTGGGTTTTCATATTAGGCATTACCTTTGCCTATTCTTCCCTAGTTTATAATATTTATAATCTGCAAGTTAAAAAGGGGAGTTATTACGCAGCCCGGGCCGCTTCTCGCAGTCAGGGTGTTAATTTTTTAAATCCCGAACGGGGCATTATTTATTTTACTGATAAAAATGATAACGTTATTCCTGCCGCCATGAATAAAGAATACCCGACAATTTTCGCCGTTCCCAAAGAAATCGGCGATTTGGACGAATCCGTGGAGTCTCTCCGCGCCATAGTTGGAATTGATAAAGACAAATTAAAAACCATGTTGAGTAAACCCAATGATTTATATGAGCTTCTCGCGACCAAAGCCAGCGAAGAACAAGTGCAAAAAATCCGCGGCCTTAATATGAAGGGAGTTTATATTGAAAATGAAAACTTCCGTTTTTATCCCTTTGGCGCTCTAGGCGCCCAGCTTTTGGGGTTCATTGGACAAAATGAAGAAAGTTCTGAATTAGCCGGCCGGTACGGTTTAGAATTTTATTACAATCGTTTTCTTCAAACCAGCCATCTTTATTCAACCATAGACCGCAATATTCAAGCTCAAGCGGAAAAGATTTTAGAATCGGTGATTAAAAAATATAGCGCCGCCGGCGGAACGGTAATTGTTCAAGAGCCGAAAACCGGTAAAATCTTGGCCTTGGGAAATTATCCCGCCTTTGACCCGAATAATTATTCCAAATCAAATCTAAAAAATTTCGTGAATCCGGCAACGCAGGGTATTTATGAGCCAGGATCAGTTTTTAAAGTCATCACCATGGCGGCTGGCATTGATAGCGGAAAAATTACTCCCAATTCCACTTATTATGATAGCGGATCGGTCACCCTTAACGGGAAAACTATCAAAAATTGGGACCTAAAAGCCCATGGCACGGTTACCATGGCTAACGTCATTGAGCAATCTATTAACACCGGAGCCGCTTTCGCGGCTAGAAAAACCGGATTGGAGGATTTCCATGATTACTTGGTAAAATTTGGTTTTGGCGAAGTGACTGGCATCGGTTTGCCCGGTGAAATAGCCGGAAGCATCAACAACTTGACCGCCAATGCTCGGGAAATTGATTTAGCGACGGCGGCATTCGGCCAAGGAGTCTCCGTCACTCCCATTGAGCTGGTCAATGCCATTTCCGCCATCGCCAATAATGGCATTCTCATGCGGCCTTACTTAAACCAAGAGACAAGACCGGAAGAAATCGGCCGGGTTATTTCTGGAGAAACTGCCAAGCAAGTTGCCGCCATGATGGCCTCCGCGGTAAAAAAAGCGGAAATCGCGCAAATTCCAAAGTATGAAGTGGCCGGCAAAACCGGAACTGCTCAAATTCCAGATTTTAAACATGGCGGGTATAGCAATGAATTTATTCATAGCTATGTCGGATTCGCCCCCGCTTCCGACCCGCGTTTCACAATCTTAATTAAAGTAGATAAGCCCAGAGGAGCGCCGCTCGCGGGAACAACTGTCGTTCCGGCATTTCGCGAATTAGCCGAATTTATATTAAACTACTATAATATCCCGCCAGACAATCCGTAATAAAATGAAAAATATTTTGCAATTTATTTTAAAAACTTTAGCCCAATGGACTATCCAAAAATATCAGCCCGGCGTCATTGGCATTACCGGCACGGTTGGCAAAACTTCCACTAAAGACGCGGTTCTAACTGTCATGAGGGCCATCCGCAGAGTTAGGGCTTCCAGCGGAAATTTTAATAACGAAATTGGCCTGCCTCTGACTATTTTAGGAAGCTGGGAAAAAACCGGCGGCGTTGGTTTTTGGTGCAAAGTATTTTGTGTTTCTATTTTAAGGCTGATTTTTCGGATGAATTACCCGGAAATTCTTATTTTGGAATACGCCGCCGATCGTCCCGGCGATATCAAATATCTTTTGGAAATAGTTAAGCCGCAGATTGGCATTGTAACGGCAGTCGGGGACATTCCCGTCCATGTTGAATTCTATAGCGGCCCGGATGCCGTGGCTAAAGAGAAATCCCGCCTTGTGGAAGTCTTACCGGCGATTGGTTTTGCGATTTTAAATTACGACGACGAAGCGGTCATGGACATGAAAGACCGCACTCGCGCCCACGCGGTGACATTTGGATTTGGCGATCAAGCTGAACTGAAAATCACTAATTTTGAGAACCGGTCCGAAAATAAAAAACCTCTTGGCATTTCTTTTAAGCTTGAATATGGCGGAAATTTTGTGCCGGTTCGCCTAGACGGGGTTTTTGGAAAATCTCAAGCCTACGCGATCGCCGCCGCCGCGGCTGTTGGAATTTCTTTTGGAATGAATTTAGTGAGGGTTGCCGAAGCTCTTTCTTATTACCAATCGCCAGCGCGCCGGATGAAGCTGGTTCCCGGCGTCAAGGGGTCGTTTATTATTGATGACAGCTATAACGCCTCGCCGCTTTCCATGCGCGCCGCTCTGGAAACAGTAAAAGCTCTTAAAGTTCAGCGGCGAATCGCGGTTTTAGGCGATATGCTGGAAATTGGCAAGTATACGATTGAGGCGCACGAAGAAATTGGCCGGCTATCCGGAAAGATTTTTGACTTTTTATTTACTGTTGGCGCCAGAGCTAAATTTATCGCCGATGCCGCCAATAAAGCCGGATTGCCGAAAAAATATATTTATACTTTTGACACCGCCGACGAAGCCAAAACCGCCATTCAAGAAAATATCAAGAAAGGGGATTTAGTTTTAGTAAAAGCCTCTCGAGCAATAGAACTGGACAAGATAGTTGAAGAAATCAAACAGTTATAAT
>CAYIBZ010000037.1:0-5691 GCA_964361795.1 uncultured Candidatus Saccharibacteria bacterium
GTTGATGTTGAAAACGGCAAAGCCATGCTTGGAAGAATTCCCGATGAAGCAGTAAATCAATTCAAAAAAGAAGGACGCTCTCCCTTAACCGCCGAAGAAGGAGTCGCGCTCATTCTTCAACACCCAGAAATTCTTAAAGACAACTGCATGGGTTTGCCCGGTTCTCGCCGCGGCGACGACAAGGTCGCGGATTTGTGGCTCTTCGAGGGCGAGCCGAGGCTCCACTGGAGCTGGGCGAACTCCTCGCTTGTGAGGTGGGGTTCGGCCTCCTGCGGTAGTAGAGTCGGGCCTTGATCTTCAAGCCCTCTGACATAATGTCGGAGGGCTTTTTATTGGCAATGAGCTTTTTATCAACGAATAACGAATCCATTACGAATAAACAAATAACTTTTATTAGAAAAAAAAGCGCGAGTTCCTCTCCCTGCTATTCCACGGAATAGCGCCCCTCTTCAGTTAACACTCAAGTTTGACTCGCAGGCTAATTTTTTGTACTATTTGAGCGGTTCATTGACCCGCCTTCGCTGAAGCTTCGGCGAGGTAAAAAAGGAGGCCTATGGGTATAGATTTGAAAAAACTCGGTCAGGGAGTAGCCATTGCCGAAGCCGAACGCGACAAGCGCCGGCATGAAGGTTTTATGGCCGATCTCTTTCGGGGTAGAGCGAATTTTTCTCTGTTTATTCCGTGGTTCAAAGAGTCAGATGACTCGTTAGCTAAAAGCGATGTTTTGATTGAGAAGCTGCGGAACTATTTAATGGAGAATGTTTTCCCGAACGAAATTGACCGGACGGATGAAGTTCCGGAAGAAGTCATCCGGTGGCTTTGTGAAAACGGTTTTTTCGCTTTGAAAATTCCCAGAGAATACGGCGGGATGGATCTAACTCAAACGGCTTACATCCGATTGATGGGCCTCGCGGCCAGTTGGTGCGGCGGAGTGGTTGCTCCCCTGTCGGCATCCAATACTATCGGCCTTACTTGGCCATTGAAGGGTTACGGAACTCCGGAACAGAAGAAGAAGTTTTTGCCGATTGTCGCGAAGAATCCGACGGGGTTTGCTTTTACAGAAAAGGAAGCCGGTTCTGATCCGGCGAATATGGAAATGTATGCCACTAGAGTCAGAGACAAGGAAGGACAGGTAGTCGGATACCGCCTTGTCGGGCGAAAATGGTGGACAACGAACGGTCCGAAAAATGAAAAAGAATTTTTGTCTCCCCTGCTTTGCGTGATTGCTAAGACCGTAGATAAACCGGAAGACCTTAAGGACGCGAATTATAAGCCGGTTTTCAGCGCGTTCATCGTGCCAACGAATTTACCGGGCGTGAAGGCGGTTCAACGCTGCCAGTTTGAAGGTTTGCGCGGCATGTATAACGGAGTTGAGGCGTTTGACGTTGAGCTTTCTAAAGATTATCTCGTTGGAGAAAAAGAAGGCCTTGGTTTTAGGATCGCTCTTGAAGCATTGAATACCGGACGAATTGCCGTCGCCGGATCCTGCGCCGCGATCGTCAAGCAGTGTTTGCTGATTGGAAAATGGACAGGCAACCATCGCAAGCAGTGGGGAAAATTGATTGGCCAACACGAAGCCGTTGGCAGTGGGATGCTGGCCAAGGGCCTAGCTGGCGCTTTCGCGATGGAAGCGATGACTCGTTTTGCCGCCGGCCGGGTTGATCAAAAACTGGACGCGCGCATGGAAGCGGCGTCTTGCAAAGTTTTTGCTTCCGAGGCCGGGTGGAAGATTGTTGATGACCTGATGCAGCTTCGCGGCGGACGCGGCTATGAGACTGCCGATTCGCTTGCCAAACGCGGCGAGCCGCCTATCCCTCTGGAGTCAATTCATCGCAGTTTCCGGCCAAACCGGATTTTTGAAGGGTCCAGCGAGATTCTTAGCCAATGGGTTATTCGCGAAGGAATAGATGAATATAAAACTCGCGGCGAAGTGTTTTTTGAAAAAGGCCGTTGGCTTAAGAAACTTAAGACGGCATTCGGATTTGGCGCCAGTCTGGCGAAGTTGCGGATTCGCCGGCGGATTAATCCGAAAATTTTAGAAAGTGTTAATCAAAAACTGCGCCGCCATCTGCGGTTTGTGGAAAAGAATGCGAGAAAACTGGCTATCGCGGTTATTGTGAATTCTGCCCGTTACCGAGGAAAGCTTCCCCATAAACAACTGCTTTTCACTAGACTGTTTTGGATTGCCACTGAACTTTACGCAATGTCGGCAACTTGTTTCTATGCCGCTTACCTCAAGGGCTGCGCTATGTGCAACCTAGTCAACGGCGATGATTCATTTGTCCACCTTGCTGATTTCTACTGCCGCGAAGCCGAACTGCGAGTCCAGGAACTTTTCCGATCACTCAAGGAAAACAACGATAATGCCGCTCGCCAGATTGCCAAGAGGCTTCTTGGCGGCGAATACGATGAGTGGCTCAAGAAGGATATTATTTCAATCACGGATAAGCTGGAATTGAGGTAATAAACTTAAAACACGGTTTAAACCGTGTTTTTTATTTGATAAATTGACCGTGATACTATATAATGTTGTCAGCTCATATCAAGGAGGCCGGATGGTTAAGATAATCTTCCTGGATATCGACGGCGTTCTCACTTCTCTTAAAAGTGCTAATCAATTTGGAAATTATAAAACTTTTTTGCCTAGTAGTGTGGAAGCCTTGAATCATATTTTAAAAGTCAGTGGCGCGCAAATAGTTATTTCAAGCGCCTGGCGCATCGGACGCACCATAGAGGAATTAAGAACCATCTTTAATGATCAAGGAATTGATGGTTCTAAAATTATTGGCCTAACGCCGATTTTAAGAGACAAGCGAGGCCATGACATTGACAGTTGGCTAAAGACAGCTCGATTGCCAGTCAAATCCTTCGTCATTATTGATGATAATTCCGACATGGAGCACCACATTGGACGGCTTGTCCAAACAACGTTCGAGGACGGCCTTGAGATGTCGCACGCAGAAAAAGCGATAGCGATGCTTCTGGAAAGCACCCATTAACGGGAGCTTTTTTTATTTCCTCAAAACCACTCCTTCTGGATCTCTACCAGAATGTCTTCCGGAATCGGAATGGCCGTTCCCGGTTTGCTCTTGCCGGGATAACGCCAAGCACTGATCATAATTTTTCCTTTTTCATTTTTATTTTTTAATTTTTCTTGGTACATAACCCAGAGCTCTTCTTTTCTTTTTGAAGTGTCGTTTCTTTTCATTACCGCGAAGGTATTGGACGCTATCCCCTCTTCATGGCGGTCCGGAGATTTTAAAATACTTTTGATTTTCTGTTCCGAAATTTTATAAAACAGCATTTTGCTTTTTATATGGCTGGTCCAGTGATAGTTTTTGTCGTCTTTTGGGAGCTTCATAGTTCATATATAATTTAAATGATGTCTAAGGTGATTACAATTTTCCGCTGGTCATTGGTTGCGGTCATGATTGCCGCGCCCGCTTTGCTGATGTTAAACGCCGCGCGAAACGATTCGGCGATTGTTGATGAATTAGCGCACATTCCCGCTGGCTATGCTTATCTGCGATATCAAGATTATCGCCTGAATCCCGAACACCCTCCTTTAGTAAAAATGCTGGCCGCTATTCCGCTTCTTTTTCAGAATTTAAATTTTCCTCTTAACATTTCCTCGTGGATTCAAGATGTGAATAGCCAATGGGAAGTCGGCAATCAATTTTTGTACGGGTCCGGCAATGACGCGGATAAAATAATTTTTTTGGCTAGAATCGGGCCGATTATTCTGACTTTAATTTTGATTTTGGCTATTTATTTTTTGGCAAAAGAGCTGATTGGCCGCTGGTGGGCGTTGTTGCCAGCTTTTTTATTCGCCTTTTCTCCAACGGCGCTGGCTCACGGGCATTATGTTGCCACTGACACAGGCGCCGCTTTAGGAGTATTTCTTTCAATTTGGACATTCTTAAATTTTCTTTTGAGGCCAACCGGCAAAAAATTGATTTTAGCAGGCTTGGCTTTCGGCTTTGCCCAGTCGGTAAAATTTTCCTCGGCTCTTTTAATCCCCTACTTCATAATTTTACTTTTATTGTTTTCTTTGGCCGGCTTATGGAGAGACGGCGGCAAACGTGTTTTTTATTATTGGAAATCTTTATTTTTTATTTTTTTAATCGGACTTGGAACAGTTTACACGGTTTATCTTTTTGCTGTTTGGAACTATCCGGTTGATCGGCAGATTTCCGACACGGAAAGCATTCTTCAAACTTTCCAATTAAGATTTCTGGCGAATTTAGATATTTGGATGGCCGGCAGTCCGATTTTTCGCCCGTTGGCGGAATATTTTTTAGGATTACTGATGGTCCTTCAGAGATCGGCTGGCGGAAATGTTGTTTATTTTTTGGGCGAGGTCTCTAATGGCGGCATTTGGAGTTACTTCCCGATAGCTTTCTTATTAAAAGAGCCGGCTGGGTCTTTACTGCTTATTTTAATGGCTTTATTTTTTGGGTTTTGGAATTTTTGCAAATCTTTTTTATCGGCGCTTTTTGGAAAGGGCCGGCGCTTGTATGAATATCTCAATACTTATTTTCCAGAATTCGCGATGGCCGGTTTTGTTTTATTTTATTGGATTTACAGCATCAACAGCAATCTAAACATCGGTCTTCGGCATATTTTGCCGACAGCGCCGTTGATTTATATTCTTACGGCCAGCGCTGTCAAAAATTGGTTTAGCATTAATGATTTAAGCCTGGCCAGAAACTTTATTGTTAAAATTCTGATTGTTTACAACGAATTGGCGACCTTGTCGGTTAAGTCCGCGGTTTTAATAATTTTATTGCTTTGGTATTTTTTATCTTCTTTAATAACGGCGCCCCATTTTTTGTCTTATTTCAATTTTTTGGGCGGAGGTTTGAAAAATGGATATCGGCAGATCGTTGATTCTAATTATGACTGGGGCCAGGACCTGAAAAGGCTGGCTCAATGGGCCAATGAAAATGAGATTGAGAAAATCGCGGTGGATTATTTTGGCGGCGGAAATCCCAGATATTATTTGAGCGAAAGAGCCATTCCTTGGTGGTCAGCAAGAGGCACGCCCAAAATTGAAAATATAAAATGGTTGGCGGTTTCCATCAATACAATTCAGAATGCCAAAGGGAAAACTGTCGCTGGATTTGAGAGGAAGCCGCAGGACGAATACCAATGGTTAATAGAACCTCATAAACCTTACGCCCGCGCCGGAACTTCTATCTTTATTTATAAGCTGGAATGAAAATTTAGCGATAGAGTATCAAGTCAACTGCTATCACGCGTGATAGCAGTGAGGGTTCCTCTCCACGCTATTCCATGGAGTAGTAGAGCCGGTTCTTGGCAGTGCGCGAGTCCCGGTCCAGTGGACCGTTGGACTCATGCCTGTTCCGATTCAAATCGGAACAGGCACCTTTAATTTTCAAAAAATTAATTATTATTTCTGTAGGCGAAACAGCATACCACTATTACATGTCATAGTACTATGACATGTAATAGTGACGATTTTTAACGCAAGCGCGTAATTAGAGAAATTGAACCATTACGTACCATTGTTTTTCTCTCCCAACTATGTTATAATACCCCCGTACTTTGAAATGGTTCGACCCGGCTCACCATGAATGGAAGGAGAAAGATCATGAAAGTCCCTCCCGATCTTCAAGCCGAGATCGCCAGACGAAGAGAATCTTGCATCGGCTATCTTCTCTGTTCAGA
>CAYIBZ010000038.1:0-4779 GCA_964361795.1 uncultured Candidatus Saccharibacteria bacterium
GCAATTCCATTTACTAAGCTTTGCGTGTCTTCCAATTTTTGATTTGCTTTTTCCGGGTTCAATAATGGCTTTATCTCTTGGTCTGTTTTCGCGAAACCAGCCCAATCGGGCGGATCCGAAGACAAATCGTTCACGGTTGTAAGCGCGCCATAGAGCTGGAAGGAATCAGCGACAATATTTCCGAATTCTTCAATCAGCTCATCGTACTTGGATTGGCTATACGCGGATTCAGCGTCAATCGCGTTCTTGACTTCGGTTACGCTGAAGGACGGAATTCCGCAAGAAGACACGGATAGGGCGCTAAATTTATCTTTAAGGATTTTCAAATTAGTATTGTAATTCGCGAGCGTGGTGGAAGTGGCATTGTTAATTTCGCTCTGGGCTTGGAGATACGGGCCTAGCGACGGCATAATCTTGTCTTGTATAAATTTCTTTCTGGTATCGTCAAAGAGTTCTAAAGTATTGCCGTTATATTGCAGACACGCTCCCAGCGCCGGTTCTTCCAAACCGACGCAAGCGCCGCCTAAAGCGCTTGGCAAAACATATCCCCCGTCTGGAGAAGCAGGCGCTTTGTCTCCCAGCAATCCATCTGCTCCCTCCGAGATCATTCGGTTGATTAAGGCGTTAGTAATAACGGCCGCGTAAGAGGCAAGATCATTGGCGTTTACTACGTAATCAAAGTCAGCCCCAACTGCCCTTTTTACCGCTTCGCCTACCGCCGTTCCCGGCGTGGTTACCACGCAAGTTCCCGGCTTATCTTTACCATTAGCGTCTTTTTGGCATTTCTTAGTAGACAAAAATCCATTGCCAACCATCGCTTCATTAATTGCCGCTAAAGTAGCCGCCTCTTCTTCCAGTTTAAGCGTTTGAGCGCTGCTAATCAGAGCTCCCAAGAAATTGTTTTGAGGAGAAAATGACGCGCCATAAGCAATCCAGCCGCCTTTTCTAAAATCTTTTTTAAAGTTCTCAATATTTCCGACAATTTTATCAAGAGTGCAAGTTTGAATAGGCGGCGAAAATCGCGCTATCGGCAGGAGTTTTAACTGAATTTGCAGATTAAACGGCCTGCATAAAAACCCGGCTCCTATTTTTTGGACAAAATCTCCGGCGGCTTGCTGGCCGGCGTCTTTAACGAATCCTCTCCAATTGGTAACGAATTTCGGCTTGCCCCCGCCCTGAATCCAGACAACAATTTGGTCAACCATCACGTCCAAAAGCCGCCGTTTTAACGTCTCTAACAGAGTGGGGCGGATAACACTAACCCAAATATCGTTGAGGATGCTCGCGATGTCGGTGGTTGGAATTTGAGCTTTAACGGGCCTTGGAATTAAAAGAGGATTGAGAACCAGAATCAGCGCTATTAAGCTAATCAGTAATTTCTTTTTCATGATTTGCCGGTTAAAAATTTAAATATACTTTGCTGAACGGTTGCCAATTCCTCGTTTAATTTAGTGATTGCCTGAAAAGACAGCAGGGCCTTTAGCGGATCATCTTGATAATTCTGGACAGCCTTAAAAGCCGTGTATTGGGCGGATAAAATACTGATGGTTTGTTTATGAATGTCAGATAAATTTTTTGGAACGGCTAATTGATAAAGATCGGCGATAGATTTGCCGTAGGCCTCTCCCAGCAAAGACAGATTTTCTGGTTTTATTTCCGGAGTTATCTTGCCGGCGACACTGCCGAAATAATTTTGAGTGATTTTATCAAACTTTTGCAGATACTCTTTTATCAGCTCCGAACTGGAGTTATTTATAATTTTTATTTGATTGTCGGCAATAACGGGTTTTAAGCCGTTATAGTCAAAATTACTGACGCCATCCGCGATATATTGATTCACTAATTCTTGAGGATTAAGGTTGGCCAATTCTTCAGGATTGCGCGTTAACAGATCGCCGCCGATTTTTTCCGATAACTCTTGGGTAAGACTTTCTTCAACAATTGGAGATGGCGGAAGATTCAAAGATCCGACAGCCGCGGGTTTGCTATTTTCCGGCTGTTTTATAGTTATCTTGTTTCCGTTTTCTTTTCCGCCAACGGCAATCAAAACCGCTAACAGCAGGCCGCCGCCAACTAATCCCGCCGCTATTGATTTTTTAACCCAGTTTATTGGCATATTCCCGCTGTAATTACTTTGTGGCCCCTGATGCGATGGCCCAATCCTAAAATGCTCCTGCCTGGACGGCACGGCCCCAAAACCGCTCCGACGATAAAAACCTTTTCTTTGCCTTTAACAGTTTTTCCACCCTCCAATTTATTGTTTTCAATAGTCAGTTGAGCGACGACATTGGCGCCGCGCAGGACGTGAGACAGCGCCGTGGTTAGCCGGTCTCTTTTCAAAATTTTTCCTCCATAATAATCAATGGCCCGAGCGGATTGAAAACCCGCGAGCAATAAAGCAGGGGTGAGAAACAGAAAAATTGCCAAAAAAACGGCTTTTTTCATCCTATTACTTATTATATAGGATGGCTCCGATAATCCTAAGATAAGTTATCAACAAGGACGGCAAGATCTTTAAGACTTAATGCTTGAGGGCGGGTTTTTTCGTCAAAGCCAAGAGCCCTTAGAGCGCCGATAAGCTCATTTTTGGCGATTTTAAGGCCAAAAGAAAGATTATTAAGCAAGGTCTTTCTGGGTTGTTTAAAAATTATCTTGACCATTTTGCAATAATTTTCCCATTTTCCAGATTCTAGCTCTCGCGCTTTAGTTTCTAGTTTAATGATTGCCGATTCTACCTTAGGCGGAGGATTAAAATCTGACGGCTTAAGATAACCGATAATTTCCGGCTTCGCCCAAGCTTGAGTTATAGCGGCTAACAGGTTCATCTCCCCTTTTTGGGCGCAAATTCTTTCCGCTACTTCTTTTTGAATCGTAAGGACTGTCAATTCCGGCTTCCGGTTCAAATCCCCGATGATTCGCAATAATTTTCCGGTGATATAATAAGGAATGTTGCCGGCCAATTTCCAGTTACTTAGTTGATTGGTTACTTGGTTAATTAGTCTTAAAGCATCTCCTTTTATAATTTCCGAGTTAGTCCAAGTAACCAATTTGCCAAGTAACCAAGTAACTAATGAATGGTCTTTTTCAATTGCCACGATTTTGCAACCGGTTTTCTCGCACTTTTCTGCCAATGGAATTGTCAGCGCTCCTTTTCCCGGCCCTATCTCAATAATAGTTTCGCCGGATTTTAAATCTAAAGCGGAGATAATTTTATTTATCGCCGAATTATTAACTAAAGAATGTTGACCCAGTCTTTTATTCATAGTCAATCCAAGTTTCTTCTTCATTTGGCAATTCTCCGCGGCCGCCTGTCAGATCAACGAATTCCGTTAATTCCGAAGGAATTTCGTAGATAAAACGCGATGGCGTGTGAGAGAAAGATAAAAATAACTTTTTCTTGGCCCGCGTCATAGCGACATACATCAATCGCCGTTCCTCTTCCAGTTCATCAAGAGATCCGTAAGACATTTGATGCGGCATTAATCCTTCGCCGCAGCCGGCTACAAAGACAATGTCAAATTCCAATCCTTTAGACAGATGAATGCTCATCAGATTTACAATGGATTCGTTATTTGCTGATGAAGAAATTCTGTCGGTAGATTGAAGAAGAGAAACTCTCTCCAAGAATTCGCCAAGATTATTAAAAGTTCCCGCGAATTGGATCAACTCGTTAATGTTTTCTATTCTTTCCCGGACATTGTTGAACTTGCTGTCTAGATAGTCAAAATAGTTGGTATTCTCAAGGAAAAAACTGATTAGTTCAAGAATATTTAATTTTTCTTTCAGCCGAGGCAGTTCGCTTAACAATGGGCCCGATATTTTTTTGGCAAAAGTTTTCTCCAGCCGCTCTTGGCTGACGGTATCTCTGGGATTAAAGGAGAATCGCAGTCCCGATATAACGTCCTTAATTTCTTTTCGTTCGTAAAATTTCAAGCCGCCATATATTTTATAAGGTATTTGATTGGCAATCAGGGCTTGTTCAACCGCCCGCGATTGCGCGTTAGTCCGATATAAAACAGCGGTAGTATAAATTCGTTTATTCGCATTGGATTTGTTATTCGTTGATAGAATTTGCCGCGCAACAAATTCCGCTTCCTGTTCCGGGCTGATCGCGCGAGCGACTTTTATCAGGTCGCCATCGGGATTTTTCGTCCAAAGGTCTTTCGGCTTCTGCATTTTATTATTTTTAATGATTGCCGAAGCCCCTTGGATGATAGTCGGAGTTGAACGGTAGTTTTGCTCCAGCTTTACGACTTTCGCGTTTGGCCAATCTTCTTCAAAGTTGAGAAAGTTGCGGAAATCCGATCCGCGAAAACGGTAAATGCTCTGCGCGTCGTCTCCCACTACGCAGATATTTTTATGTTTTTGGGCCAGCAGTTTTATAAATTGATATTGGCTGGTGTTCACATCCTGATATTCATCAACCAAAATATGCAGGAACTGATCTTGGTACTTTTTCAGTATCTCCGGATGCTCTTGAAAAATCTTTACGGGCTTCTCAATAAGATCGTCAAAATCAAAAGCATTATTTTTAGCGAGCGCGCCTTCGTATTTCAAAAATGCCGCCAGATGGATTTTATCTAAATGTTCTTCGGGATCCAGCAGTTCGTTTTTAATGTTCCCGATTTTCCATTGAATCTTAGTTGGCGCGTACGATTCTTTAGACACATTCATTTCTTTAAGGATTTGCTTGATCAAACTCAAGGAATCATCGTTATCATAAATAATAAAATAAGGCGACCGGCCCAACAGTCTGGCCTCATTTTTCAATATTCTTAC
>CAYIBZ010000039.1:0-2109 GCA_964361795.1 uncultured Candidatus Saccharibacteria bacterium
AAGCAAAAAAACTGGGAGATAAACTAGTGGTGATTTTGAACAATGACAACTGGCTAATGAAAAAGAAAGGGTTTATTTTTATGCCGCAGGAGGAGCGACGAGAAGTTATCAAAGGTTTTCGGGCAGTGGATGACGTAATTTTTACTGAACACGGACCGAATCCAACCGACATGAGCGTCTGCGCGGAACTTAAGAAGCTGAAGCCGGATATTTTCGCCAACGGCGGCGACCGAACCAGCAAAAACATTCCCGAAGCGCCGATCTGCGGTTCTCTTGGATGCAAAATGGTTTTTGGTATCGGTCATGGCGGCAAAGTGCAATCAAGTTCGTGGCTTACAGAAAAACTTAAGGGTTCAAGGGACTAGCCGAAGATTGGAGAATTCTGGTAACGGCTTGAGTCGGATTATTGGTATTAAAATTCATGGTGATTTTTATTTGGATGGTTTCTTCTGGCGGAAAACTTGGATGATTGGATGGCGTTGTGTAATGCGTAAAAATTAACTCCGAAACGTTAACTTTACTTGTAGTTAAATCTTTCGCTCCAGCGCCGCCTTCGTTCACGGTTATTTTTCCTTCGGACAGAGCGGCAATAGTCGGAGAAGCCCCTGGCCGATTGACGCTTAGAGCGTTGGCTGACCCGCCAGAGGCAGGGGAATTAATCGCGGTTGATTCTCGCACCAATCTTTGCAGAGTTTGCATAACAAAATTTAATTGCGTGCCGACTTCAACGGCGCTGGTTTGCTGTCCTTGAATCCGCAGTACTACAACCAGTATCCCGGTAAACAGTCCGGCGGCTAAAGAAAAAATCCCGACGTAGATCAGTAATTCAATAAGTGTAAATCCTCGCTTCATTAAGATTATTATACCGCCGTTGGGTCAAAGAAAGTAATTTTTAAAGTCTTAGCTAGAATTTTTACATCTTTCCAAAGCGAAGGATTTTTCACGTAATCGCTGTCTAATTCCAATTCTTTCAAAAATGGCAGGCCGGAAGCGCCATTGGTTTGCGAAAGGCCGGTTACGCCGGATCTCGCCAAAATCAAATGCTGATATTCCGGAGGGTAATGGATAACTTCGTTGGGTTCATGAGGCCTCGGGCCTACTAGCGACATCTCGCCCCTTAAAACATTGATCAATTGAGGAAACTCATCAATTCGCAGTTTCCGCAATACTTTTCCAACTGTTGTAATTCTAGGATCGTTTTTAATTTTGAAAAATGGCCCGTCCTTGCGCTCGTTTAATTTTTCCAAAGCGCCAAATTTCATTGCATGGCTCTTATCCAGCATAGAACGGAATTTATAAGCTTTAAAAATCTTGCCGCCGCTGACTCTGTCCAGTTTCACCATTACCGGCCCCCGGCTGTTTAATTTAATTGAGATCGCTATGAAAGGCATCAATGGCGCGATAGCCAATAATCCCAAAGACGCGCCAATTATGTCTATAATTCTTTTCATAAAGCTGTATATTATAATTATACAATACTCATGAAAGTGGCTTTAGTTCACGATTATTTGAATCAATACGGAGGAGGCGAGCGGGTTTTGGAAACTTTAATGGAAATGTTTCCCGAAGCGCCAATTTATACGATTTTGTACGACGAAAAAAACACACACGGGCGATTCCGGGGAAGAATAATGAAGACAAGTTTTTTGGATTTCAATTTAGCGCGTCAGAATCATCGCGCGTTTATCCCGTTAATGCCCGCGGCTGTCAGCGCTATGACAATTGACGATAATTACGATCTTATAATTTCCGATACGGCTGGCTACGCGAAGGGGATTAGTCATGGGAAAAATGCCAAACATATTTCCTATATTCACACGCCGCTACGGTATGCGTGGGAGCCGTCATACCTTACAGGCATTATTTCCAATTTCCAATTTCTAATTTCCAAACCTATATTAAGGTTTTTGAAAAATTGGGACTACAAAGCTGGCCAGAAACCAGACGTTCTCATAGCTAATTCAAATTTTATTGCTGACAAGATAAAAATATATTATGGACGGGAAGCGCGGGTTATTTATCCGCCTGTTGATACGAAAAAATTTTTCATGGACCCTAAATCCTATATTCAAAATCCTAAATCCTCGTACTATTTAGCAGTTGGAAGAA
>CAYIBZ010000039.1:2209-4708 GCA_964361795.1 uncultured Candidatus Saccharibacteria bacterium
CCTAAATCCTATATTCAAAATCCTAAATCCTCGTACTATTTAGCAGTTGGAAGAATAATGCGTTACAAACGGTTTGATTTAATCATTGACGCCTTTGCGAAACTAAAATTTCCGTTAAAGATAGTTGGAGATGGGCCGGAATTCCAAAATTTAAAATTTAAAATTGCCTGCCTACCGGCAGGCAGGCCATGCCTGCCGGTAGGCAAGGAAAATTCAAAATTAAGAAATGTTGAGCTTTTGCCTTTTGTAAAAAACGACGAAGAATTGCGTAAATTATACAATGGCGCGAAAGCTTTAATTTTTCCTCAAGTTGAAGATTTTGGATTGGTAGCCGCGGAAGCCCAATCCTGCGGCGTTCCGATTATTGCCTATCAAGACGGCGGCGCTCTGGAAATCGTTCAAGATGGCGTTAGCGGAGTTCTCTTTGACAAACAGACGCCCGAGTGCTTAATGAACGCCGTTCAAAAATTTGAACAGCTGGAATTGGATAGAAATAAAATTGCCCAATTAGCAAAAAAGTTTTCCAAAGACCGCTTTGTAAAGGAATTGACTGGACTGATCAATTCATTTATAATCGGTAGCAATGTCCGACCAAACGATAATTAATAAAGAAGAGGCCGCTAACAGCGAACCGAGCCGAACAATTGATCCGGTTCTTTCAGAAGAAATGGTGAAAGCCGGTGTTTTGTATGGAAGAAAAAAATCCAAGACGCATCCTCGGATGAAAAAATTTATCAACGCGGTCCGTAACGGGATTAGCATTGTGGATTTAGCCGCGACTCTTTCCACTCTGGAATCAGCCGGGGAATTTTTGAAAGAGGTTGCTAAAAAACAGGGCGTTGTCTTAGTTGTCGGCACTCGGCCAGCCGCCCAACAGGCCGTGGAAAATTTCGCCAAAAAATCTGGATTATTGTATGTAATAAAAAGATGGCTCGGAGGCACTTTGACTAATTTCAAAACTATTTCCAGCCGCATCCAATTTTTTACTAAATTGAAAGCCGACAAAGCCGCCGGTAAATTAGAAAAGTATACCAAGAAAGAGCAGGTTAATTTTGATAAACAAATTGATAAGCTGACGATTTTTTTTAGCGGCTTGGAAAATATGACTAAATTGCCCGACGTCCTATTGGTAGTTGATATTAATGAACACGAAACGGCAGTTCGGGAGGCCAATCGTTTGAAAATTCCGGTCATTGGCATAACCAACACCGATAGCGATCCGGAATCCATTGCTTATCCGATACCGGCAAATGATAACGGCATGGCCAGCATCAACTGGATTTTGAATCGGTTGAGTACTAAAATTGAAGAAGGCATCAGGGAACGTTCCGTTCCAACTCCTAATGTCTAATTTCTAAAGCAGATGAGCGCGAGTGATGTTCAAAAACTAAGAGAAACAACCGGCGCGGGCGTGATGGACTGCAAAAAAGCTCTTGAAGAAACCAAGGGCGATTTTGATTCCGCGGTCAATTTGATTCGGGAAAGAGGTTTGGTAAAGGCAGAAAAAAAATCCGACCGAGCCACCGGAGCCGGACTTTTAGAAACTTATGTCCATAATGGCCGGGTTGGCGTTTTGCTGGATTTGCGGTGCGAAACTGATTTTGTCGCCCGCACGGAAGATTTTCGGGAACTTGCCCATAATTTAGCCATGCACATTGCCGCCATGAATCCGCGAGATTTAGCGGAACTTTTGAATCAGGTTTACATCAAAGATCCATCGTTGACAATTGAGAAAGTCATCAAAAACGTTATCGCTAAGGTAGGGGAAAATATCCGAGTAGAACGATTCTGCCGTTACCAACTCTAATGTACAATTTTATCCTGCAAATTTTAACTTTTTCCAGTTTAGGGCTTATTATTTATCTGTTGGCGAGAGCTTTGCCGCGCGTTGATGAAACCGCTCCAACCCCTAGGATTTCCCGCGTTATTGATCGGATGATCTCTCGCTTGCCCCTAGGAAAAATAGATTTTGCCATCAGCAACTTTTTTGAAAAGATTTTGCGCAAGTCCAAAGTCATTGTCATGAAAATTGACAACTTAATTAACACTCATATCGGTAAAATCAAAAAAACCGGGAATGGCCAATCTTCAAGCGCCAACTTGCCCGAGACTCTCAATAGTGATAAAAAAGAGTAATCATTAAGCCAATGGCCGGACTTGAACCGGCGACCTACTCCTTACCATGCTTGTCCGCCGAAATTTTGAGCCGAAGGCGAGAATCGAACTCGCGTCTACTCCTTACCATGGAGTTGCTTTGCCACTAAGCTACATCGGCATAAATAAATGAAGACGGAGAGTTGCCCCGCCGTCACCCCGTAAAGCGGGGCTATGGCGGGCAGGCCTACCAGCTGAGCTACATTGGCAACCTACGAAAAGGTTAACCGAAAATAATAATTGCCGCAACTGCGGCATTCATGAACGGGAGAGAGGAGTTGAACCTCCAACCCCCGCACTTTTCTGGAGCCACCTCTCGGATTTGAACCGAGGACCTTCTCTTTA
>CAYIBZ010000040.1:0-4508 GCA_964361795.1 uncultured Candidatus Saccharibacteria bacterium
AGCTTGGCTTTGACGGTTTCAATGCCGACGCCCAATTTTTCTCCGCCGAAAGCGTAAGAGGCGCCGGATTTGGTAATCACGCCGTATTTCAAGGCAGTAGTAACCACATCGCTTTCATACGAAATGCCTTCCCCGTACATTATGTCAAATTCCGCCAGCCGAAATGGAGGCGCGACTTTATTTTTTACCACTTTAGCCCTTACTCTATTGCCGATTACATCATCGGCTTTTTTAATTTGGGCTTCGCGCCGGACGTCAATGCGGACGGAAGAATAAAATTTCAAGGCGCGGCCTCCCGGAGTGGTTTCAGGATTGCCGAACATAATGCCGATTTTTTCACGGAGCTGGTTAATGAAAATTATAAGAGTATTGGCTTTAGCGGAGATGGCGGTAAGCTTGCGGAGCGCTTGCGACATTAATCGCGCCTGAAGCCCGATAAATTGCGATCCCATTTCTCCCTCAATTTCCGCTTTAGGCGTGAGCGCGGCAACGGAGTCCACCACTACGACGCCAATCATTCCTGAACGAACTAACGTCTCCAGGATATTTAACGCCTCTTCGCCATTATCCGGTTGAGAAATCAGCAAGTCTTTTACTTTAACGCCCAGTTTAGCGGCATAAACCGGATCAAGAGCGTGTTCCGCGTCAATAAAAGCCGCTTTGCCTCCTTGTTTTTGAGCTTGGGCGATGACATTGAGAGCAAGAGTGGTTTTTCCGGAAGATTCCGGGCCAAAGATTTCCACAATTCTGCCCCTTGGCAAGCCGCTGACGCCGAGAGCTAAATCCAGCGAAAAAGAGCCGGTTGGAATGACATCAACGTTTGTTTTTCTGACTTCGCCAAGCGTCATAATAGAGCCCTCGCCGTATTTTTCCCGCAGTGTTAACAGCAGACTCTCTAAATTTTTTTCTTTATTTTCTTCCTTTTTCTCTTCTTTTTTAACCATATTTTTTATTGCGGCTGATAGATTATTTGCCTTATGATTTTTGTCTCTTTTCCAAGAAATCGCTTGGCGGTAACTTCTAAAGTGTTAAGTCCGGGCTGAAGAGTGTAGCTTTTTTGAAACTTTCCGCTTTGGTCCACATAAACCTCTTCCTCGTTTATCAGGATTTTATCTTTTGGATCCGCGTACCCATTGACAGTGAATAACGAAGCGCTGACTAAAGAAGTTTCCGATTCCGGATTGAGAATTCGTATATCCGGCAGGCCCAGAAGCCGATCGGCGTTGAGGAGCAGATATAAACCAACTACTATTACCGCCGCTCCAATCCAGCTCCATTGCACTTTTTTAGTTTTGATAACGAATCGGTTTTCCGGCAATTTGTCCGCGGCTCCGGAAGATTTTGGATCAATTTCAAACCGATGAAGATCCCAAAGCTCTCGTCCGTCTAAATCTAAGGCCGCTGATAATTTTTGTAAATATCCCCGGACATAAGGAGCGGCGGGAAGCTTGTGATATTCCTCTTTTAGTAGAGCGTTAAGATAATGGCGGGGAATGCCGGTTAAATTAAATAATTTTTCCGCGGACAGCCCCTTAGAATCCGCTCTTTCTATAATTATGTCCTTTAAAGATTTTGACTGGTCCATATCCGAATATTTAAGATTGAAAGATTTAAATATTGTTGGAATCGCTGACATTGCCGCTTTCCTGATCAAAGAAAACCTCTCTGGGTTTGGCTCCGTCTCCAGGACCTATCATACCTTTTGCTTCCATAATATCAAGTAGGCGGGCGGCGCGAGCGTAACCAACTTTCAATCTTCTCTGCAATAAAGAAGCTGACGCTTTCTGCGCTTCTCTGACTACTTGGAGCGCGGAATCGTATAAATCGTCTTCTTCGTCATTGCTGTTTCCGCCGTCCAGATATCCTGTCGGCTGGCTGACGGTTTGTTCAACGGCGCTGTCCGCGGTTTCACTGGCTTTGTTGTTGGCGCGGATAAAATCCGTCACTTCGTGAATTTCATTTTCAGAAATATAAGCGCCTTGAATTCGTTTAGGTTTGGAAAATTCGGAGGAAACAAAAAGCATATCGCCGCCGCCCAAAAGTTTTTCGGCGCCGGCCATATCCAAGATAGTTCTTGAATCAACTTGGCTAGCGACCTGCAGGGCGACGCGGGAAGTAATGTTTGCTTTTATTAGGCCGGTGATTACTTCAACCGACGGCCTTTGCGTTGAAACGACCAAATGGATGCCGGTGGCGCGGGCCATTTGAGCAATCCGGACAATTGAGCTTTCAATTTCGCGTCCGTAAGCGGCCATCAAATCCGCCAATTCATCAACGACCAAAACAATGTAGGGCATAATTTCTTCATTTTTAGAACCAGATTTTTTTTGATTGTAAGATTTTATGTCTCGCGCCCCCGCTCCCAGAAGCACTTCATATCGGCGCTCCATTTCGCTGATTGCCCAGCGGAATAATCCAATCGCTTTTTTTCCTTCGGTTACGACCGGCGAGATTAAATGAGGCAGGCCGGCGTAAGCGGAAAGTTCAACCCGTTTAGGGTCAATCATGGCCAGCCGCAAGGTAGCCGGAGAATTTTTATAAAGCAAAGCGTTAAGCATGGAATGGATGACAACGGATTTTCCCGATCCGGTGGCGCCGGCAACCAGAAGGTGCGGCATTTTTTCAATGTCGGCAAAAATCGGCTCGCCGCTGACGCCGCGGCCCAATATGAAATTCAGCGGTCCGGAATTTCCGAATTCCGAATCGCCGATCAGGCTTCCGAGCCGGACAATAGCGGCGGATTTATTCGGGACCTCAATTCCTACCAGCGATTTTCCGGGAATCGGGGCTTCAATTCTGATGGGGTGGGCGGCCAGAGCCAGCGCCAAATCGGAATTTAACGCCGTGATTTTAGTGATTTTTACCCCTTCCGCCGGCTTAAGGGTGTAGCGAGTTACTTTTGGGCCGATATTGATTTCGCCCATTTCCACGGGAATGCCGAAACTGTCCAAAGTCCTTTTGATAATATTGGCATTGGCCCGGAGATCTCCCGCTGTCGGTTTTTCCACGGAAGATTTTAACAGCGACAAAGGGGGAACAACATAATTAGCGTAACTTTTTACTTTATTGAGAATTTTCGCCGGTTCAAAATCCGGTTTGCCGTCCGCCGCTTCTTCTCTGGTTTTGTTTTCCGTTTTTATTTTGGCGGCCGGCTTAGCCGCGGGAATTTCCGCTATTTCAATATGATCTTCCATTTCCTTTTCTTTTGCTTCCGGTTCGGCGGATTTTTTATTTATCTTGATGGACGCGTTGAAAGCGATTAAGAGAGAAGCCGTCAAAAAGATTAAGCTTAAAATAATAGACACCGTGTAACCAAACGGCGCTTCAATCAGGCCAATGAATTTTCCCACTAACCCGGCTTTTCCTTCAAAAAGAATATCAATCAATCCTAGTCCAAAGAGCACAAACAATCCGCCGCCTAAAAAGCTCATGCCCATGAAGACGCGATGATGGGAGAATAAAAATAACGCGGCAATGAGAAAGGCGATTGTCGGCCAAAGGTAATAGCCCAAACCGAAAAGGTTTTGCAAAATCAAGAAGACAAATTGGCCGGCGGGCCCAGCTTTATTAAAAGACGCCAAAACTAAAATTACTGCCAAGCCGACAAGCAAGATTGCCGTAATGCTGTTCTTAGTTTCCGTGCTGATTTTTTGAGCCGCCGGCTTGTTCTTTTTAGTCATTAGTATTGGAAGGCAATTACTTTATAATAATAGTATGAATCCCGCGCATAACAAAGCAAGCATTTTCAAAGCGTACGATATTCGGGGTCGCTATCCGGAGGAAATTAACGAGGAATCGGTTGTCGAGATTGTCAAAGGATTAATTACCCACTTTAAGAAAGGCAAGATTGTAATTGCCCACGATGTCCGCTTAAGCTCCCCGTCTTTATACAAAATCGCTCTACATTCATTGAAAATTGCCGCCGCCGCAGCGGGGTCCCGCCGTGGCGGGAAAAATTGTAAATTGAAAATTGAAGCCGTAGGCTTCGCTACCACTCCGATGCTTTATTTTTTGGTGAATCGCCTGAAAGCCCGAGGCGGCATCATGATAACCGCCTCGCATAATCCGAAAGAGTTTAATGGCCTGAAAATTGTCGGTCCAAAAGCGAAGCCGATTAGCGGGAAGGAGATCCTTGCTTTATTGAAGCAGGTATGATATAATGGAAGCGTACTTTGAAAAGCCCGCCTACGCTTCGGTGGTCGAAGCTACGGCGAGGCAATGGAGGGTTCTATGGTTCTGGCCCATGTGGAGGTGTCCGCGATGGCGGCTATGTTGGCGGTTGGTTTCATGATTGGCGTTTTTTACGGCATCGTGATTGCCGCGAAGTTTGTCTTTAGTCGCTATTTCCACAAGAACAGTTAGAACCCATCTCAAAAATACCTCTTGCCCGCGTTGCGGGCGATTTTCTTGTATCCGCAAGGCGCGGCAAGGAAGCTGTAGCTTTAGCTACAGTGACGCAGCCGCAACACAGCGGGACGAGAAAATCGACGCAACCCGTACGGGATATG
>CAYIBZ010000041.1:0-4405 GCA_964361795.1 uncultured Candidatus Saccharibacteria bacterium
AACAACGCCCCTATAGCTCAACGGATAGAGCAGCGCCGTCCTAAGGCGATGATGGAGGTTCAATTCCTCCTGGGGGCACCATTTTGAAAAATTAAAAGCACCCTTTAGGGTGCCAAAAAACTCAATAATGAATAGGCGGCGGTGAAAACAAATTGACCGATAGGCAGAACCATCAAAATGATGAATAGAATCATGAATCCCATCATCCCTATCTTTGTCAGAGAACCTTCCACTTCTTCGCTACAATTGAATAGCGAAGCAAGTAAGGAAAGCCCATCCAGCGGCGGAATCGGCAGTAGGTTGAAGAATGCCAATCCAAAATTCATCAGCGCGCCGATAGTGAAAACTCTACTCAGCAATCCGCCTGGATCGCAAAGATACAAAGCTATTGAAGCAATGACTCCAAGAATTAGATTAGTCAGAATGCCAGCTCCGGAAACGCAGAAAGTCCCCCATCGAAGATTAGAATATCTCCAAGGATTCGTTGGCACCGGCTTTGCCCAAGCCAGCATTACCGGCGAACCGGATATAATCATTAAGAAGGGGAGGATAATTGACCCGAGAAGATCAATGTGCGGGATTGGGTTCAGTGTTAAACGGCCCGCGTTCTTAGCGGTTGCGTCGCCAAACCACAATGCCACAACTCCGTGGGCAATTTCATGTAAAATGATTGAAAAGATCAGAATCGGAATGTAGAACAGCAACAGACTTGAATCCATTATTAACCTCCAAAGTACCGCTAGTAAGATAGCAACATTATTTACTAATGTCAAAAATTAGTTACTTGCCACAAAGGCACAACAAGTTTACACATAGCATCCGTCTGTGGTACAATGATGATATGCCCCGAGGAAAACCAAATTCCGATTTGCAAGAAAAATTTAATCAGCTTCGGAAAATAGGGAAAACTTATTCTGAAATAACAAAAATATTAAGAGTTCCTTTGCCAAAAAGTACTCTTTCCTATTGGTCTAGCAAATTAACTTTATCGAAGCAATCACTAAGACTGTTGGAATTGGCCAGAAAAAAGGCGTTATTGGGTGCACAAAGAACTTCGTTAGAAATACGAAAAAGAAATCATCACAAATTTTTACAAAGCCTTAAATTGGCCAATAAGTATTTATTGAACAAAATTAATAGAGATACCAAGAAATTAATGCTAGCGATGTTGTATCTCGGGGAAGGCTCAAAATATAATGCACGTAGTGGTTTGGCATTAGGCAATTCTGATCCGGGTATAATTAAGCTTTTTATAAAATTATTGAAAGAATGTTATGAGAAATCTGTTGATCAGCTACGCTGTTGGCTTTCTTATAGAGCCGACCAGAACCTCAACACGCTGATAGATTTTTGGTCTAAAATAACAACTATTCCAGTTGGTCAATTTTATCGGACAAAACCAGATTCTCGTTCAATTGGTAAAAGAACTTTAAAAACCGACTATAGAGGGGTTTGTGTCGTGAGTTGCTTGAAAAGTACAAAAATACAGCTAGAATTAGAAACAATCGCAAGGCTAATAATTGAAAGTCCTTTAGACTAATGGGCCTATGGCATAATGGCAGTGCAGGCGCATGGCATGCGCCAGGTAGGGGTTCGATTCCCCTTAGGTCCACCCCGTTAGAGTTTTACGCTGTAATTTACAAATTATCCCCGCCAATAAAGAGTTTTAGCTGGTTCCGGCTAACTCTAACGGGGTCCACCATAAAAATAACCTGTTCAAGCAGGTTATTTTTATTCCTTTTATCAACATTTTATTAACATATTGTCCACTTTTGACATTTTTAGGCACTTGTTGTTAAAAAACTGTGGTACAATAAAAATAGGTTAAGTCAACTTATGCGCAAAGTAGCTTAACCCCACAGTTATCACAAACAAAGGTCGACA
Source organism: uncultured Candidatus Saccharibacteria bacterium (assembly GCA_964361795.1). Lineage (GTDB taxonomy): Bacteria > Patescibacteriota > Minisyncoccia > UBA6257 > WO2-44-18 > CAYIBZ01. The sequence goes on from CAYIBZ010000041.1 coordinate 1,885, forward strand.
ATAAAAAAATCAATAAAAACAATATGATTAAAAAAATTACCACCGTTGCGACTGTTTCCGTTCTGGCCTTGTCTGCTTTGGCGGCCTTTGGCGCGGGATCATTGACAGTGACGAATCTTACTCTTGTCATAGGCAATACCAACCTTGATGGGCAGGAACGGGTTTCTCTTGATGGTCAAGCAAGTATGGGAAGAACAGTGAATCCAGCAACGGAAGAACTCACTGTTGTTATGGAAAGAGTGAATCCAGACAGCACACGAACGGAGTTTTACAGAGCAACTGTTCCCGCTGGCGGACTGTCTGAAACTACAGCCGGAAATTTTGTCTTGAATCAACGCGGCCGAGATGCAAGCGGTATAGAAAGATTTGATGTTGCCATCACCTCCGCGTCTAATTATAGCTTCAGTTTAGGAGATTCTGGCCTCAATATTCCAGCGGCTGATTATAGCCTGGTTAAAATTCTTCAAAAGTGGATAGCTTTTGGCGGACCATTACCAGAAGAATTGACAGGTACAGCATCAATGTTCACGCCTAATGCCGGCAATACCTGGAATAATAATAAATCACTAATACCCACTCCTTAAACCAATCCACACTTTTACGATAACGTTATCTGAAGTGAATAGCTTCAAAACCCTATATAGGGTTTTGAAGTTTGTCTTTCGCCCCCGCAATAACGCGGGAGTTTTTATTTAAATTATTTTTTTACTTTCCGGCGGTCGTTTTCTGACAACATTGATTTGCGAATACGAATGTTTTTTGGCGTAACTTCCACGAACTCGTCGTCGCCAATGTAATCCAGAGAATCTTCCAAATCCATTTCCCGCGGAACTTCTAATTGTTCCTGAACGCCAAAATTTTTGGTGCGAAAATTAGTCAGCTCTTTGGCTTTGCAAATGTTGACCATGACGTCATCGGTCTTGGCATTTTGGCCCACCACCATTCCTTCGTAAACATCAACGCCGGGTCCAATAAATAATTGCCCTCTGCCTTGCGCGTTAATTAATCCATAACTATTAGAAACGCCGGTTTCGGTAGAGACTAAAGAACCGTGCTGGTTCGCGTTAAGATCGCCGCGATATTCTTCGTATCCCAAAAAGAGGCTGTTCATAATTCCAAGCCCTTTGGTATTAGTCAAAAATTCGTTGCGGAACCCTATCAGTCCCCTGGTTGGAACCGCGAAATCCATAAAAACTTGCCCGCGATCAACTCGCATATCTTTCATTAATCCTAATCTTTTGCCCATCATTTCAATCGCTGATCCAGAAAACTTTTCCGGCACCTCAATAGAAACTAATTCAATCGGCTCCAGCTTTTTTCCATTTTCTTCTTTGAAAATCACTTGCGGCTTGGATACCTCCAGTTCATAGCCCTCGCGGCGCATATTTTCAATTAAAATTGAAAGATGCAATTCTCCTCTGCCGGCTACGATCCAACGATCCGGAGATCCGGTTGGCGCAACTATCAAAGCAACATCTGTTTCAATAGCTCTTTCCAGACGCTCTTTAAGATTTCGCGAGGTAGTATATTGCCCTTCCTTGCCGGAAAACGGAGAAGTGTTAACTCCAAAAGTCATTTTGATTGTCGGTTCGTCAATCTTAATGACCGGCAAAGCTTCCGGATTCGCGGGATCGGCAATGGTTTCGCCAATGGAGACGTCCGGGATGCCGGCTACCGCCACGATATCTCCCGCTTGAGCTTCCTCAACGTCAACTTTGTTTAAACCGTCAAATAACATCAAAGAAGTGATTTGAATTTTTTTAATTTGGCCGGAGCGGTTAATGTGGGCGGCAGACATTCCTTTTTTCAAAACTCCGGAATACAAACGGCCAATGGCGATTTTCCCTTTGTAATTATCATAAGCCAAATTTACCGTCAGCATTTGCAATGGTTTTGTTGAGTCAATTTTGGGAGCTGGAATATGTTTGATGATGGCGTCAAAAAGCGGCTGTATGCCGGCCATTTTGGCAAGATCGGGTTCGGTTCCGGCTTTGCCTTGAATAGCGGCGGCATAAATAACCGGAAAATTTGCCTGTTCGTCATTGGCGCCAAGTTCAATAAAAAGGTCAAAGGTCGCGTTAAGCGCCCATTCCGAACGAGCATCCGGTTTATCAATTTTATTAATTACCACAATTGCCCTGTGCCCGGCTTGAATTGCTTTTCGCAAAACGAATTTTGTTTGCGGCATCGGGCCTTCTTTCGCGTCCACCAGCAAAAGCACGCCATCCACCATCCTCATGATTCGCTCCACCTCGCCGCCGAAATCAGCGTGGCCGGGCGTATCCACGATATTAATTTTAAAATCTTTGTATTTAATAGCGGCGTTCTTGGAAAAAATAGTAATTCCGCGTTCTTTTTCAAGCTCGTTAGAATCCATGATCAAATCTCCCGCACTTATCTTTCCGCCCGAAGCGGATCCGCCTTTGGCGGAAAAATTTTCGGATTGCCTCAATAGCGAATCTACCAGGGTTGTTTTGCCATGATCAACGTGGGCAATAATAGCAATGTTGCGGATATTCAT
>CAYIBZ010000042.1:0-4274 GCA_964361795.1 uncultured Candidatus Saccharibacteria bacterium
ATATGTAAAAAATTAGCCCAAAACATTTTTCTTAATCTCCGCCGCGTCTTCAAATAATTTTGAATATTCTTCCGCCGATTTTTCCCAAGAAAAGTCTCTGGCCATTGCTGATTTTTGGATTTTCGCCCAAATTTTTGGGTTGCGATAATTCTCGCTGGCTCGGGTAATTGCGATTGTCAAAGCCATGGAGTCAAAATCTTGAAACACAAACCCGTTTCCTTCTCCAGTTTTCGGATCATAGTCCTGCACCGAATCGGCTAACCCTCCTGTTTTCCTGACAATGGGCGCGACGCCGTAACGCATGGCTTCCATCTGAACTAATCCGCTTGGTTCAAATTTTGAAGGAATAAGAATCATGTCTGCCCCTCCATAAACCACGTGAGGCAAAATTTTATCAAAAATTAAATGCGCCGCGACTTGCTTTGGATAACGATCCGCCAAATCCTTAAAAAATCCCATGTATTTTGCTTCTCCGGCCCCGACCACAATCAGTTGAAAATTTAACGCTTTCAGCAGGGCCTCCGCTACCAAAAATAAAAGATCAAATCCTTTCTGTTCCATCAGCCGAGAAACGATGGCTACAATTGGAATGTCTTTATCTTTGGGCAAACCGAAACGGGCCTGCAGTTCCATTTTGTTTTTCTCTCTTCGGCCCAAAGAGTCGGCGCTATAATTAACCGCCAAGTTCTTGTCGGTTTCCGGATTGAAGTCGTTATAGTTGATGCCGTTCAAAATGCCGCGCAATTGCGCCCGCTTTTCTTTTAACAGGTCGTCTAAAAGTTCTCCATAATCTTTGGTCATGATTTCTTGGGAATAATTGGGAGAAACAGTGTTGATTAGGTCGCCGTAGAGAATTCCCCGGCGCATTCCGTTAATCTTCAAAAGGCGCGGATCAAAGAAAGGCGGAATTGCCGACTGCCCATCGTCAAAATCCAATTCGGACACATAACGATGGTCAAACATTCCCTGATAATAAAGATTGTGGATTAAGAACACGGAAGCTATTTTTTGCAAACGAGGATTGTCTTTGTAGAGAGTTTTAAGGTAGTTGGGCAGGAAACCCGTCTGCCAATCCGACGCGACAATAATGTCCGGAAGCCAGTCCCGGCTGACGCTCAAAAATTCCAAAACCCCGCGGCATAATAAAGCCCATCGGACGCCGTCATCGGCATACCCATAAACATTGGATCGCTTTTCGTAATACTCCAGATTTTCTAAAAAATAAGTAAAAACCGGCGAGTCTTGATCGCCTTTCATGGGAACATATTTACGGACATTACAGGTGAGGTAGGCCGGTTCATTATCTTTGTCGCTCTTGCTGTCAGTAGGCACCTGGAGGCCTTCCAGTTCCATCTGCAGGCGGAACTTTTCTAAATCAATGCCGGCGTATCGGGGAATCATCACTCGCGCGTCATGTCCGATTTTATTCAAAGCTTTCGGAAGGGAAAACATCACTTCGCCCAAACCGCCAGCTTTGGCAAACGGAGTCGCTTCCGGCGCCACAAATAAAATCTTCAACGAAGTTTTTTGATTAAATAAACCCATAAGACTTATTATACTATAATATCGGCTGTAATAATCGCACAAAGAATCCAAAAAATCTGTGGTACCACTTTAATTGATGGCGCAAATTTTCAAATGGAATAGCCATTTTTCTCCAGCGGTCCACTATCTTCATAAGGTCTCCCACCATGTCTTTGCGGCGAAAGACTACGCTTGCCTCTAAATTAATATCAAAACTTTGCGCGTCTATATTATTTGACCCAATCAGCCCCTCGCGATTATCCACTAATAAAACTTTGGCGTGGTTCATTTCGGGAATGAACCAGAATTTCAAATCGTTGCTTAAAACATCGGCGTAAGTATAGTTGGCCGCGTCAGACAGCCAAACGTCGGTTCGTTTCGGCAAAATAACATCTACCTTGACACCGCGCTTTGCCGCCCGATGCAATGCGCTAATAAGCCAGCGATGGGGAGTAAAATAAGGAGTGACGATTACAATACTGTTCACCGTCTCGGCGCATTTTTTTTTGTAATAGTGCCGCAGAGCGGATTTTCCCCGCAATGGCCAACGTTCAATCAGCCAAAGTTTGGCTTTATAGAAAGCCGCTCGGGTATTAGAGTGCTTTCGCAAACTAAGCAAAAGATTGTCTTTCCCGCCGGATAAATGATAAATGCGGCTGAAAGATTTCAGCAAACTGCGCACAATCCGCCCCGTCACTTTCAAATGCAAATCCAGCCAATCCGCGTACTCGCCTTTAATGTTGACGCCGCCGATAAATCCCACTTCTTCATCCACGATTAAAATTTTTCTGTGGGTTCTGTAAAACCATCTGTTAAAAATCAAAACTTCCGCTCCGGCTTTTTCAAATTCCATTTTATTGATGGAGCCGGCCCAAAGATTCCCTACTTGGTCTACGATAATCTTAACCTTAACTCCCGACTGCGCTTTTTGCTTCAGTGTTTCAAAAAAATTATGAGTTTGGCTGTCGTCAGTCAGAATAAAACTCTCCAAATAAACGGAATGCTTGGCGTCTTTGATGTTTTCCAGCATCGCCAGCCAAGCTTTTTCCGAAGTTGTATAAAATTTGTATTTCATTACTTAAGTTGAAAATTGTAAATTAAAAATTGGAAATTCAAATTTTTATTTTTTTTGAAAATAAAAATTTCAATAGGTATTCTCCGGCGAAAACCACGATGATTAATCCAATCACTATCCATTCAATCCTCTTCAGTACTTCTCTAATCCCGATCGCCACCGCGACAAAACCCAGCAAATTCACCACTAAAGCCATAATTAACAGCCACAGGGCGGCGGCGGCAATGTGAATTCTGAAAAATTTTTTAAATTCCATTTTATTCCAGCCGGCAATCAAGGGAGTCAAACGGTTTACATAATACAAAAACTTTGAAAAAAACGCCATCCGGGAATAACGGGAGATAAAATTCTGATTCAGCCATTTTTCATAGTGCGGAAATTTGGCAGTCAGCCAGCGCCCCAATCGGCTGTCTTTTGAGTAATATCCGAGGTAATACCAAGCAATATCTCCAAGTACCATGCCCGCAAACACAACTGCCGCCAAAACCCAAAAATTTAAGTATCCCTGCAAAACAAACAGACTTGCTGTTATAAAAAAAATCTCTCCCTCAATGAACATTCCGCCAAAAACAATCAGATAAGATAAAAATTGATTTGTTAAAACGAAATCTTCCAACAAAGTCATGGATTTAATTCTAACATAAAAGGGAATCAACCCCCGCACTAAATTTTGCGATAAACATTTAGGCGCGTGTAAAATGGCAAAAGTCAAAAATTAAAAGTCAAAATTACAAGTTAAAATCCAAAATTAACTCCGGATAATCTTTTAACTTTTGCCTTGTACTTTTGAATTTTGAATTTACTGCTTGAGTTACGGCAAAATTAGCGCGGGGTTATTGTTTTGTAGCTAAAATTTCTTCTCCGCCGGTTGGCGGATAGAAATTTTAGACAAAACAATAAAAAATCCGGTCCGACAATAGTCGAACCGGTCAGCCAACGAATTTCATTGGGTTGGCTTGAAAAACTTCTCCGGTGTAGTTGCGCCGGCGGGCCCACTCTGCCGCGCAGCCGCCCTCGTAAAAACCCGGATCAATTTCCGGATCATAGAAACAAAAAGCCAGAGAGTTTTCGCATCCATCGGGCAACGCGACGTGAATGATTTCAAACAATAAGAAATCCTTTTCGCAAGTAACGCAGGATTTCAAATCGCCTTGATATTCCGGAAACTGGCTGGCTTCCGGAAGATCTTTGCCTTGTCCGTCGTCTCGCTCTTCGTTTTCGCCATCGAGTACCATGGCGGCCTCCTAGGTATTATGGCCAACGTACGCCATCACCTCAAAACTGCGGAGCTCAATTTGGTGCTTTCGCCCCCAGATCGCTTGGCAATTCTTTCCCGATAGAATATCCGCGTCTGATGGGGAACAAAAAATGTAACCGTCTTTGTCCACAATCATGTTGTCGCCTATTTCAAAATGGTAGTCGCAACAATCGCAGTAAAAACGTTTTCCTCGGTAACGGGGATGCTTTTCCCGATTCAGCACTTCCGAATCCTGCAAATTGCCTCCTTCCAGCAATGGTTAAAGTTCTGCACCAAATTATATACGATCATCAATAAAATGTCAAGTTTGGTTGGGTGTCCAGAGAGAATCGGACTCTCGTAACCGCTTCCACAGAGCGGGGCTTTGCCACTAAGCTATGGACACCATCTAATTTTTCTCTGACTATATTCTACAAC
>CAYIBZ010000043.1:0-3658 GCA_964361795.1 uncultured Candidatus Saccharibacteria bacterium
AAATTTCTTTATGTATGTGGCTAAGCGCCAGCGCCTCACTAAGAAAATCCACCAACAAGGCAGTCAAATCCGACGAAGAAACACTCAAGGAACGGTTAACTCGCCGCCCGGCCGCCTCCGGCTCTTTTTTTAAAATATTCATCATTCCCCGCAGAGCTTCGGAAAAAAGTTCCTCCGGAGTAACGCCGGTAATTCTTATTCGCAAATCGCCAGTGTGCTCTAAAATTTCGTAAGGCATAAGGCGAATAGCCCGGATCTAATCTTTTTTAGAGTAAATTTTTTCATGAATCTATTTTACCACGGAAATTTATTAGCGGCTATCTATTATTTTATTCCTCTTATTAATAAAAAAGAGCCGTTTCGGCTCTTTTACTTTTTCATCAATTTTTCGGCCTCTAATTCTCCTTGCCTTGCGAAATCAATCGCTTCCGCCAGAATTCGCAGGGCTTCTCCCGGCGCGTGAAACCCCATGGAGTTTTCCGCCGCGACAAAATCCAATCGCCACTGCGCCTTGCGGTGGAAATCCCGCGCTGCCGCCAGCTGATCTTCAGCGATGCCGGCCGTTTTAACTTTTTTAATCGCCTGAATTAATCCTAAAACTGCCAGCTCCGCCCGAATTTTTAAAGACTTTGTTCTATCCTGGATCGATTCCGCTCTGGCGCGAATCTCGTCCTCCGGATAACGATGGCAAGTTTGGCATGATTGCGCGATATTCAATAGGGGGCTGCGGACGTGATGGTTACTGATCTTAACCGCTCCTTCACGCTGATAAGGCATATGGCAATCCGCGCAGGACACCCCGCTTCGGGCGTGAATTCCCTTGCTCCACATTTCAAATTCCGGATGCTGGGCTTTTAAGAGCGGCGCGCCGCTGACGGCATGCAGCCAATCCTTGAACCCGGCCTTATCATAGTAGTTTTCTATCTTTTCAGCGCCAATTCCGTTCTTCCATGGATAGGTTAAATATTTTTCCGGACCCCTAAAATAGTATTCAACATGGCATTGCCCACAGACAAACGAACGCATTTCCTGGCGAGAAGCCACCTTGTTAACGTCATATTCGCCGCGCTTTCCTTCTTCGCGCCAACGGGTAATGCTGGGCAAGTGCGACAATTCTTCGTCGGAATTAGCAAGATCGCGAATACCGTTTAAGAATCCCGGCCGAGTTACGCGCAGTTTCATGGTTTTAGAATCATGGCAATCAATACAGGCGACTGGATGAGAAACCAATTTTCGCGCTTCGGCGTAAGGCATCGCGCAAACCAAGGAAAATCCTTTCATAATTTGCGCCTGCGTTTCTCCGTCTGGTATGCCTGATTTTCTGCCGGCGTCTTTATAGGCCGGAATCACCGAAGCATGACAGTGCAGACAGGCCCCCGGCTGAGAAAATTTTTTCACCCGTTCGGTCATATCCTGATCGGAGAGCATGTAAGCATGTCCTCTTTCTTCGCGGTAATCTACGCCAAAAGCATATCCCTTAAATAGTTCCCGCCACACCGGTTCTTCGTCTAGTTTTTGAAAAGCCTCACTGCCTCCGTGGCGAGTGCGCTTTACATCAACAGTGCGCCGATAGCTGTCGTATTGGCGAGGAAAATTCTTTCCCCACTCCGCCGGATCAACCGTGTTTTCATCAAGATCGGTCAATTTAAAAGACTGTTGTTTGGCTTCCTCTTTTCGTTCAAAAATATTGGTTAAAAGGGCAAGGACCAAAAAAGTTAAGGTGGCGGTTACGACGGCAGTGGCGACATACAGCGCCCATCGATACTTTGACGTTGGCATTGCTCCTCCTTTCACTTGGTTGCCCCGTGACCGACGTTTCGGTGGCAACGAACGCAATTCATAAACCCCAACTCGGAGGTATGACGAATTTCGTTCGTTAAAGCATCGTGGCACTTTAAACAACTTCGATTAAGAATCTCAAAGTTTTTCGGCCGAATCATGATCGGTTCGTGGAAATCCTGAAGAGTGAATCCCTTGGAGTGTCGGAAGCCGTTCTCGGCCTTAGTCAGCCATTTTCCTAAAAAATCATCCGGAGAATGGCAATCATTACAAACCGCGAAAGCATGATGACTCGCTTTTTGCCAGCTGTCGTATTGCTCCCTCATGATATGACAATTCACGCAGGAACGCGGATCGTTGCTTAAATAAGAAGCTCCTTCTCCGTAATACGCCGTGTAGCTGGCAGAACCGATAAAAATACCGATTAACGCGCATAAAATTAAGACAAGCGGACCAACTGCCCAAGCAGGCATCTATTTTTTCTCCTTAAAGGTTAAATAGCTTGGTGTATTTTAAATTAGCCGTACGAAAATGTCAATTTTATTGCACGACCTTGTGCATTGCTCAATCGTCAGGACTAAAAACAACCCACTTTAAATAGCTATTTTTGCCGAAAGCTTACGGTACTTAACACCGTACTGTGTCCTTCCGAAGTTTTAACGAAGGAGGAGAGGTTATTAGAACTGTTGTAGCACGGAAAAATGAGTATATTTACATACCCGACCTATCGCCACGGGGACAGGTTTAGTTTATTGATTATTTTGCCACCGAACTGAATACTATTTTTGGGGCTTGCATTTTCTGGAAACACGGCTATTGTAGTAAACAGTTCTTTAGGAGAATAGGCATGAAAGACAAAGCGAGGTTTATTTCTAGGTACCTAGAAACTTCTTTTACCGAAAATGCAAGAGGTTTTCTGATAAAAGAAGAAAAGGGCGGAAAGTTGCTGAAGAGACGGCAAATCTTACTTCTAATCCAGGAACCAACTTCGGGGCTTGAAAAAATTGGAACCGCTCGAGGACAAGATTTATATCACTGCATTTATCTAGCTTCAAAGTATGGAAAAGATTTTGTAGAAATAGTAGTTGCCTATTTCGTTAATGATCGCCCAAAAGACAAAAAATTCAAAATGGAAGTAACTTTCTATAAGAAAACTGAAGATCAAAAAGGCCGCCAATAGGTGGTTTTTCTTTTTACCCCACCCGCTACTCATTTGGCAAGCTCAGGATAAATCACTATAAAAAGTTGTATCTCCACGCTGGGGAATATAAAAAATAAGCCGACTAAATCCGTTCAAGAATTTCCAAATACTGCTCTCTGCTTATACCAAGCAACCGTAAATTATTTTGGATAACAAAAACCGGTAACTGAATATCTCTTGGTAAAACGATGGGTCTACTAAGGCCCTTTCTCCAATAAATTCTATGGTCTCCTTTTTCTCTTTTAAAAACACAACCAACTGCCAGCAAAAACTTCTCAAATTTTTTCCAACGAACCGCGGTAATTTTGGGCATGCATTATCTCGCCGGAACTGTGATAGTTTCGCTTTGTTGAGATACTACTACTGGCGGTTTCCAGTTTTTATTAACTTTATTCCAACCCAAACCACTCAACACATCATCGGCGGTTTTTTCTTTAATTATCTCTTCAAAAAACAACAAAGAAGCTTCGGCGAAATTTTTTTGAGCTTCGTTAAAAGTTTTACCGGAGGTAGACAAATCAATCGCCGGAGAATAAGCAACATATCGGCTTTTTTCTTTTAAGATTGTTACTGGTAATTTATAGTTTAATTCCATGTATGTATTATACCAAAATAAATAACCGTTGCAAATATAGTCAGGACCAAAAACAGCCAATTTTATGAGTGTTTTTTGTTGTG
>CAYIBZ010000044.1:0-3450 GCA_964361795.1 uncultured Candidatus Saccharibacteria bacterium
GTTTTTGCCCCGAAAATTCAGTATCAACTGGCCGCCGAGCGAAGCGAGGCGGCTCCCTCTGGCTTGCTATTTCCGAAATGGTGCCCCCAAGAGGAATTGAACCTCTATCTCATCCTTCGCAGGGATACGCTCTGTCCGTTGAGCTATGGGGACATGTTTTATATAGGAAGCGCTGGCTTTGAACGGCGATGGCAAACGTCCTATAACTTATACAATCTTTTTATTCTTTCTTCAACCGGAGGGTGAGTGGAGAATAAAGTCATCAAAATTGACGGCTTGAAAGGATTGACGATGAAGAGATGAGCGGTGGATTCATATTTTGGTTCGGCGATGAGCGGCCGGGTTCTGGATGATTGGTGGAGTTTTTCCAGAGCGGATGCCAAACCTTTCGGATCGCCGACAGTTTTCGCTCCTGTCTCGTCAGCCAAGTATTCCCGGGAACGAGAAATGGCTAAGTGCAAGAGAGTGGCGATGATAGGCGTGAGAATAACCAGAATCAGCGCGCCAAAGGGACTGCCATCTTCGCGGTCGCGGCCCCGTCCGCCGGAAAAAATCATGGCGTAATAAGCCATCTGGGCAAGATAAGAAATAGCGCCAGCTAAGGTGGCGGCAATGCTGGAAATTAAAATATCGCGATTTTCTATATGTCCAAGCTCATGAGCCAAAACACCTTCCAATTCTTGGTCATTAAGCAAGGAAAGGATAGCGGGCGTCACCGCAACTACGGCATGTTTTTTGTTGCGGCCAGTGGCAAAAGCATTGGGAATTGGCAAGTTAACCAAATAAATTTTAGGTTTTGGAATGTTCATTTTAGCGGCCAATTTTTCCACTATTTGGTGGAGTTTGGGATTCTGTTCCGGTAAAATCTGTCGGGCATGATACATAGCCAAGACAATTTTATCGGAAAACCAATAAGATCCGAGATTCATGAGAGCGGCAAGAATTAAAGCGGTGGTAAGTCCATTTTGGCCGCCGATGTAATAGCCGACAGCTAGGATTAAGCCGGTGAGTCCGCTTAGCAATAGAATAGTTTTGAGGCGCATAGTTTTATATAGTATCAAAAATGATTAAAATCTCAAAAGTTTCGCGATATGATCAAACATTGATTCTTCGTATTCTATTTCCGGCAAAAAATTATTTAAAAATCTTTTAATGGCGGAAATGTCCTTTGTCTCCACTAATACCTTTAAGTAGGGGCTCAAATGAACTTTTCTTTTCAAAATCAGTTCGCTCAATTCTCCGTCTATTTCCTTGGCCGCGAACCCGTCAAAACTTTTATAAGGATAAAAAGTGTGTCCATGAATCTCCAAGCCGTCTTGGCTTAACGTAAAATCAACATACCGCGGTATCTTCGCCGCCCAGCTCACTATCACTATTTCCGCCAAAACGATAAACACGACAAATAAAAAATTTCCCCTCCACAAAGCTATGGCAATCATCACAATCGCCGCCATCGCGCTTATCCAGTACCAAGAAACTTCCTTGTGATGATACTCAAACTCCGGCGCAGTCCATTTAATTTCCTTTTCGGCGTTCATGTCTCTATTATATCAAAAACTCGGCATTCTCACCGAGTTTTATTTAACGCTGATTCTACTATTAAATTCAGCATTTCCGGAAATTCTATCCCCGCCTCCTTCGCTTCTTGCGGCAGTAAGCTGGTTTGAGTCATGCCGGGAATAGTGTTGATTTCCAAAACATAAATCTTATCGCTCCAAATCATGTCCGTCCGCGACATTCCCCTTGCTCCAATCGCCTGATGCGCTTTCAAAGCCGCTTGCTGGATTTTTTTGATTTCTTTTTGCGATATTCTAGGAGGCGTAATCTCTTCGGACATTCCCGAAAGATATTTTGCCTCATAGTCAAAAAATCGGCCATGGCGCGGAATAATTTCTGTCGGCGGCAACGGCTTCAGTTTGCCGTTAATCTCCAAAACTCCGCAGGTAAACTCCCTTCCGTTTATGTATTCTTGAATCATAACGTTTTGGGAATGTTTTAGGGCGGACTTTATGGCCTCCGGCAATTCTTGAAGTTTTTTTACTATGCTGACTCCAACGCTGGAACCTCTATCCGCCGGTTTTACTGCCAAGGGCAGGCCAAACAGCATCTTTGCTTCGCTTAATGTTGGATTCCCTTTTACAACCGTGAATTTTGGAACATCCAAGCCGTTCTTTTTGAAAAGTAAGAGCGATTTTGCTTTATCCATTCCTAATCGGCTGGCTTTTACTCCCGAACCGGTATATCTAATTCTATTTTTGTCCAAAATTGATTGGAGCGTCCCATCTTCGCCGTATTCTCCATGCATCGCGATAAAGGCCAAATCAAACTTCTTCTTGAATTTCTCCGGTGGAATCGGCCATTTCCCTTTCTTGCTGATTACAATGCCCTTGGCGGCATATTGATTCGGATTCAAAAAACGTAAAATCATTTCTCCGGTTTTCAAAGAAACATCATGTTCGGCGGACGGCCCGCCCATCAGCACGCCAATTCGGATTTTTTCCATGATTACTTTACATTATCAGAAAATTTTAATTCTTCAAATCTATAATTTTTCATTTTCAGCGGCGGACGATAAGTATGGACTGTTCTGGCGGGGCGAAAACCGCAGTTCCCCATAATATGAATCGTGCTTAGAGATTCTTTAATGATACTGCCAGCCGCGTGATAGCTCCGATACAAAAATTTTTTTGTTTTCTTGCTAAAAACATCCTGATAAACTTCGCCTTCAATTACGCGAATGGTTCCGCGAGATCTCCCATGATCATGAGGCAAGGACTTAGACGGCGACGGCCAGAAAATCAAAACAATTTCCACTTTTTTATCTTTATACAATAACTGGCGCTTGTATCTCAATCGGCGTTTTCGCACCGCGCCTCCTTTTTAACGTTCCGGTTCAAGAATAACAAATCAACAAAAAATTGCAAAAATCTTTCTTACGGAAGCGGCGGGCAGTGTCGGTCTAGAACCGGCCATTTAAGGAGAATTCTAGCATTTCTGGGGCTGTCCCGAAGAGGTGCCTCGGTCTGCCTGCCCTTCGAAGCCTTGGCGAAGAATGGGGGGTCTTTATTCGGGAAACCTGCCCCGTAGTGAGCTTTGCTCTACTTCGAGGTGAGACAAATGGGACACTATGAAAGGGGCGCTGTCTTGTGTCCCATTTTGGATTTTCTCCAAAAATCATATATTATGAATATATGACGATTAACGAAGTCAAACAAAAAACGGCCCCTGTCTTAGAAAAGTACGGCGTAGAATACGCCGCGGTTTTTGGCAGCTTATCGCGCGGCGAAGATCGACCCAAAAGCGATGTTGATATATTGGTACGCCTCGGACGCCCAACTGGCATGATCGGCTATATGCAGCTCATAGAAGCTTTAGAAAAAGCCCTTAGCAAGAAAGTGGATTTGGTTACCGAGCAAAGCCTCAATAAACGGGTCCGCCCATATGTGGAGA
>CAYIBZ010000045.1:0-2057 GCA_964361795.1 uncultured Candidatus Saccharibacteria bacterium
TTACATCCCGCGTTGATTTTAACAACTGATTCTTGAACTCTTTTCGGCACGCAATCCAAAGCTTTAATTACCATTTCACTTTCTTCTTTTGAGAAATTGTTCAGAGTAATTTTTACTCCCTGATTAGTGGTAATAATTTGCGGACCTGGAACAACTACTCCCAATCTGGTTGCGCATCCGGAAAGCTGGAAAGATAAAATTCCAAAAACTAACAATAGTAATCCGCTTCTTTTCAGATTCATCCCTAAACCCTCAAGGTACTAACTTGATTTTATCTAAAGACTCTAATGCGGTTGTTTATAACTTGTGGATAAGTAAATCTAAAGAAACGGGACAATTAACAAAGCTACTATATTAATAACTTTGATAAGAGGATTGATGGCCGGACCGGCGGTGTCTTTATACGGATCTCCGACGGTGTCGCCAGTCACGGCGGCCTTATGCCAGTCAGTGCCTTTGGCGCCAGCGGCTTCTATGTATTTTTTCGCGTTATCCCAGGCCGCGCCTCCGGTTGTCATGGAAATGCCAACAAATAATCCGGCGACAATCGTCCCCATCAAGAATCCGCCCAAAGCTTTCGCGCCCAACACTATCCCAACCGCTAAAACCAAAATGACAGGCAACAAAGCCGGTAAAATCATTTTCCGCAATGCCGCTTTGGTAACAATGTCCACTGCCCGCCCATAGTCTGGTTTCGCGGTTCCATCCATAATTCCTTTGATTTCTCTGAATTGCCGGCGGACTTCTTCCACAACCGCGCCTGCCGCGTCGCCAACAGCTTTCATGGCCATAGATCCAAAAAGATAAACAATCGCCGCGCCCAAGAATAACCCCACAACCACCAATGGATCTTGCAATCCGAAAACAACTTCGTTCGCCGACGCCAATAATTCTTCAGCGTAGCCGGCAAACAAAACGACAGCGGCCAATCCCGCCGAAGCTATGGCGTATCCTTTCGTGACGGCTTTGGTGGTATTGCCAACAGCATCCAAAGCGTCAGTGATTTTTCTAGTTTCTTCCGGCATGCCGCTCATTTCGGCAATGCCGCCCGCGTTATCCGTAATCGGCCCAAACGAATCTATAGCGACGACAATTCCGGCAACCGAAAGCATGGCGGTCGCGGCTAAAGCGATTCCGTACACTCCGGCCAAACTATAAGCTCCTAAAATACCTCCGATGATTACTAATATAGGAAGCGCTGTTGATTCCATGCCAACTGAAATTCCCATAATAATGTTTGTGCCATGTCCGGAACGAGACGCTTCGGCGATGCTTTTCACGGGCCGGAATTTTTTAGCTGTGTAATAATCGGTAACCAGAACCATTAAAACGGTTACCAATAACCCGATTAAAGTCGCGCCAAATATGTTCAGATAATTTTCTGGAAAATAAGTTTTTGACGCCCAATAAAATAATCCCACTGAAACAATTAAAGAAGCGGCCAAACCTTTATATAAAGCGCCCATGATCGCCTGCTTCTTTCCCAAACGGACAAACCAGCTTCCTATAATGGAAGCGACAATTGCCAAGCCGCCAAGAATTAATGGAAAAGATAAATGCTCTCCGCCGCTCAAAAGCATCGCGGCAGTTAAAGTAACGGCATAAGTTTCAAAAAGATCAGCCGCCATTCCAGCGCAATCCCCTACGTTGTCGCCGACGTTATCGGCAATGACGCCCGGATTACGGGGATCGTCTTCCGGGATTCCAGCTTCTATTTTGCCGACTAAATCTGTTCCGACATCAGCGGCTTTAGTGAATATCCCGCCGCCCAATCTGGCAAAAACAGAAATTAAGCTCGCGCCAAATCCTAAGCCGATTAATGATTTCACGTCATTGGTAGCCAAATAAAATCCCGCGACGGCCAAGAGACCAAGAGCAACCACTAAAAATCCAGTGACGGATCCGGCTTTGAAAGCCAGCGAAAGCGAAGCCGCCATTCCTTTATTCGCCGCTTCCGCGCTTTTAGCGTTAGAACGCACGGCGATTTTCATTCCGATATAGCCAGCCAAAGCGGAAGCCGCTGATCCGACTAAAAATCCCAACGCGGTAATTTGGCC
>CAYIBZ010000045.1:2157-3320 GCA_964361795.1 uncultured Candidatus Saccharibacteria bacterium
GCTGTTCCGCCCTCTTGGGACTCTTCCGGTTTTGATTGCGATCGGACGTCAATTTTCCATCCGGTCAGCTTTGCCGCCAAACGGACATTTTGTCCGCCCTTGCCAATCGCTAAACTTAACTGGTCATCGGGAACAAAAACTCTTGCCTCTCTTCTCGGCAAAATTTCCACATTCGTCGCTTTGGCTGGCGACAAAGAGCTGGCAATAAATTTTGCCGGGTCTTCAGACCATTCAACGATATCCAATTTTTCCTGGCCCAGTTCGTTGCTGACCGCCATGACTCTAGTGCCTCTCTGGCCAACGCAAGAGCCGACCGGGTCAACGCCGTCAGCGTTGGAAAATACGGCAATTTTCGTGCGATTTCCCGGTTCACGGGCAATGCTTTTTATTTCAATAATTCCGTCACTGATTTCCGGAACTTCCAATGAGAAAAGTTTGCTTACAAATTTTGGATGCGATCTAGACAAGATAATTCCCGGCGCTTTGGAATCTGATTGGACCGCTACTACATAAAAGCGCAGACGTTCGCCCACCCGATAATGTTCTCCGGGGATTGATTCATTGTCAAACATAACCCCAGTGGCCCTTCCCATATCTATATAAACGTTTCCCCTATCAAAACGTTGGACTACGCCGCTGACAATCTCGCCTTCGCGGCTTTGAAATTCTTTTATTATTGAATCGCGCTCCGCTTCGCGCAAGCGCTGTAAGATAACCTGTTTAGCGGTTTGAGCGGCAATGCGGCTGAAATCTTCTCTGGTTTCCAAAGAAAATTCTAATTCATCGCCAAGCTTCGCGTCCGATTTTATTTTCTTCGCTTCTTCCAAAAATAAATGCCGATCCGGGTTGTATCGCGGCAGTTTTGGCTCCCCTCCCTCTTCAGCGGGAGTTTCAACCGCCGTTTGTTCCGCCGCCTCCTCGCCTTCTTCAACTATCCGAACAGTTGTTTCATCAACGACTGTCTTCACTTGCCAAAATTTCAACTCGCCCGTTTTTAAATCAAACTTTGCTTTTATCACTTCGCCGCGCTTTTCATATTCTTTTTTATAGGCGGCGGCAATGGAAGCCTCAATAGCTTCCAAAATTCTGGAAGCGTCTATCCCCTTTTCCTCCGCGATTTGTTCAATCGCCCGTTTTAAGTTTTTTAAATCCATCCCGTTAGA
>CAYIBZ010000046.1:0-3182 GCA_964361795.1 uncultured Candidatus Saccharibacteria bacterium
ATCGAACCCCCGGCCTACTCGGTGTAAACGAGTCGCTCTGCCACTGAGCTAAGCGCGCCTGTGCCCTCACTTGGAATCGAACCAAGGTACTCTGCTTAAGAGGCAGGTGCTTTACCACTAAGCTATGGGGGCCCTACTACGCTCTGGTTAACACCAGAGCTTCGAAGGGCAAGGATTTTCCATGATCTAGAAAACTTGTCCTTCCGAAGCTCGGATATTGATATACGAGCGAAGGAGGAAGCTATGAAGGCGAGGGCCCTACAGTTAATATTCTGTGGATAACTGTTTTTTAATCTTACGACATTGATTATTATTTTCCAATAAGCTACGCTATTTCTTAGAAATTTGAGGAGTAAACTACAAATGGATGACATCCGGAAAGAACTGATTGATAAATACCGCAGTTATATCTTGGAAATCATCAAAAAGTTAAAGAAAAAATATAGATGCGCGTTAAGCCGAGACGATTTGTATCAAGAAGCTGTTTTAGGTTTACTAACTGCTGATCCTAATGACGATCGCGGGGAAAAAATTTATCGGGCAGTAGAGACAGCCATATACCGAGAATTAAAACAACAAGGATTGATACGTAGAATTAGAAAAGAATTCGCAATTTATAGGATAGCGCGCGCCAAACTTTTTGAGAAACTGCGCCGCTCCCCTACTATTGAAGAATTATCAAGAAAACTGAAGTTGCCGAAAGAACGAATTGAGCGTTTAGAAAAATTTTATCAAAGCGCTCTTTCTTATGAAGACTGAAGATAATCCGGCAGAATTTCCGGAAGAAGTTTGCCAAACTTGTTCGGGAACCGGCAAATTGCCGCAACAAGTTGAAGATGGATCAGACATTGAATTTACCAATTGCCCCGATTGTGACGGCAGAGGAAAAAAATGACCCGCATTTCTGCGGGCCTTTTGTTTAGGCGCCCCAAGATTCCGGATCATTGAGATCAAAACCAAGATGTTCACGTTCTGTGCTGGAAAGTCCGGAAACCACGATTTCACGAAGAGAGGACGCAACCTGCGCCCCGCCGCTTGCGTGACTTCAGCCGAATCCGCTTTGGTCGCACCAGCCGCGCACGGAAACGAATCGTCCATCCTTCAGCTGGAACACACCCAGCCATTTTTCTCCCACATCTTTGTCGCCATCCTTGATTCTGATAACGCGTTCCACGTCATTGCGATGGAATCCTTTGGTTGAGATTCCATCAGAAACAGCCACAGGACCGTGGGCGTGGTCATCAGCCAAAGCTTCGACGCCGAGCAAGCTTTTGAGATAGCAGTCATCGGTAGTGCGCGCCAGCATAAACACAGATTGCCATTCGGGGTTGTTGATACGATCCGGCACAACCATTGGCCTCTCCAAAAAATGGGTTTTGAGGTTCTGGACACATTCTAGCATGTTAAACAAAGTCTGTCAACTCCATCCGCCATATGTGCTTGCACATTACCTAAAACATTGACAGAATTGGCATTTCAGTGTGAAACATTGCTCAAAGTGTGAAACATCGTTCATGTAATTGAGCTTAAACGCAAAAAAATGTTTGTTGATAAACAAATTATGTGTTAAACAACTGAAATTGTTTAGCGAGTAATTACAGTTAGTCCAGGAATTTTTGGTTTTTATCCCAATATCCGCAATTATATAGCCTGTATATGATTTTATAATTTTCTGGGATTACCGGATCTGAACCTATACGATCGATCCAATTTAGAAACTGTATTGCTTTATATCCTCGCAACCTTTTGTAAAAAAAAGGTACTATCACGTTTTTTAAAGATCCTAAGTCTCTAACAATTATTGATGACATATTTCCGCGGTTATATCCATCTTTTGTAGATGGTTTGCAAACGTATATCTTGTTTCTTAACTTGAGAGCATCTCTAACTGCAGTTATTAGATCATGATCTCTGTGATGCATCCTAAGTACGAAGGCCGGTAGTTTAAATTTTTGTCCTTCTTTATTTCTTGTTGGTATACTGCAAAATGTAAAACAACCTTCACCGTCAACCAGGCCTCTAATATACTCATTACTAAGAGAGAATTTTGGCATTGTTTATCGGCAAACTTCTAATTTTGATTATTTTATTACACCGTGTAACACTAATTGTATCATGTTTGACGTAAATCGGTAAACATATGACGTTAAAATCAGAAATAGGCCAAATAGGGGAGGATTTAGCTTGCGAATACCTGATAAACAAGAATTATAGGATTGTTGATCGGAATTTAAGGAAGCAGTGGGGTGAAATAGATATTATTGCCACTGATAAACAAAAGACCCTAGTGTTCGTTGAAGTTAAAACGATGAGAAACAATCCATCTGACTTGAAGCCAGAAGATAACCTAACCTCTGCAAAATTAATAAAGCTAAAAAGATCGGCATCAATGTTTGCCGGATTTAACCCGCAACTGATTGATGATAATATTGGATGGAGAATTGATTTAGTAACTGTCTTTTTGCCAAGTAAAGAGATTAAGCATTACGAAAACATTTAGTTTGATTGACATAATGCGGCAATTATGTCGGTAAAAAAATTATCCACAATTGCCGCATTGCAAAAATTGCCGGATAGTAATTTAATTAAATTAGCACATTAAGAAAAAACTCCTCATATATAGCCGCTTTATACGGCGGCAAAATTTTAAACCGCAACTAATTAGTTGCGGTTATTCTTTACTCAAAAACTCTCCGACATTATAAGACCATATACCGGCAGTATCGCGATCCAAACCAATTTCTTTTCTCCAGTGATTATCAAGACCGGCATTGGCGAATTCCCTGGAGAGAAAATTAAGTTTATCAATCAGCGCCTCGTGAGCAATTCTCCTGTCATGATCGGCTCTTTCAATATCTTCTTTTTCAAAAGATTGTCCTTCTGCTCGTTCCAGTCTAACCACAGATTTATAATACCGAATGATACTTTCTTTAAGATCGGCGCAGGCTTCTTGCAGATCTTTATTCTTTTCGGATTTCCCCTGAATTTCTACCCACAACTCAAAACTTTTTTTCTCGGGACTTTCTCCGCTTTCTTCTTCGGAACGCCTCTGCCACATTTCTTTAAGAAATGGATCTTCTGAACTCATGTTTACATGTTACCTATTGACATTTAAAAAGCAAATGCGTTATAATAATTTTATTAAAAGGCCGCTCGAGGAGCGGTCAAAATTTTATAAATAT
>CAYIBZ010000047.1:0-3179 GCA_964361795.1 uncultured Candidatus Saccharibacteria bacterium
AGCGAGCGATATTAGTTTAAGCCGCGCGTGATTTTCGTGAAAATAGAATTTTCCCGAACCGATGGCCCAGAGCGTCCCTAATCCTCTTTTAGCTGTGGTGATAATGGAAGCGGCGGCAAAAAGATAAGCAAAACTTATTAAAATACTGCCCACGCCAGCGCTAAAAGATTGGGCCAGAAAAATTGGTTTTTTAAGAAAAGATGCCGGATTTTCTTTATTGGCAAAATGCGCCATTAAGAAAAGATAAACCATCAAAAATAACATAATGACGCTCTGTTCCGCTTCTACTGTGTTGAAATGAGTAATATTGTATTTGTATAGAGAAATGGTGGCTACGGCATTAAGAGTGGAGAAAATTACATAGCCGATTCCCGCGGAACTCAAACCGTGGTTCAGCATCAAAAAGATTAGCGCCGCGACAACCAAACTAATGCCGAAAATTTGATTGACGCCAATGGCATATCCCAGAATCACATCCACTAAAAGAAGCAGAGGAACGGTGCCAATGCGGATAAATTCAAACGTGCTCCGCTCCGCCCGATTGATTGCCATAATAGACGCCTGAATTTGAGCGATTTCTAAAATTACGCGAATGCTAAAAGTAGGGAGAGACGCCAGCGAGAAAACAAAATTTTTCTTAATAAGAAAAGCAATGACCAAGAAAATCAAAACACCCCACAACATATTCAGAAATCCCATCGTATAAACGCTTTCTTTCTTTTCGCTAACTTTGGTTTTGCCGATAGACGTTCCGATTTCCTCAAAAAACGTTCCAGCCAATACCATTAAGAATCCAAGCATAAAATAAATATACCAAAAAACTTTCACAAATTTAACTGCGGCGTATGTCGGAGCGGTAGTTTTTTTTCATTTTTTAATTTGAGCTTTAAAAATCTTTGTGGTATTCTCAAATTATGAGTATTGCAACCGATTCTAAAAAATTAAAAATTCTTATCAAGGAAAGTCTAAAAGAGGTGATTTCTTCAGAAATGATGAAATTGCGCGCTAGCTTACTTCCATATTGTTCGGCCGGAGAACAAAGAGAAATTGAGAAACTTTACGGAAAACCGCAAAGAAAATCAGCAAGGAGCTTTGGGGTCAAGTTGTAATTCCGCATGAATTGGCGGCTGGATTTTCATAAAGACGCGCTCAAGTTTTTGGAGGCGAACCACATAATAATTGAGAAGATAAGCGCGGTTATTGTTAAAGCGCTTAAGAAGTTTCGCGGTGAAAGCGTCAATGTGAATATTGCAAAATTGAGCGGTGTCTGGACAGGATTTTACAGGATTAGATCTGGTAAGGTCAGAATTATTGTAGAATTCAATTTTGACGAACGGAAAGTTTACATAGAAAAAATTGATTGGCGCGGCAATGCTTACAAACCGTAATGTATGCGTAAACGGAAATCCGCTTGCGGTCTTTGCAAACCCCGCACCGAGCCGAGCACTTCCGTTTTACAACCTCCGCCCAAAGATTAGACCGCACAATACTGCTAACTCGGCTTTTGCGAACTCCCAGCTGAGGCTTAAGGAAAACGGTTTGGGTGGGGCAGTGCTCGATCTGGTGACGGGGCAAACCGCACAAAAAATGGAAAAGAAACGATACAAAAAACGAACGGTGGTTGGAAAATGAAATTGATCGAGATCTGGAAGCCGAGGTATCAAATAACATTTAAGCCAGGGAAATAAAAGCAAGTTGATTTTTCGTCACAAAAAGCTAAAATAAGAGCAGGATAGGGGGGCGTAGTGTCAGCGGAAGCACATTTGTCTCCAAAACAAAGAGGTCGGGTTCGAATCCTGACGCCCCCGCAAAAATTTTGACACCCCGAACGGGGTGTTTAAAATTTTTCTGGCACAGGATTCGAACCAGCCAAACCCCGATCAGGAAGGCACTCGGAAACCGAAGGTGTCCGAGAGGGGGTCGGGGTTTGGCGATATGGTTCGGTGAGCCGACGGGCTATCCAGCCGGAGGCGAAACTTTAAATCCTGACGCCCCCGCACTAGATTTTCCCCAAGAGCAAAGCGATTGGCTGGAAAATCAGTGCTCCGATCGCAGCATCGGAGCTACAACATTTTTTATCGAGAGACCGAGAGGCCTTGAAAAATTCACAAAACACCCGAACGGGCGTTTTGTGGTTGACTATACATATCTTTCTCTACGACTTGCATTATTTCATTGCTTATGTTAGCATCGACACAGTTCCCTAACAAAGGAGCCTACCTGTTGTAGTCTCCGCTTTTTATGGAGGTAGCGCCTATGGTTGGATTGCTTACTTGGATTGGGGCAAGACGTGATTTCGGCCGTGTTTTAGATGAGCGCGAAAAGCTCGTCATTGCTAACCCGGTTAAGGCTGCCGCGACGTTGTGCGTTGATCCGATCATTGACGATCTAGACAAACAGCACGAACAGGTAGATGCCGAGATTGCGAGGCTTCAGAAAGTGAAGCAGTCGTTTTTCGGTATTGAACGGAGTAGCATTCAGAAATCGGACGAGATGATCTCTCAACTCACTACTCGGAAGGGTACACTAGACAGTGTCTCAAAGTTTGCTAACAAATATAGTCGGTTCCATTATCGCGAAGCGCTCAAGTGGCGGAATGGTGACGGTTTGCCGCGTTTAGCGGTTTTTGACCTGGTCAATCCGCGTTGCAGGCTGAGGGTAGAAAACAATATGACATGGGAGCGTTGGAAACTCGAGCCGAAGTCATTGCCTTGGGATATCGGACATTGCTTTGACGATGTCTTTCAGCGTTTTGACCAGCGGCTCAGATCATCTCGGGTTGGTAGCTACTGCGAAATCGAAGCCGTATTCCAAGGCGTGATTCCTGATGAGACCAGGCAAAAGATCGAAGCAGCTAAATCGGATTTCAAGGATAAGCTATTTATCCTGGCCGAAGCTCCCAAGTGGCAGGTGAATCAGCATTTTGTTCCGGTGCCAATCGGTGATCCGCTAGTTATCGGCTGGGACGGCAAGAATTGCTGGCTCATCGACGCCTTTGACACGACCCCATTCGAAAAATACATTAAGAGTGAGTTTACTACTACAGCCTAAGAATCAATTCAACGCCAACTAAAAAATAGTTGGCGTTTTTTTATCCTGACCGAGACGCCTTTTCGGGACAGCCCCAAAAGTGCTAGAATTCCCTCTAAAGGGTCGGTTCTAGACCGACACTGCCCGCA
>CAYIBZ010000048.1:0-2808 GCA_964361795.1 uncultured Candidatus Saccharibacteria bacterium
CGAAGCCTTGGCGAAGGAGGGTTGGGGCTTTGGAGAATTCCGCTCCGATACCCCGCCCCGCCTATGGCGGGGCGGGGAGCTTCATTTATATAAAATTATTTCTTTTTCAGAACGAATGTTGGATTCATTTAAGACCGAAATTTTGAATTTATTCTGAGTTTTCACGTTCTCTAGAGAAATATTTTTACGGTAAATATAATAATTACTTCCAAGATTAATTACTCTATCTAATAAGATTTCATTAAAATAAATTTCCACTGATTTTAAATTAATTCCAGATTTAATATCTGCCGTAATTTCCACCGGGTTTTTAATAAAACCGCCGTTCTCCGGCCAGATCAGATTAATTTTTATTTCTTGGTTTTCGCCGATAATCTGGGCGTTAATCGGCAATAACTGATTAACGTTGCCGAGGTTTGAAAGATTAGTTTTTACCCATTCCTGAACCGGTTCATCCCAATTTAAATATTGAGAATCTCTTTCCGGATTTTTAGGCGCCGGCCCAAGAGGGTCATCTTTATCAACATAGAACAAAATGTCGTGAATTTGCGGGAAATTTTGATTGCCAACGGAATAGTTAATCACATATTCTCCTTTTAACATTGGTTTGTCAGTGAAGATTGGATCCGGATGATTAAAAGTTTCCGTTACCCGACCCTTTAACGACTCCGACATAAAAGCGTTCCAAATAGGAATCGCCGCCAAAATACTGCTGCCTTTTTTTTGCATGGGAGTATTATCATTGTTGCCGGCCCAAACGCCAACTACGAAAGTCGGAGTATAGCCGACAGCCCAAGCGTCGCGATAATCGTTCGTGGTGCCGGTTTTTAAAGCAACTTCCTGATTAGGAAAAACAGTGAGGCCCAAGCTATTAGAAAATAACGGAGCCCGGCTTTCAACATCTGATAAAATATCGTTGATTAATCTCGTATATTGAGGTTCAATAACTTTTTGAGGATCATCTTCGTATTCTTCTAAAATTTTATCATCTTGGATAACTTTAAGAATTAAAGATTGTTTATGTTTAATTCCTTCTTGAGCCAAAACGGAATAAGCGTTCACTAAATCAATTAATTTTACTTCTCCTCCGCCAAGAACCAAAGAAAGTCCGTAACGGCTCCTTTCCGTCAAAGTGGTAATGCCGAAATCTTTAGTCAATCTCAAAACAGCATCTATGCCAGCTAAATATAAAGTCTTAATTGAAGGAATATTAATGGATTGGGCCAACGCTTTTCTTAAAGTAACCGGGCCGCGGAATTTTTCGTCAAAATTTTGCGGCTTATAGCTGTTTTCCGGGATTTCGGTCGCGTCAAATTCCGTTTCCAAATCAAAAACCACAGTTTCGGGCGTAAATCCTTTCTGAAAAGCGGCAAGATAAGCAAAGGGTTTAATAGTAGAACCCGGCTGTCTTAGGCCTTGAGTGGCAACGTTGAAATTGCCGTCATTGGCGTCAAAGTAATTTTTAGACCCCACCAACGCTAAAACTTGCCCGGTAGACGCGTCTTGAGCCACCAAAGCCGCGTTTTTTCCTTGATACAATTCTTCATTTCTTTGGGCGCCGTCCGCGACGGCTTTTTCGGCCAGCTCCTGGAGCTTCCAATCAACAGTGGTAGTAACTTTCAAGCCGGCAGTGCGAACAAAATCTTCCCCATACCTTTTATTTAAATAATCCTGTACGGCTATGACAAAATGAGGAGCTTTTATACTGGTGAACTTGGGAGCAAACTCAAATTTATAATTTTGCGCTATTTTTTTAGTTTTTTCGTCAATATAATTTAACTCAACCATTTTTTCCAAGACCAAATTTTTCCTATCCATTAAATCTTGGACATGAGTGCTCCATGGAGAATAGTATGATGGAGCTTTTGGCAGGCTCGCCAATAAAGCGGCTTCCGCTAAATTAAGATTTTCGGCGTGTTTCTGAAAATAAGTTTGGCTGGCCGCTTCAATGCCGTAAGCATTGGCGCCATAAGGAATTTGGTTGAGATAAAGATTAAGAATTTCATCTTTACTAAACTGATTTTCCAGTCTGATTGCCAGAACCAACTCTTTAACTTTTCTGGTTATCGTTCTCTTTGGAGTTAAAAAAGCATTCTTGGCTAATTGTTGAGTAATAGTTGAACCTCCTTGAGAGATCCTTCCTCTAGTAAGATTGACCAAAAACGCGCGTATGATTGATTTAATATCAAAAGCCGAATGTTTGTAGAAATTCGCGTCTTCAATAGCAATAGTGGCCTGTTTGACATGATCCGGTATTTTTTCAAACGGGATGATAGTCCGTTTTTCTTCTCCGTGGATTTCGTAAAGCAAAAATTCGCCAGTCCGATCATAAATTTTTGTAGATTCAAAAACCTGCCGGCTGTTTAAGATATCCGGACTAGGCAAGTCTTTGACTATCAGTAAAAAGGACAGCCCCCCTATTACCAGGAGGCCGCCGCCTAAGATAATTGCCACACGCGCCAATTTATTCATATTTATAGCTTAAGTCCAATAGATATATAAGCAAAATCTAAAAAGTCCTCCGACGGACGTCGGAGGACTTTTTACCTATTCAAGCTCTTCTTCCTCTTCATCTTCTTCCTTCTCTTCATCCAGACCTTCTAATTCTTCCGAATCTTCTTCGTCCGCCGCGCCTTTATCAGAAGAAACGTGCCCGTCATCTATATTGTCATCGCTGGCCTTTTTCTTTTTGGCGTTTTTAAGTTCTAACATATTGATGATTTTCTAACGACCTTTTAAGTTTATTGATTTTTCTTTTTTAATAGAAATGATTATAACCAAGAGTGAATTCGTGTCAACCCCGTTAGA
>CAYIBZ010000049.1:0-2601 GCA_964361795.1 uncultured Candidatus Saccharibacteria bacterium
CCCGCCATCAACATTTTTTATCGAGAGACCGAGAGGATAAATTTTTTTGGGATGATTAGGTTATAAAAAAACCGCCAGACCTAAGTCTTGGCGGCAGGTGAAACGGGCACATAACCATATTCTTTTGATCCAACAAGCGGGGCCATAGCTCCGTGATGTCTTACAACTCCCCGTTGATTACTGAGATACAGGATGGCGAGTAAGCAAGCAGCGCCAAAAGTGTTGCCGCTATGGCCGTCGTCAAGGCCTGGTACGACACTTTTTGCCTTCTCGAAACTTATAAATCCATTTCCTTCATCCCATGACCTTATTACCTCAGCCTTTTGTGCGGCCTCGGCAATCTTTACAGCCTGGGTACAGACATACATCTCATATGCCTCGTATTTCCAACGAAAATCGGGGTTATTTTGCCTGAATTTATCAATGCGATGCTTAAAGACTTCGGGTAAGCTGCGATATTGCGCATCGAGCTTCGGACGATTCTTTCTAAATAATGCTTTCTCGCTCGCCTCCTGCTTTCGGCGCCGCTCTGCGTTTAATTTTGCCTGCTCTTCGCGGGTGTGATAATAGCACTTGCGGCCATTGATATAGAGGCCGCGTACGGATCTGGTTTCGTCAAAATAGAATCGGACAACATTGCCGATCCGAGGTTTAACGCCATATTTTTTATCAACCCAGAATGCAATGCCGTTTTCGCATGTGAACGTCCACAGGCTTTTGCCGTTGTCTTCTACCAATCTAATTCTTAATTCTTCATAATCCGGATCATTCTGTTTGTTCATCCGCCATCTCCTTAATAAGGAACCGACTAGATACTACCATACTATTAAAAATAACGCAAATCATACCGCTGACCGAGACACCTCAAACGGACGACTGGAATGAGCCCCAAGAAAGCCCTATAATGCTTGCTATGGTCTGGTTCCAGACCGACACTGCCCGCACTAGATTTTCCTTTTATTTAATCAACACAGGCACTTTAGCGTAGGATTTTTTGTTTGCCGATAAAGGAAGTGAAAAATCTAAAAGTTCAACGCCCAAAACCTCGCCTTTTTTATCCAGGTCAATAATCAGGTTTTCTTTAACTTTAATAGTTTTAGAAATTTTACCCCTTTTAAGTTTTAGATATCCGGCTTTGGCTATCGGATCGTATTTAATTTCCATAATAAACAGTAATAATTATGTATTTATCGCCTTTTTCTTTACTATACACGACTTCTATGGTTTTACCATTCACAACCTTGATAGCTATTTCTCTATTATCAAAAGATGGTTTTACGACGTCGGGTTTTGATAAAACAGATTTGATCACGTTTAATGAAATATCCCTCTCTCGAAACCGCTCTTTTGCATGATCAGTCAATACAATTTTCATTTTGATTTATAAATTATCGCCGATTCAATCAAGAAAGTAAATTAGAAATAATGAGTAGCGTCGGTTCGCCTTTGCATAAAGCTTCGGCGAATACAATGGGGTAAAAAGAAAAACCGCCAGACCGGAGTCTTGGCGGCCGAAATGCTAATCATTGGTTAGATAAGGTCGTTTCTTTAGTTCCTGAAGTAGGTATCCCGTGTCAGAAAAAGGGAAGTCCGGAACTGCCGCATGCATTTGACGCTTCAGGCGATAGCTATATTCCCGTTCACTGCGTCTACCTGACAGCCAACCGAACAACCAACCGATTACAAATCCCGCAAGTAATCCGATAACCAGAATTGCCATATCAAACCT
The DNA here is from genome assembly GCA_964361795.1 of uncultured Candidatus Saccharibacteria bacterium. Lineage (GTDB taxonomy): Bacteria > Patescibacteriota > Minisyncoccia > UBA6257 > WO2-44-18 > CAYIBZ01. The sequence goes on from CAYIBZ010000049.1 coordinate 1,730, forward strand.
CCTTTTAATTTACTGACCATATTATATATCTAAAACTCAATACTGTCAAGTCCGAAAGTAACGGCTATCAACCTCCCGTCCGCAATTATCCAAGGTATTTTTTCACCGCTTTTGCTAGCGGCTCAAGATCAAGAGCGATTGTATCCCAAGCAACGCGAAGATCGATCTGGTAGTAATCGTGGATTGCCCGGTCCCGGAAGCCGGCGATTTCTTTCCAAGGAACTTTAATTTCCGATTTCGTCTGGGTTGAAATTTTCTTGGCCATTTCGCCGATAAGCGCCAATTGCATAATAACCGCACTTTGGGTTTTCTGGTCTTTTGCAAACGCGGTCTGGTCTATGCCCTTTACAAATTCTCGGATTTTTTTCACCGAATCTAAAATCTGCTCGAGGTAGACACGATCATCCTTTCCGTTTTTCATAAATAGGTTTGAGGTCTGGCTCCACGTATGGCCGCACCCGCTTATTAAGACTTTGCTCGGTGACTAAATCCACCTTCTTGCGGAGGGCTTTTTCAAGACTTTCTATGAGCTTCATATAGCCGACCATTCCAGTGGGGCGCCCGAGGCGAACCAATATATCAACGTCGCTTTTGGGGCGGTCTTCGCCGCGAGACAAACTTCCAAAAACCGCGGCGTATTCCACGCCGTGCTTTTCCAAAATCGGGGCTGTTTTTTGCTTGACTTCATCGATCGTCATACCTTAACGATATATGAGTTTTCGAGAAAAATCAAAAAGCAAATGAGACATATCAAAAATCTCGTTTCTGTGTCCCATTTGTTCCATTTCTCTAACAAAGACCCCAGACCGAGACGCCTTTTCGGGACGGCTTTTAAAGATTAACTCATACGCCATGCGAGTTAAATTCTGGTG